>JAGXOC010000001.1:4123-105394 GCA_019894665.1 Candidatus Thorarchaeota archaeon
CCACTGGAGACCGTTGGTTCATTCCTTGCTTGGCGTGTGCTTGACGAAGAGTGAATCTATGAATCAATCTGCTTCATTATTTGATCGTATTCCGAGGAGAATGACGTTCTCAACTCTTTCTTCATTCCTTCGGCAATGAATGCGGTTTCTATACCATTCATTGAGAGTTGGAACAGTTCGGGAACTGAAAATCCAAGATGCTCGTGGATCTGAAGATACTCATTATTCAGATCTGTGTGAAACAGTGAAGGGTCATCACTATTGACTGTGACTAAGAGACCCTTGTCATAGAACTCCCGGATAGGATGATCTTGGATTGATTTGACGACACCCGTTCTAACATTGCTGATGGGGTTCATCTCAATACCAATCCGGTTCTCTTTGAGAAGAGCAATTAATCTAGGGTCCTCACGAGCGGACACACCATGTCCAATGCGTTCCACCTTGAGGATTTCTATGGCATCCCATATTGACTGAGGACCTGCTGCTTCTCCAGCGTGTGCGACAAGGTGAAGTCCCATCTCTCGTGCTCGCTCAAACGCCTCAGCAAAAGGAGCTGGTGGGAACCTAGTTTCGTTACCGCCTATATCGACGGATACAATGTTGTATGGGTTCTTTGCAATGTGATCCAGCACCTCCATTGTTTCATCCTGCGTAGAACTGCGGACAAGGTCTATTCGAATATTTGTCTCAATACCAAACGATTCACGCGCTCGGTCTATACCCTTGTTGATAGAATCAATCATTTTTGCGAAATCTAGGTTGTGTTGGATATGATCTCGTGGAGAGAAGCTTGCCTCAACATAACGTGTATTGCACTCTGAGCATTTCTCGAGCATGTCGAAGGTGATATGTTCGAAGTGGCTCTCATCTGAGATATATCCGACAATCTCCATGTACACCTCGATGAAGTGAGTGAAGTCAGTGTACTGAAATCTCTTCACGATATCTTCGACTGTCTTGTAGGGTGTATCTTTGCCGTCTTCTTTGATGATTGACAGAAGTGTGGATGGCTGAATAGATCCCAGGGTATGAACATGGAGTTCGACCTTTGGAAGAGCTCTGATTGCCTCTAGGGTATTCATCGTTGCAGTTGATTCTTTAGTACTGTTAAGTAGGTACCGAAAACCTCGTGTGTAAATGTTTAATATCTCTCACGAAATACTTTGATTCGGTGGTAGAATGGCGGAGATACCAACACCTGATGATTTTCCTGGAGCGCGAGGGCCGGGGTTGTATAGATCAAGGGATGATCGTATCATCTTGGGAGTATGTGGAGGGATTGCCAAACATTACAAAATGGACCCCGCACTTGTTCGAGTTCTTATGTTCCTCTTCACTCTCACGGTCATCGGAATACTGGGGTATATCATCATAGGTCTAGTGATTCCAGAAGAACCGTATCCTAGTACGTAGTCTTTGCCAATCCACATGCGTCCGTTCTGCGCTTTAACATAGGTTAATATAGTTAAATTACTATAGTTGAAAGATTGTAAATGACAGATGATACTATTCAACGACCAATAGATATGCGTGCATTAGATGAGTGCATATGCGGTCACAACAGAAAGGGACATGAAGAACGAAGCAACGACTGCACAAAGTGTGGCTGCAGCCTATTTTCCAAGACTATCTACCAATATAGCAGTCTGGTAAATAATCCCAACAAACTCCTTGATGCTGAATAAATACTCGTAGCATGGGTAAATCAAAATCACATCATTTTGCACGATTATGCTTACCTATAAGTTTCAAATGAGCAATCTCTATCTATCCATTTATCACAAGACGGAGTGTAAACAATGAGCACTAGAAAGAGACAACCATCGACTCTCTGCGTTCAGGGTGAGCATACACAGACTTCAGGACCTGCTGTGGTCCCGATTGTACAGACCTCCACCTTTGTTTTTGAGAATCAGCAACAACTACTGGATTCGGTACAGGGCAAAACTGGAAAAGATGTGTACACTCGATGGAGCAACCCAACCACGAAGAACGTAGAGGAGAAGCTGAATGCCCTTGAGGGAACTGAAGACACTCATGTTCTTGCATCAGGGATGGCTGCCATTTCTTCCGCAATAATGGGTCTCGTAAAAAGTGGAGATAGAATCCTCTCTAGTGATTCGATCTACGGTGGTACTCTTCATCTCTTCAACAAGATAATTTCACAAAGCGGTGTTCAGATAGATTATGTTGATACAGCTGAAGTAGCTGACAGACTTGCTGACTCTGGATCGACCTACAAACTCTGTTTCTTTGAAACCCCAACAAATCCGACCCTCAAGATTGTTGATATCAAGGCTGTGGCAGACGCAGCCCGCGCTAAAGGAACCATCAGTATGATCGATAGTACGTTCGGCTCACCAATAAACCAGAGGCCCTATGAGTTGGGTATCGACCTAGTGATGCACAGCGCTACTAAATATCTGGGCGGTCACAGTGACATAATCGCTGGCACAATTTCTGGGTCGAAGGAAATAATGGCTGATGTTCGCAGCGCCGCAAAGCTTCTTGGGGGGACAATGGATCCATTTGCTTCATTCCTCTTAGACCGGGGAATTAAGACACTCGGAGTAAGGATGGAGAAGCATAACTTCAATGCAAAGTATCTTGCTGAAAAATTGTCTAATGACTCACGAATCCTGCGAGTTCACTACCCTGGTCTTTCAAGCCATCCGCAACACGATGTTGCACGAAAACAGATGGATGGTTTTGGGGGAATGATGTCGATAGATCTAGATTCTGATTTGACTGGGACTAGCAAGTTCGTTGACTCTCTCGAAATCTTCTTGAATGCAGTTTCACTTGGTGGTGTCGAGAGCTTGGCAAGCATTCCTGCACTTTCAACACACTATGGTCTTGAAGAGAGTGCCCTGAACGAAATGGACATCTCCAAATCAACAGTCCGTTTGTCCATTGGAATAGAAGATGCTGTAGATCTGTTAAACGATCTGATGACTGGTCTGGACGTAATAGGCTCGTAATACCCTGACACTATGGCCAATTGTTAAGGTGTGAGTCTTCTACTACTACGGACCTCCATTCCTAATCTATCAAACTCATGTATTTTTTCCATCTTTGGTCAGACGCGTTCACAGAATGAGTGTACAAGACGTGTAGGGGCATTTTATTCATGGTTGGTTTGCTCAGACCGGTTATATTCAGATTTGATGATGTTTCATTTGAACGGAGATGACAGTAAAGCAAGAATCAACCTACGCTTCTTACAAGACTGAGCAGACAGAGTGCGGTCGTTGTGCTTGTATCATAGTTTACACAAGTGAACAATGTGTTCTTTGTGATGCCGCTCTAGAGATCATGTATAGTGTCATTTCTGATTTTGGTCTCTCGCCTTCCGTCATTCGTGAGGTGGATGTCGCAAATGGTGATGACGATGGTTGTGGTCTTCCAGCTCCTGTCGGACTTCCTGCGATGAGAGTGTGTGAGGAGTTCGTAAGCGGTTTGCCTGACATGGATGTCGCCCGAGGTGCAGTCATGCATGCAGTCCTCAAGAATTGTTTTTCTGACAATAGTTGCACTTGATATTTAAAAAGTAAATGTCTTGGCCGAGGATAAACCACGGCCAGACCGCGATTGATTATCTGATGTGCATGTGTGCCATGGACCGCGTGATTTCGGCGTTACGACGGAGCTCCCTGATCTTTTCTGAATCAACATGGTACAGAGGTTTTCTCATGTCCATGAGATTCGGTGTTCGTCGACAGAACTTCCCAGTCAACAGGGTCTTGAGCGCTAACGTGACTGTTCTCATTGCAAGACCTGACGACTCGGCTAAATCCTGTGGACTCATCGGTCCTTCTTTGTCCAGTTTGTTAAGCACCACAAGTGTGCTCTTTGTCAGGTTGATGGGTATGCTCATTTTCACCACGCTTCAATGGGATATATTTACCGGCCAGAAATCGAGATTTCCTTACCAATAAACATGTATTATACACATTTGTGGCAACCTCTTTATATATAAGATTTGCCAACAACGTAAGAATGTAATTGCTCAGAAATTGTCAATTATAAACAATTGATTCAATGAAATATCAAGGTGACTTCCAACGACACGACTAGACTCTAAGGATCTCGATATCATCGGAGCCATTGATAGGCTTGGTCCGAAGGTTTCAACGGAGGACGTTGGCGCATTCCTGAAGTTGCCCTCTCGAACAGTAAGATATCGTTTGAAGAGGTTGCGAGAGACCGGTGTACTCGGTCCAACTCGCGTCTTGACAATAGAACGCAAGCTGGGCCTTGGCGAGAATATCTTCTTAGTGAATGCGACTCCCCGTGGAGCTGAAGTATTACCTGACATCTTTCATGCGATTGACACGGTATATCACAACAGTCCGACCTATGGACGGTTCAATGGATATCTTGTGTATTCCCTCTATTCTTTGTCCTCACCAAGAATAACTCGCAGGATTCTTGAGGAACTTCAGAAGGCTGAGCTTATCTCGGATTTCTTCATCTTCGATATCGCAGATTTTGATGCCAAACCTGCAAACTATGATTATTACAATTCAACGCTGGGCTGGGGTTGGGATTGGAGTAGATGGAGGGACCAGATTCCGAAGACACTCAAATTAAAAGCGAAATTCGAACTGCCTTTAGATGAAGTGCAACCCATAGTTGATTTTGACACTACTGACGTACTTCTCCTAAAACATATGTTTGATGATGGAGACATTACCCAGAAGAAACTGGCCAAGATCTTGTCACTGTCAGAAGCACAGGTGAACAAGAGAATCAAACGATTAGAGGATGAAAAGATAATCAAAGGTTACAGGTCGACCGTAAGCACAACTGAAAATGAACTGAATCTCATTTGTTTCATCGAACTGGAAAAACCGCAAGACCAGTTACTGTCGGTGTTCTATCAGCTTCCATACCCTGCGACAATCACAATGGAATCTCGAATCCGGTTTGCAATTCAGATTGCTTTCAATTCTCAGGATATGATGGGTTTCCTGAAAGGACTTGATGTTCTACGTCCTCATCTAGCGTCTTGTTTTGTTCAAACAGTCCATGATGCGAAAATGAGTATGGACTCTCACCCGTACGATCTCTACAATGAAAAGACTAGCCGATGGGAAACACCAGGTAGCGAGTACTTGCAGGATGTTCAAGATGTCTTGAAAAGGGAATAACAATGGATCAACCAATGTCGTGAAGGAGTGCATTTCCTTTCTTGCCCACTATTTTCAAAGCGTTCATGTTTCTCAAGCAGTATGTCAATCTCTGTCCAAGTCGGTGTGAGATTCCTAGAGCTTCTACAAGGTCTGAATTCCTGAACGGTTTCTCAAGTGAGTCCGGGATGAAATGTAGAAAATCTGACGGCTTTTCATACAAACGCTTGTCTATGACCTCGATTAGTTGCCTGTCCATGATGCTCCAACCTCTTCTCCGCCAACTACCTTTTCCATCTTGACGACGTATCTCTTCCTCCTCAATCAACAGCACCTCGATTGAGAAATTCGAATGAGCTATGAGATTAGGTATTCGAACAAGCTCGTCGAAAACATCTTCAAACCCACATCGCTTTGGAGACGACCTTCGACTGAGTTGTTTTGCTCCATCTGGTGTTTCTTTCACTATCCACTTTTTCTTGGGTAGAGGATATACCAATCTGACACGATGACTCTTTAGAAGTGAAAGCAGCTTATTTTTGATTGCAGCAAAATTGCGTGTCTGAATTTCGATTAGGAGTCCGTTTCTTACAACATCCACAACAAACCCATCTACTGACACCTCTGTTCTAGCATCTCCCGTCATGTATAGCTGTTTCAAGCTAGCATGTAGCGACCGCTCTTGCAAGGTTCCTATGATTGGTCCCTTTGACATTTGGTTTCACCCTAACGAAATTCAGAGATGCCGTGTCCAGATAGACGCGTCATCTAGTGGATAGAGTGAGGGAATAGTAGCTACCTCTTTGAATCTGTTTGCTGAGTAGAACTTGCGCGCGGTTTCATTCATTTTCTCCATGAATAAGAGGATCACTCTCAATGTGTATCCCTTTGACGAAAAGAACTGTGAGGTCTCTTCAATCATGGCATCCACCAACTTTGATGCAATGCCTTGACGTTTGAAACCCTCATTCACTCCCAATCCGATCATCTCAACGACACCATCGTCAAGTCCCCCTCTAGGTTCCCACACCACTGTCCCGCACACTGCATTGTCTTTGATGGCGAGAAGAGTTTTGTATCTCAGAACCAGATCCTCAGCGAATCTCAGGGCACGTTCTGCGTGGTCTTCAATCTCCTTCCTGTACATGCTCTCAAGTAACGGGATGTCAGCTGAAGTAGCAGTTCTGAAATCTATCATAATGTCTTCGTGAGCGATGCTGATGTCATTTGTATCTGTCGTTCTTGAAGCACTATTCGATGATTACGACAGCGTCAACGAAGAGCTCGTACTCCTCATCCTCATCAATGTTGAATATTAGTGCTTTTTCTACCTCGAACTCGCCACGAATTTCAAGAAGTCGGGATTCAGTTAGTAGCTTTACACTGGACTCTTCCAGCCGCTTTTCCAGCTCAGGTGTAGTCATGACAGTCTTTTCTGGTGTGAGAAGGATTACTCTGTCGGTCTGCTCCGTTAGTTCAATCGCTGTTTCAACGGATTCATCACCAGAATGAAGTATTAGAGTACGTTGATCCTTGAACGCTGGTGGGTCATCAACAACAAGCCAGACGCCTTTGTTGAGGTATTCATCCTGACCCACAACGCATCCTGGCTCCGGTTCTGCAGACTTCTCCTCTTTCGCGACGATATCTCCTCTTCCTATGCGAAAGTTGGTGATTGCCTCATGAAGTGCATCCGCAGCCAAGTTTGAACAATGCATCTTGATGGGAGGTAGACCATCCAGCTCATCAGCAACGTCGGATCGATTGAGCTCCATGGCTTCATCTAGGGTCATTCCAACGACCATCTCTGTGGTCATACTTGTTGTGGCGATGGCTGATCCACATCCAAAAGTTCTGAATTTGGCATCAGTAATCTTTTCACCATCAATGCGAATGTACACTTCCATGATATCCCCGCAGGTTGGGTTGCCTACTTTACCAACGGCAACATCATCTCCCTCTAGTGTGCCAACATTCCGCGGATTTCGGAAATGGTCAAGAACCTTTTCGCTGTATTTTGTCGATTTCATTATTCAATCACTTCTTCTTGTAAATTGGAGAGAGGTCTCGTAGTCGTGTAACCACATCGGGGACGACTTCCAGCACTCTGTCAATATCATCTTCTGTATTGAATCTTCCAGTCGTGAGCTGTAATGATCCGTGCGCCTCTTCATGCAAAAGACCTGTCGCTATCAGAGTGTGCGATGGCTCCAAGGTCTTGGATGTACAGGCTGAACCTGTTGAAACTGAGATGTTCAAGTCCTTGAATGAGAGGAGAATTGACTCACCCTCTATGCCATCAAATCTGAAGTGGGCATTGCTTGCGAGGCGGTCAGTAGGGTGTCCGTTGAGATAACTATCCGGCACCTCATCGAGAACCTGCTTTATCATGCGATCCCGATAACCTTGGAATCGTTTCACTTCAGACTTCATCTCTTTATTCATAATATCCACAGCAAGCTTCATTCCTACTATTCCTGGGATATCTTCACTTCCTGATCTAAGTCCTCTCTCTTGACCCCCGCCGATGATTATCGGATTGACTCTGTACTTCTTTTGCATGTACATAACCCCGACTCCCCGGGGTCCATAGAGGTCATTGGAAGAGAGGGCCATGAGATTGATGTTGTCTTTCCTTACGTCAATCGGAGCTAACCCTTCTGCCGCTACAGCATCTGTATGGAATGCAATACCCTTCTCAGCTGCCAATTTTCCAATCTCGCTGATTGGTTGGAGGGTTCCAATTTCGTTGCTAGCCATCCCTACAGAG
Organism: Candidatus Thorarchaeota archaeon; assembly: GCA_019894665.1. Classification (GTDB taxonomy): domain Archaea; phylum Asgardarchaeota; class Thorarchaeia; order Thorarchaeales; family Thorarchaeaceae; genus SMTZ1-45. The sequence continues at coordinate 12,029 of JAGXOC010000001.1, forward strand.
ATGAGTATTGTCTGGTCTGTTATGCGGCGTTCAAGTTTTCGCATATTCACTTTCCCATATTGTCCTACAGGCACCTTTGAGATTTCAAATCCAAGTCGCTCGAGATGTTTTGCAATGTTGTGAATAGAAATGTGTTCTATCTCAGACATGACGATATGGTTACCCTTCTTCTTGTTCCTGAGGGCGTAACCTATGATTCCCATGTTAATAGCTTCAGTCGCGCCCGAAGTGAAAATGATCTCATCCTCATCAGCATTGATGAACTTCGCAATGGATTTACGACTCTCATCTAAAGCATCACTAGCATCATCTCCAACTTGATGGAGTGCTGAAGGATTTCCAAAAGCTTCGTGTAAATACTTCGTCATTCCTTCAATGACTCTAGGATCAACTGGTTTTGCACTCTGATAGTCTAGGTATACCTGTTTCAATTCCCCACAACCTTGAACTTTGAACTAGAACCACATCGTTGCGTCTGCTTCTAGAACAAGGTCATTGAGTGTTGCTGCTCCAACGATCTTAAGGTCAGGGTCAAGTTCTACTTTGTCCCAACCCAACATCTGCTTGGAAGCCTCACAAACATAGACAGGAATTCCCATCTCAATCGTCTTCTTTATCATTTCTTGAAGATTCGGGAAGTTACCCACTTTGATCTTCTCGGCTTCGCCATCTTTTAAGATCCTCAATCCTTGGCCTAGGAAGTAAACCTTTGCATCGATATCCATTGCCTTTGCGCTCTGCGCAAGAACGAATGGAGAATATTGTCGTTCAGGGTCATCCGAAGTTTGGACATATAAAATACTACTCATCTATCATTCCTCTTTCTTTTTGATGAGAAACCGCTGCACACCATCTTCTAAGCGCTCGAAGCTCAACAGAATATTCCCGGTTCGTTTGGCAAACCTCTTGATGTCCTCCTCTGCGGCAGGATCATCAGATAGCATCTCAAGTACTTCACCGGGTTTCAACCCATCAATTGCTTCTCGGGTCTGGAACAGTGGTTGCGGACAGAATAACCCCACACAGTCCAGGCTCTCAATCGGTTCCACATCTGACATGGAATTCACACCTAACGATTGTTAATTATGTCTTATAAGTTTGATTATATATTCCTCGAAGTTGAGGACATCACATGGGTATGTTCGTGTCACGGGACTGAAACACAAGGAGTTTAAATCTTATTGGACATATCAACGAATGAGTACAATGAACCGTAGAGCAATTGCAGTAGTACTTGCCCTCCTCGTAGTGGCGGCAGGCACTGTGATTTTGTTGCTACCTCGAAGTGCGAGCTCTTTCCACCTTGAGGCCGAATATTCTGGAGACGGCATCGATCCTATCTTCTTCTGGTTGACTGGTCTTCAGGACTGCTCTCTGAACGTTTCCTTTATCGATGATCCAGACCTCATGTATGAAATAGATGTGGAGCTATATGAGTCACAGCCCGCGCCCTCAGCATTTGACCTGTCTGTAGACCAATTTTTAGATATTCGGTTTGAGGGAATCTTGAACATAAAGAGTCTCCAGGTTACTCTGGGATCTGGAGTCTCATATATGATACGCGTATCCTCCTTCTGTTCAAATGTGAATGCAACCTTCATCTATGCGAACAACGTAATCGGGAGTGCAGCAAGTCTTCACTATTCGGCAACTGGCTCATTCATCAGTCTGACTTTCACTGAAGAGATGGTGTTCTCTGACATCGGAATGGAGGTAAGTGTGGGAGCTGCAGGGGAACCAGACCTTGCCTATCTGCATACAGACCTTGCGGATGGAGTGAATGGTAAGGCCACGTTCAGGGAACCTCTATCCATTCATTCAAACACAGGGTGGGTTTATCGTTCAGGATTTCTTAATGAGGTCACATACAGTACAGACCCCGTTAATCCTGAACCGCTACTTGAGATAAGAATTCGTGCAGCGTATGGCGTACATGTTTGGTTGAATGATTGAACATACTGCGGTTAGTAATAACAAAACCACCCATTCCTTTTCCTTAAATCGGGGTATGTTCTTGACAATGAATAGTTGAGTTGATGTAAATGCCAAAAACAAGTAGGGCTGCGGTTGTTCCTGAACCTAACGCCGATTTGATAATCCAAGAATTTGAGATTCCAGAACTAATACCCGGGGCAGTTCTACTAAAAGTCGCCAATAGTGGGGTTTGCGGAACGGATTGCCACTTATGGCATGGAAAACTTGCTGGTGTTCCGTATCCCCTCATTCTTGGTCATGAGGTCGTTGGAACAATAGAATCCATTGGACCAAAGCCCGTCAAAGATCTAGATGGCAATGTGCTGAAGGTTGGAGACCGTGTCGGGTTTCATGATGTCACACAGACATGTTTCTCCTGTTACTACTGTCTAATTGCCAAAGCTCCGACCAAGTGTCCAAACAGAAAGGTCTATGGAATCACCATGGATGCCACTCAGTTTCCAAAACTGATTGGAGGATATAGTGAGTACCTCTACCTCTCCCCTGGCACTCATATCATAAAGATTCCAGATCACGTCAGTTTCGACGGAGCAAGTGCCGTTGGGTGTGCAATGCCAACTGCAGTTCACACGGTTCTTCGAAGCCCCATGCGGTGGGGATTGAATGTTGCTATTCAAGGATCAGGACCAGTTGGATTAATGATAGCCGTTCTTGCAATGGTCAGTGGCGCATCAACGGTCACTATGTTGGACAAAGCCAAGAACCGTCTTGAGATTGCGAAGAAATTCGGAGTGACTGATACTCTGAATATTGGTGAAACCACTCTAGAAGAACGAAAGAACGCACTCACTGAAATATCGGGTGGCCATGGTCCAGATATTGTCTATGAGGCGACTGGAAGTCCACTAGCAATCCCTGAAGGAATAGAGCTTGTCAGAGAGGGTGGAAGCTACACAATCTGTGGCCAATACACAGACCATGGGAACGTCGAAATTAACCCACACTTAATGAACAAGAAACATCTTGACATCAAGACTGTCTGGGGATCTGAGACTCTGCACGTCTACAGAGGAATTAAGACAGTAGCTGACAATTACGATCGATTCCCGTTCGAAGATTTGGTGACTCATCGCTTCTCATTGGATGACGCACAGAAAGCTCTTGAAGCACAAGAGAAACAGGTTTCATTAAAAGCAGTCATTAAACCTCATGGTGATTGAAGTGAAGTACGAGATAGAGAAAACAAAGGCAAATCAAGCATGTGATATTCTAAATGAACTCGAAATTGATGCATGGCTTGTTTGGGTTAGAGAGACCTCCCAAATGGCTGACCCAGTGCTCGATTTGGTCTTAGGTGGAGATCTGGTTTGGCAATCTGCACTTATTTTCACAAGTACTGGAGAGAAAATTGGCATTGTAGGAAACTTTGACAAAGATGGTGTGGATGCCAAGGGAATCTATGATCACATCATTCCTTACACAACGGGTATCAAAGATGAGCTTGTGAAACAGCTATCAAAAATAGATCCTGAAAAGATCGCCATCAACTACAGTACAAATGATGTTGCTGCGGATGGGCTCAGTGTTGGTATGCACATGTTGCTTCAGGACTATCTCCGGAATACTCCCTTTTCCAATCGTCTCATATCTGCTGAGAATTTAATACAAAAACTTCGGGGAAGAAAAACTTCAGAAGAGGTAGCAAGAATTCGCAAAGCTGTTGAAATAACTGAGGATATCTTTGAAAAGGCAAAGCGATTCGTGAAAGTTGGGATGACAGAACTTGAAATCTACGACTTTTTCCACCAATCCATGAAGAAACATGGTGTCACAAGTGCTTGGGATGATGACCATAATCCTGCAGTTGATGCAGGACCGTACAAGCAGTTTGGACATGCTGGTCCTACAGAGAGTAAGACCGAGGAAAACCAGCTCCTCCATTTTGATTTTGGTGTAAAATACAATGGATACTGTTCAGACATTCAACGGATGTTCTTCTTTGGACAGAAGAATGATATTCCTTCAGAGGTGCAGGATGCCTTCGAAACAGTCAGGGATGGCATTCAAGCGGCTGCTAAGTTTGTAAAGCCTGGTGCAGTGGGCTATGAGGTCGATGCAGTTGCTCGTGACTTTGTGAAAGCTGCAGACTATGAGGAATATCAACATGCTTTGGGTCATCAGCTTGGTCGACTGGCTCATGATGGAGGTGCTCTACTCGGTCCTAAATGGGAACGATATGGAGATAGCCCTATGGGCGTTGTTGAAGTGGGCAATGTGTTCACACTTGAGTTCTATGTGACCACCTCCAATTATGGCCAGGTCAGTCTAGAGGAAGACATTCTCATTACTCGAGAGGGTTGTGAGTTCCTTTCAAAACCGCAACAAGAACTGATTTGCATCAATTAGATTAGATCAATCCCACATGTATGGGTCCTCATCCGCATCGATATCAGCATAACCGACATCCTTGAGGAGGTGCTCAATTGACTCGGCACCAGTCACCCATGAGACAACCCATTCTCCATCATCCTGAAGGTATAACTCCACATCTGGAAGGTCTCCAAGCAAATTATGATCCATCTCGATAGCATCTTGGTACGCCCCTGTTAACGCGAGCACAAAACAAGACCCGGGGACATTCTGTAGACTGCCGACAGGAATGCCTTCACCCATTTTCCCTTCAAGGGTAGTCAAGAGCCTGTTGTCTTCTGCAAACCAGACTTTGTTTGTTTGTGGTCTATAAAACTGGGCTATCTCACCATCTGAATCGCACGTTATGTCTACAAGGCGTACAGTTGTTTGAGGTTTCACATGAAGGTCTTGAACTGGAATAACTGGAAAGTGTTGTTTCACCATAACATGATCTGCAATACTATTGAAGACACTGAAGTTACCGATGACGATATGCTCTGGATGCCAAAAGCTTCTGACTAATCCATCTACCTCATAGGATTTCAGATTCAGTTCGACTAATCTTGCTCGTACAGCATCCTCTAGGCTGCCTGTCACCATCTCTTGCTCCATGATGAATTTCATTCCTGCAAGATTCAAACCGCCATACTTCTCATGGAAACTGTTCCAGATACCCTTAATCTCCTTCAGTGATGGAGCATTCTTGATTCTGTCAAGGGTCTTTTGTTCATCATCCTCAGTAGTTTCAGAAACATATCTATCTCCAGGAAGAGGAAAGATTGAACGTACCTCAAGAGCTTCAACAACGACCATTGTTGAAAGAGCAGTTACTCCACGGCCTGATTCAATCATTATGTTTGGGGGAGGATACTTGTCATGCAATTCAGAGAGTTGCGCTTTTACTCCTGACACGAGTAGCTTTGCATAACGATACATGAGATCTGAACCATGTGAACTGGTGTAATCAATTGCCAAGCCACCTCCAAAGTCAATGGTCTCAAGATTAGATAATCCCAAGTCCCTCAGTTCTGCATAGAGTTTCGTGAGGAGTCTTCCGAACCTCTCAAAAGACTCAATCTCTGTTATCTGTGAACCAGCATGTGCAAGAATTGTTTGGACTGAGTCTCCAAAGCCTGTCTGTTTTAGCAGTTCAACTACATCATAGAGGTCATGAATACTTAGGCCGAATTTTGAGTCTCTTCCTGTGGAATGGGACCAGTGTCCCTCCACGCTAAGATATGGCTTAATTCGCAATACAAGATTGGTCTGTTCAGGTTTGAATTTCTTTACAATTAGCCGAGATTCATGAACAGATTCGACTGAGATTGCAATGTTGTACCCTTCCTTTATGCAGTCCCTAATCAACTTCAAGTATTTAGGATCCTTTGCTCCGTTACAAACGATGGGTCTATGTTTTTCGCTCTCGATGACTTTCTTGATTAGTAGAAGTTCTGCTTTTGTTCCCGCTTCTAAGCCATAGACAGAATCGGAGCGAAGGACAGCGGTGACACAATCTTTTCGCTGGTTGACCTTCACTGGATAAATACCAATGAACTTGCCACCATAGTCAATCTCCTCCATTGCACGATGAAATGCTGCTTTTAGTTTCTTGACTTGATACGTCACAAGCTGTGGTATTCTCAGAGTGAACGATGAGGCATATCCCGGAGAAGCTCCATTCATTTCTTTAATTCTCTTAATGACTTCGTTGAATGTGATATTCTTTCCACGAAGTTGTAAGCAGAGGTCTCCATCCTCTGTGATATCTAGAAAATTTAGATCATTGCGATTTACACCATAGACTAATCTTGATTTGTCTACTGACCAGGTCTCTTCTACCACTGCGTTCACCCTTGTACATCTTTCTTGATGAGGTGTGACTATTTTTCGTCTTCGCGAATGGAGTCAAGCATTCCTTGGAACGCCCGAGCGAGCTCGCCAATCTCATCATCTTGCGCGATGTATGTCGCATCGACTTGAAGGTCTCCAGCATCTAGAGGCTGGTCTCTAATTCTCGCTGCAACATTTCTCTCTGCAAGGTCCATAAGATACTGTAATGGCCTTGTAATAGTATTCGAAATGGCAACAGCAACAATTCCTGCCACCACTATACCTCCCATGGTGACAAGGATGATGTAGCTTGCTGCCTGAGCGTTTTGTTCAGCGATTCGTGCCTCCAGAAGTGGAATGCTCTCTAGAACCTCATCCAGAGGTACTGATATGACACAGATGTAGTCACCTTTCCCAACTTGAGTATATACTAGGATATTTTCCGCTCCGTTTCGAGTGTACCGAAATGTTCCAGAGGCTCCTGGGGTTATACTTGTAATCAGGGCAACGTGATACTCTGTTATGGCTTCAGTGAAATCCGAATTGATCTCTACATCAGTAAGATATGGCAATCCAGTTATGTAGTCATCCGCGCCTACTTCTGGATGTGCAACAACTCCACCAATAGAATCCACTAAGAATGCATACCCACTTTCTAATACTTCCACATTGATGACTTTCTCCTTGATGTCTTCTATGGTGATGTCTCCAGAAATGACCGCAAACGGATAGCCGTTTCTGTACACGACCTTTCCGATTGATATCAGAAGCACTTCATCAAACTCATCATAATATGGCTCAACAAACACCATGTCGCCTTCGCCATCCCAGATCGTCTGATACCAATATTCCCCTCTTGGGTCATAGGGATTAGCTGCCCTTGCCGGATCTGTCAGCTCACCTAAAATGCTACCCGGATAATTGATGAACAATCCATCGTCTGCAAAGGCGACATAGAGCCATCTGAAATCTAGCTGATTGTGAATCGCCTTGAATAAGTAGTCAAGATTTGATACACGCCCCAGCTTGTCAGCATTGGTGGTTTCGTAGGCATCAAAGTCTGTTGAGTCAGTTCCCGCAACATACCAACTGCTATAGTCCCAGGACACATTGAGACCATAACTGAGGTCATAGTGATTATCCGCTGGGGCTGGAGCAGCCGCATCATCCTCGAATAAGAGGTCATAATACACCTCTCGATACTCATAGGTTGATCCAGCATCAAAAAGAGATTCAAGTTCCTCTGCAGCTGCGGCAATCATCCCTTCTGCACTAGCCAGTTTTTGGTTAATGACAAGAGCTGTCTTCTGAGCTGTTTCAACCATGTTTGTCTGAATCTGATTCTCTAAAGCTATGGAGCTCTGATCTGTAGTTGAGTTACCTATCAGGTCCACGAAGGTCAATGAGATCAATCCTGTAGCACTCAGTGATACAAGTGAGATTACTAGGAAGGTGAGGATCACGTTTGTCCGGAATTTTCCTTTCTTCTTGGTTTGAGTTGATGACTTTACCATTTTCATTGCACCTCCATTAATAATCCGTAGTAGTCCCTCCGACTTCCAATTGTGCCATCAAGACTCCCACCCTTTCGAACGCTTTCTCGATATCCAATCTTACGTTAGAGCTGTCTACAACTGAGAGGTATTGTCCCTGTGGAATTCTTTCACAAATTGATTCCAAGAGCTCTTCTGTTGTGATGTGTTGACCAGTTCTTGCTGATTTTATGCGTCTATCAGTATCAGCCTTCTGGCTTAGTTCCTGCCCCACGCCAATGATAAGTAGATTAACATCGAGATGGTGGTCTCGAATGAAACCCTCGATTGTAAGGGGCCTCTTTCTCTTCATTCGGTCACTATCAGTAAGAATTCCCTTAAGAACATCTAAGGAGTAGTTCTCAGAGCTATTGTCTTGTCCATCTGTTAATGCGATTACCCATCTATGCTCACTGGACTCGATTTTTTCAAGCTCCTCCAGTGCTCTTCCAAGAGCATCATAGAATGCAGTTGCATAATTTGGATACTTGAGAGACATCAATGTCGCCACTATTTTGTTCTCGTCATCTTCTCGTTCTCCCTTCAAAGTGAGAGGTAGAAGCTCTCGGTACGAGGAGTTGAAGACAATAACAGATACAGCGTCTTGTGGGTTGACCTGACTATGCAGGATTTCTAAGGCGCCTTTTACTGCCGCCCTGATTCTATTTTGTGCTTGCATGCTGCCTGAGTAGTCAATCACGAATGTAACGCTCTTCTTGAACATTATAGAACGTCTCAGCTTCTCGGCCTTCCTTCGTACATCATGACTGGGCTTGTTTCGCTCGTCAAGGACATCAGCTAGCCGCTGCATAGCAAACACGACCAACCAAAGCTCGTCAGTTTCTTGTCCGAAAGAGATCGCCTCATTATAGTTATCTTCAGCTTTCTTCCATTTGCCCTGAACCTGATGCAATTCGCCTTCATGGTAATGTATGTAAGCTAGACTTCTCACATAGTCTATTGACCTTGCGATTTCTTGAGCTTCATCAAATTTGGATTGAGCTTGACCATAACGGCCATCGCGCATAAGTACTAGTCCCATGGCGTCGAAACGTTTCGCAAGACCGTATTGGTTTTGCATTGTTCGATCAATAGCCTCTGCGTCTTCCAAGAGTGCCATTGATTTGTCTGCATGGCCTCGATCCATCTCAACTAGTGCCATGTTGTGGTAGACCGAAGCGATTCTTACAAGCGCATCTTTCTCATCCACACCATCTTCTTTGGCCTTCTCTAGACGACCTTTTGCGATCGCCAATGACTGCTCATAGTATTGCATGGCGCTTCCAGTATCACCACGCTGTCTGAACACATTACCAATGTTGAGAAGCATAATCTGTTCTCCAACATCGATCTGAAGTCTGCGGCTGATTTCCAATAGGTTCTGATAGTTAGCTAAGGCTCTGTTTAGGTCCCCACGAATAAAAGCTTGATTCCCAAACCTTGCAGCTTCCTGGAAACTGAGGAGCGCATCAACCGTCGTTCCGACCTCCTCATACATTGCTCCCGCTGACGTGATTCCCCGTGTGAAATCTTGTCCAGCCATCTTATTCACAAGACGAGTCATCTCGGTTATTGGTTCGATTACTGATTGTGCTCTTCGATAAGAAACAGTAGTAATCACTCCCGCTACAATTGCTAAGACGGCTCCTAGAGCAATGGTGAGTATGAGGGTCTGAGTCCCCACTAGGCCAAGCATAGCCGTCGCGGGTCCAATAACATCAGAATTTGGAACTACGATTGCTAACACATATTCTGTATTAGTGACATTGACGAACGCCATATGCCATGTTTGTCCTTCCTTTTGAAATTCTTCTAATCCCGACTCTTCCATCAAAACCGTGGTACTTAGCAGATTACTAAATGCAACAGCTTCAGTGCTAGATGTTGAAGCAAACTCAAGCAACTCTATTGCAAGAGGATCATCAAATGGGTCTAGATCGGGATGAGCAACAACAACTCCATTGCTGTTGAGCAAATATGAATATCCATTTTCCAATACTTCAAGATTCAATACTTTCTCATTTATTGTTGACATTGATACATCTGCAGATACTACACCGATGAGTGTACCATTGTCAAACCTTACTGGTCTTCCAATAGATATGACAAGTCCAACTGATAGATCAATGTACGGTTCTGTAAAGACAACACTATCGTCACCTGGATCTTGTGCTACAACGTTCGTATACCAAAGCTCTGCATTGGGATCGTAGTCTTCTGCAGGTGAAACTGGATTTCCCTCATCATCCTCTTGGAAATAGAAGAGGTCGTCGAACGGATAGTTTCTGAAAAGATGCTGATCAGATATTCCCAAATCGAATCCCATATAGAGCCATCTAAAGTCTTCATTCATCTCATGAAGCGCTCTGAATATATTCACCATGTTGGATGAAATATCGAGCACATTCTGTGTACCAGGAGAAAGGTCATGGGGATCATTATTATTCCATGCGAAACGTGGCATATAGTAGCAATCCGTTCCAAATGTGATGTAATCCGAATAATAGGCATCGACAATATCTTGCTCTGTTTCAAAGGTCAGATCTCCCCAATTGGGTTCATCCGCTTGATTCCAATAGTAACTGTAACGTGATGTCGCATTTATCCGGTCATTGAACAGGTCTTCACAATAAGCTTCCATCATATACACGCCATCAACGTAGTTCTTCCATCTCTCTTCTATGAAGAGACCTGTATCATTGGAGAGTCTCATCAGGTTAGCCAGTTCTTCGGCTTTCAGTTCCGCCGCGGCATCAGCTGCGTTTGCATTTGACACGTCATTTATTGCAATTATCGATAAAGAAGAAATTACTAAAATCGGTATTAACGCAACAGTGACGAATGTGACTACTATTCGTTTCGAGATATTCATCTATCTTCCACCACTTCTTTGAATCATGAAACTCATCGGCAACTCTCTCTAACCACTCCAGGTAGCTAATTCATCCATCAACTTTCTCTCAAAATCGTTGATGTCTTGTTTCTTTTCCAGGATGAATTCATCCCCTGATAATGCGCCTTGTACAGTTCCTTCACCAAGGAGAATGATAAGGGTCCGTCTTAGAATTCTGCGGTCGATTCCTGTTTCCTTTTCAAGACGTCCCACGTCTAACGTATCAGTTCCACCAAGGAGGTCTTGAAGAGTACCTTTCACCTTCTGGATATCCTTTCTTGAAGGTACTGGAATCTTCTTCTTCTTGGACTCCGTTCTTACGAACATATGGCCGTCAATGTGTCCCTCAATCACATCACTCTGAATCATTGCTTGGAGGCTACGACGTAGATTGTATGCAGCAGGTCTGGGTAGTGTTCGTCGCAGAATCCGGTCCAGCTCCTTGAGTTTGATTTTGTTGTGTTTCGATGTAATCGAATCAATGCTTTCCTGAATGTACTCTTCAATCACATATTCTTCAATCATCTCTAATTGTGCGCCACAGGATGAACAGACTGATGCTTCTGGCGATGTTGGAGCACCACAGTTACCACACTTGATGGCTCTCCTGTATAGAACCGTCTTTGTCGATCCAATCTGCTGAAGAATCACTTTCTCAGTCCTTGTCACTTTTCCAGACTCTTGGACTTCCCAGAAGCTCAACTTTTGATCTTTTGTACTCACAACAAGAAAAGCGACATCCGATACGTCATCTGGAACTCCAGTAGCCATGGACCTTGGTGTATCGCCAACGTCAAGTCTCGCTACTTCATTTCCATCAATGTCCCACATTCTCAGAGTTGGTGATTGATCTCCAGTTATGAACAGAGTTCTATCACCGAATGAGAGTACTGCAAAGACTGAAAGACGTGAACCTAGTTGTAGTTCTTTCAGCTGATATCCTGCCGCTGTGAGGACAGTAATCAGACCCTTCTTGTCTGCTACAACGACTTCTAGTTCAGTATCCTTTGTGATATCCTCAAGCCAAACATCAGCGATGGGGTCTCTCATGGTCTTTGTGAAAATCGCATCTTTATCATCATTATACAGGATTACGCGATTGTTTTGCAATGCAACAACAACTTCAGCGGCATCATCACCGTCTATATCTCTGGCATCACAAGCAACAACGTTACTCTCCAGTCGGATATTCCAAACAGGACTTCCTCTATGATCAACAACGAGGACCTTCTTTCCGACTCCTCCAACTAAAGCATCCTTTCCTTCACCCTCGACATCCCCTACAGCAATACATCTGACCTTGCTGCTCCATTTTCTTGTGCTCCGAAGTGTGCCTCGCGCATCAAAGACTCTCAGACGGTCTCCATAGTCTAGAGAGAAAATTTGAGTGCTAGCGTCCTGTCTCTGACGAACATAGACGGAATATACATTCGCAGACGTAGGTACCTCCGCAACCGAGCGAATTTTCAACTTCTAACCTGCACCTTGTGCACTCTAGTTGCATAGCCATATAAGTGTGCATAGATTCCGAGCAAAACGATGAGGAATTCAGACACTTGTAGGGTTGGTTTTCTCTGGAATCCTAGTTTAGAGACCTTCGATTTTGGTACCAAGCATCCAATCAGGATTGGACGATTCCAGATGGTTCGTGATTTTCTTGAAGCTAATAATTTCCTTAGCCAACCTAATGTTGAAATCCTTACCCCTGAACCAATTCCAGATGACTTACTGAAGATTATTCATGCTCAGAATTATTTGAATGAGGTCCGAAGAATCTCCGAAACTGGTGAAGGTGAGATTGCCGTCGATACACCTGGATACCTAGGGATATTCGAGAATGCAAGTATAACCTCTGGTGCAACCGTTACGGGAGTTCGTGCTATAGCGTCTGGGCGTATAGACCATTTCCTATCGCCAACCGGAGGATTCCATCACGCTAAATTTGATTGGGGCGGAGGATTCTGCATCTTCAACGATGTTGCTGCGGCAGTCTATGAGTTGAAGAAACTAGGCTATCATCGAATACTGGTTGCGGATTTTGATGTTCATCACGGAAACGGGACACAGACATATTTCTATGAGGATCCAGATGTCATGCAGATTTCATTCCATGAAGATCCTGAGTGGATGTTCCCTCATGATGGGTTCATTGAGGATATCGGAGAAGGGCCTGGTCGTGGATATAACATCAACATGCATTTCCCTATGGACTCCTGCGACGGAGTTTACAAGTATGCCTTTGATGAGATTGTGCCCCGACTAGTGGAGTTCTTCAAACCTGAATTCATAATCTTCCTCCCCGGATTCGATGCCCATTATAGAGACCGTCTTGCCCACCTCAACCTAACAACTGACATGATTAGATACATCACTACATTCTTTCACAATGCTGCCCACAGATACAGCGAGTGTCGGTTTGGCGTCCTAGCAAGCGGTGGCTATTCCAAAGATTCCCTGAATTGGGGTATCGGAGTAGTCATGTCAGTGCTCTCTGGTTATGACTATGAGCCACCGAAACAAGAACCCCCCTACGGAGATGATGATGAGACTTGGGACACTGTTCGAGGGAATGTTGAGAAAGTCAAGAGCCTCGTTTTTCCTGAACTTGGAATCTAGGATGTTATCTCATCAATCTGGTTTCCAGAAATGTAGTAGATATTCGAAAGTCGTTGTAAGTGTGATATAGTTTGAAGGCCAACCAAAAATCCCAACCTTGTTCACAATGTTCCGTCTATCCCAGATGATAGTATTTCGAAGTTCATATCCAACCTTTTGAAGTGCTTCAACGACGTCAATGTGAATTGGGACTCGCTTTCCCTCCCACCAATAATCTGTGATGTTGATTACACAATGACCTCTTGGTTTGAGAATTGGTAGTATTCCTTTAAAGATATCACCGAGAGTATCAGCATACTCATTCACTTCCATCGTGCCCAGGTCTCTAGGGTCTTTGGAATACTGCTGTACTTTCAGAAAGTGCTCATCTTCCCTGAGGTCTCCTCTCTTACTCTTATTCTTACGTTTCCTATTCAGAAGGTTTGCGTATGGTGGGGATGTGACACATAGACTCACAGTTTCATCATCAAAGTAATCGTGAATATTCTTGGCTTCATCATGAATCGCCAGCTGACTTGAACCATTCTCATTACTTAACACTCTTGAATTTGCATGATCAACATACTCTGCCTTCAGATCAAAACCAACTGCATTACGGCCTAGATCCTGTGCAGCAACTAATGTTGTACCGCTTCCTACAAACGGGTCAATAACGAGCTCACCTTGATGGGTGAACAACTTGATGCATTTAGTTGGAAGTGAAATTGGAAAAACAGCAGGATGTACGTTCTTGTCTCGAATGTCCCTCTTCTCGTAATAAAACTCCCATATGGCGATCTGTGACTGCATCCACTCCTTTGCAGTCAAGCAGTTGATGTGTTTTGGTCGGCAATCACATGTACGTGTGTGTCCAATCTTCAGAGGTTTCGAAATCTCCTGCAAAAGCATCAAGAGTCAATTACTCATCATCCATATGGCACTTGCTATTTTTCAAATCATCAATCTATGAGAAATTGGTTGATTCAATGAATATTGACTGGAAATCTTTGTGAGATGCCAACTCAATGTAATTGACTTTGGAGACGAAATCTTCAGCAACCTTTCTCGCCTCTGATGAAAGAAGAAGCGCTTTTGCACCTTCTCCTGCTGCGTTGCCCACCTGAATGATCTGTTCTCTCCTAATGGGCGGTAGCAACCCAATCCGAAGTGCACTCTCAGGTTGGATATAACTTCCAAATGCACCTGCTAACATCACGGAATCAATATCATTGACAGCGACCCCAGCTTCCTGCATCAGTATTGTAATCCCTGCATGAATTGCAGCCTTCGCCAACTGAACCTGTCGAACATCTTTCTGAGTGAACGAAATCTTACGCGATACATCTGACTCTTCTACGAGCAAGTAACTTAGTCCAAAATCATCATCACGGTATACTCTGGGAGAAACCGACTGTATCCCTCCAGTATCATTAATTATTCCAGTTCGTCGCATCTCTGCAACAGTATCAACAATTGCTGAACCACAGATGCCTTGTGGTGCAACATTACCAATGACCGTAATTTCCGGAGGTTCTTCCAGGTTTTCGATTAATACGTGCTCTATGGCTCCTTCTTGGCCCCGCATTCCATATCGTATAGTTGCTCCTTCAAAAGCTGGTCCTGCCGCTGCTGAACAGCACGATAATTCTCCTCGGTTTGATAGGACAATTTCACCATTGGTTCCAACATCAATCCCTACAACAATCTGATCAGACAAGTCCAATCTCTGAGAGAGAATGAAACCAACGGTGTCTCCCCCAACAAATCCCGCGATGTTCGGTGGTAGATACACCTCAATATTGGGAGCAGACAATAGACCCAATTCTGAACCTGAGGTGACTAATGCATCTCGAATAGACGGTTCATATGGTGTGACCCCCAATGATTTGACATCTGCGCGTAGTAATAGGTGGTGCATTGCTGTGTTTCCAACAATCGCCATTCTTGTCAGGTATTCCATCTCAATACCTGAACCCTCTATGAGAGAACCAACCATCGAATCAAACTCTGTTGTGACTCTCTTTGAGAGCTCCACTTGCCCATTTTCCTCTCTGAGGGCATGCGTAATCCTTGATATGACATCCTCGCCAAAGACCACCTGTGGATTGAGTGATGCTAATTGACTCATCTGAACTCCTGAGCCCAATGCAAGGAGATATGCCACAATTGTGGTTGTTCCCAGATCGATAGCAATTCCATAACGACCTTCGCCTCCGGTATCTGGAATCCAATCCTCCAGTCGAGAGACCCCCTCGGTAAGTATCTGTACCTCACCTCGTCGCTTAGTTATTACAACTCGTGTGTCTGCCATCACTCTGTGTTGACATGCCAAACGGACACCTTGCGCTAGATCACCCGAAGATATCCTTCTCTCATCTTCGAGTGTCGGCTCTGGGGCTGGCTGTAGAACAAGTGAGCATTTCCCACAGGTTCCTGCACCTCCACAATCTGAGGACAAATGAAGTCCGACCATCCTTATGGCTTCAAGAAAAGTGTTCTGTTCATCCATGGATATACGTAGACCAGATGGCTCGAAAACGACTATGTATTTCTTCAATCTACTCAATCCTTGTGGTGTCATGGAAGGGGTTGTGTATTGTTTTTACTGTTCTCCTATGGAAGAATGTATTAGTTGCGTTGCTGTGTTTGCGCTATCAAATTGGAGACCCACTAATGTTTGTGAGAACTGGTGCATGTGATCCCTCATCATGCAACAATGAGTGTCTTGAAGCATGTCAAAGAGTGCATGGTGACGTATCACCATTGACTTTTCAAGAGGGTCAGGACTATCCAGTAATCAACCTTGAAACATGTACCACCTGCCTTGCTTGCGTTCGCGCCTGTCCGTTTGATGCTATTACAGCAGAACGTACCGACGGGAGAAGTCCACCTAGGCCGGTTGAATTGAGTGTCCATGAGGGGTCAGATTATAGCCCCTATGAGGTGGCGGACGGTCTCAAACAAATATCAGAGGCTGACACAGTCTTTGCAAGAGTCCAATTCGATTCCGAGTTTCAATATTATCACCAGACTGAATTCTCTGGTGCACAGCTGATGATCTCGAAAGATATACCTGGATATGGTCGGTTTGAGCATGAGCTCAGCGTCGCAGCATGGAAGCTCTACGACTCACGCAACTCAATACAACGACCAGGAATAGGTCTTGACCCGGATGCCAGCGAGGCTGGGGAAAAGAATGTGACCAATCCTGAAGAATTGACTCAGATGGTGAAGAAAGCTGCACGATTCTTTGGTGCAGATCTTGTTGGGATTGCTCCACTTAATCGAGATTGGTTATACACTTTGAATCGGCGAGGAGAACCGAATATTGTTCCTGAATCATTGGAATTTGTTATCGTTATGGCAATAGAGATGGACTATGACGCTATAGCAACATCACCCGCCTTCACGAGCTCAGCAGCGACAGGTCTTGGATATTCATCAATGGCTTTTGCTGAACTTGAACTTGCCGCCTTTATCCAAAGGCTTGGTTATAGCGCAATGACATCTGGTAACAATGTATCGCTAAGTGTTCCACAAGCAATTGATGCTGGTCTTGGCCAATATGGACGTCATGGGATACTGATAACAAAGGAATTTGGTCCGCGGGTGCGGATTGCAAAAGTACTCACGGATATGCCACTTCTGAGGGACTATCCAAATGAGGGCTTTTGCAAATCAGTCGTGCGCTTTTGTGAGACCTGCAAGAAATGTGCAACCTCATGCCCCTCTCAATCGATACCATACGGTAAAGAACAGACCTGGGGAGGAACCAGCATCTCGAATAATCCTGGCGTCAAGAAATGGTACGTCAATGTTGAGAGCTGCTATGGGTTCTGGGTTGAGAATGGTGCGGAATGTTCTAATTGTATCCGTTCATGCCCTTACAACAAAAAGGATGGAAGCTTTCATCGGATGATTCTGTGGTTTGTACAACATACACCTTGGCTTAATCGATTGATCGTCAAAATGGATGACATTGCTGGATATGGTAAACAAAAGAGTGGAAACAGGTTTTGGAAGAAATTTAGTTGATGTGTCCGCCGACGGAAGGCATAATTAGCGGGGCTCTATGATTCTAGTGTCCGATGCTACCAATAATACAATGTGATTTGTGCCAACAATAACATGAATAAATCTGATTTCGGAGTATGGGTTGATATGCCACAAAATGCTGGAAAGCGGGCAAAAAAGGGGAAAACTAAGACTCCAAAGAAAGAGAAATTCAATCTCCCCGATTTTAATGATGAAATTCTAAACGATATTATCAACAACTCACTCGAAGGAATCGGAATCATAGGTGAAGATTACAAAATTGAGTATGCCAACGAGAATTACTGCAAGATTCTTGGTGTTCCTAACCTCATAGGTCATGACTTCCGCAATTACTTTGAACAAGATCTGTGGAAAACACTTTCTGACCGCTATGGAGCAAGGCGAAGAGGTGAGGCTCTATCCGGTGTGTATCAGATGAATATCATTCACAAGGATGGAGAAGTCCGCACAGTTGAAGGTCGGGCTTCCATGGCCATTGGTCCTGACGGAAAACCAAAGATTATTGCACATCTCTTGGATATCACAGAAGTCCTTGCTGACTCAG
Organism: Candidatus Thorarchaeota archaeon; assembly: GCA_019894665.1. Classification (GTDB taxonomy): domain Archaea; phylum Asgardarchaeota; class Thorarchaeia; order Thorarchaeales; family Thorarchaeaceae; genus SMTZ1-45. Next base: position 29,826 of record JAGXOC010000001.1, read on the forward strand.
AGGCTCTTGAAGAATCAGAGACTCGCTATCAGATGTTAATTGAAACAATGGATGATGGCTTAGTCATTGACGACCCGGATGGAAATCTCGTTTATACAAATGATGCTTTCTGCAAAATGCTTGGTTACACTTCTGATGAGATAGTTGGAACTTCATGGATTGATTTGACTGAAGGTTTGAACTCTGAGGATATTGCAACGAAAATTGCAGAGCGAAGATCTGGGAAATCCGAGAGTTACGAGCTACGCTGGATTACTAAGTCCGGTGAGAGTGTGCCAACTATTGTCTCAGCAACACCTTACATCGACAGAGATGGGAAGTTTGTAGGGACATTTGCAGTGATAACTGAAATCTCGGAACAGAAAGAAGCTGAGGCCGCTGTCCAATTCTATCTTGATCTATTAAGCCATGATATTGCAAACCAACTCCAGGTGATAATGACTAGTAGTGGTCTTCTAGAGGAAGAAGTTCCCGCATCATATATTGATGACGCCCGAAAGGACATCTTGGACGCTGTAGAGCGATGCAATAGACTCATCACAAAAGTAAAACGTGCGGCTCAAATCCGATACATTCCCCTATCTCGAATTGATGCGATGCCAATCTTAAAGGAAAAAATCAAGGTCCTAGAACGAGTTTATGGTGCAAAGGTGCACCTTCAAGGATTGAAGAAGATTCTTCCTGTTGAGGCTGATGTCCTACTAGGTGAGATGATTTGGAATCTTCTTGAGAACGCAGCACGTCATAATCCAAAGGACGAAAAGCAGGTGTGGGTTACTTGCGAAACAAAAACCGATACATGCAGCATTGTTATTGGTGATGATGGTCCAGGTCTCAGTGATATGAGAAAAAAGACTCTATTCACTGAACGAAAACATGGTGGCGGAGTAGGACTTACTCTGGTATCTCAAATGATCCGAAAATATGGTGGGTCGATCGAGGTACAGGATCGGGTAATTGGCAAACCAGCTATGGGCACAAAGTTTATTGTCACTCTGAGAACGGCAGACCCTCGCGAGAAACGATAGAAGCTCCAGTTACTAATGTGTTCGATTCTCCAAACGTTCGTATAACCCCTCGAAGAAGTCCTTCTTTTTGATTTTACCATGGTTGATAGTAAAGAAGTTTGTTTTGATACGATAAAGTCTGTTCTTTATCTCACTGTACTTCTTTAGTCTCTTCTTGCCCACGGCATTGTCAATGATGGACGTGACTGCTTCTGGGAAGTTGTCGATATATTGACACTGTTTGATCTGAATGTGAAACAGTGTACTTTGTAGAATGTCGGTTCTAGAGATACATTTAGGCTCCACGGTCATATGCACGGTCCCCACACATTCGAGGATGAATTATTCTTATGAAGATTCTAGAAAAAACCTACAAGAAGTCTAGTAATACTGCTCCAGTAATCGGTTTATTGAGTGACATATGGGTTGAAATTATAACCCGGGAGTCACGACAATTGTACGGACTTGTATAGCCATGCGCGTTGCGTCAATCATTGACATAAGCCTCGTTGATGTACCTGGCATACCCGTCACTGTGCTTTTCACAGCAGGGTGTAACATGGATTGTCCATATTGTCAGAATGCTGAGATTATTCCCACCACTTCTGGTGATGAGATGACGATAGATGAGATTGTCCAACAGCTTCGTGGAAATCTTACTGATGGATACTGTATCACAGGTGGTGAGCCCACTATCCAAAAGGACCTTTCAGATTTACTCAAACAACTACGTTTAGAGGAATCCAAACACATCAATCTCAACACCCAAGGGACGGTTCCTGATGTTCTTCGGCAATCATTACCCTACTTAGACTCGGTATGGTTCGATATCAAAACAATTCCGTCATCTTATTGCAAGGTGACTCGTGTTGAGAAAGATCCTTGGTCCCGTGTAGAACGAAGCATTAAGCATGTGTTAGATTCAGAAGCTTCTTTCTGGCCGAGAACGACATATGTCGGGGGTCTCACCCAATCTTCTGACATTCTCAAAATCTCTGAAATCCTTTCAGACTTAGGATTTGAGGGAGAATACGTGGTGCAGAACTTCGTTAAATCTAAAGGAACTCGAGAGGCTGATGTAGAGTCTTTCACTGAACCCGATTTAGATGAACTCAAATCTGTCCTTGTTAATATTCCAGAAGGAATTAGCTTGCGCTTGGAATGGCGATAGAGCCAAACCATGGGCGAACACACAGACAACCTTTTAAACGCCCTAGGAATGACGTTGATTTGACCACGCCAGATGCTAGGTCACATATTGCTGGAGTGTTATTCAAAACATGTTTCCCACACAGTCAATGGGTTATGACAGAGCTATTACAGTTTTCAGCCCTGAAGGCAGATTATACCAAGTAGAATACGCCACTGAAGCAGTCCGTCATGGACCACTTGCAGTTGGAGTCAAGGCCAGTAATGGAGTTGTCCTGGTAGGAGAGAAACGTTCTCCTCATCCAATGGCAGATCTTGACTCTCTCAAGAAAATCCTACTTATCGATGACCATGTAGGTACAGCAATTGCTGGTCTGCATGCTGACGCACGAAAGTTGATTGATCAAGCTCGTGTCCAAGCTCAAATCAACAGACTAAGTTATGATGAACCCATCTCGGTTTCATCTCTAGTTGTGAACATCTGTGACACCAAACAAATGCATACTCAGTACGGTGGAGTTCGACCATATGGAGTGTCACTCTTGGTAGCAGGTGTTGACGATCATGGTCCCCAACTATTCACAACCGATCCATCCGGTTCATTCTGGGGTTGGAAAGCAGCAGCTATTGGCAAAGAGGCGGACGTAGTTCGCGATTTCTTTGCTGAGAAGTACAAATCTTCAATTAATCTTGATGGTGCACTTGATTTAGCAATCGAAGGACTCTTGAAGTCTACCGACAAAGCTGAAGTTGAACCTGAAGAGAAGGCTAAGACTCTTGAGATTGGTAAGATTGACACTAAAGACAATATGTTCACAATCTTAAGTCAAGCTGAAGTCGAAGAGGTCTTGAAAGCAAGACTAGCCGCTTGATTGCTCTACCAATCTATCAACAATCAACGATGCAATATCAATTCCTGTAACTCGAGATAAAGCACTCCATGATGGGGCGGCATTCGCTTCAATGACACATGGGCCCTCTGGAGACTCGATGATATCAACACCTGTATAGTCTAGTTTCAATATTTCTGCAGTCTTGATAGCACATTCCTCATATTCTGGAGTCAACTTGGTCAGTTCAGCTTTTCCTCCACCATGAACGTTTGTTCTCCACTCACCCTCAATTCCCTCTGGAATGTATCGATACATAGCCCCAATCAGTTTTCCACCAATTACAAAAGCGCGAATGTCCCTGTCCGGTTTCTCAACCAGTTCTTGAACATAGAGCACCTGTCCTAATTGATGAATGAACTTCATTGCACGATAGGTGAGTTCACGATGATCTGCTCTAATGGCACCCATGCCTCGGGCACCTATCAGAGGTTTGACCACAACGTCTCCGACCTCATCAACAAAATTAATTGCTGCCTCAAGGTTTTCTCCAATATACGTTCGGGGGATTCTGATTCCTGCTTTATGCAGTGCTGTGAGGGATGCATACTTGTCCTTTGCTCTTCGGAAAGAATATGCTGGATTCATCACATAGATTCCTGCATCTTCAAAGTGCTCCAACAGACTGATTCTGAAAGTTATCTGGTCTCCTGTACCAAATCCTATTGTCCTAACCATCACTCCATCCATGTCAGACACATCTTCCTCATCAAGATGTGTGAATTTGTTTGGGAGCTGAGCTGCGATGTCTGGCAGTCTGAATGGCATGGCACTGTGTCCCTTTGCTTCCATTGCTTCAATGAGACTTTTAGTCGCCCAATTATTCACATTCTCGTGATAGATTACTCCAAACTTGCGATTAGACATGGACATCACCTGGAGTTACTACACATTGGGACCTGACGTTCCGTTAAAAGAGCTATCCACCAACCAGTTGTTCCATTTAGACAAACCCAAATAGCCGGCAAGTTATGCCTACACCATGGGACTTCCTGGATTAACTTCCTCTCAGATGATTGAAGTAGACAGAATAATGATGGATGAACTAGAAGTTCCCGTGGACTTGATGATGGAGCACGCGGGTAGCAATCTAGCAAGATTGTGTGTCACTCTTTCCCCCACACGTGATGGTGTCTTTCGAGTTATTGCTGGTTCTGGGAATAATGGTGGGGGTGGGATAGTTGCCGCACGTAGGCTCATGAGTTGGGGTCATGACGTTATCATATACCTGCCGCGTGGAAAAGAGAGCCTTAGATCTGTGCCATTAGAGCAGTTGAGGCGTGCTGAAAGAGTCGGTGTCAAAATCGTCAATGGTCTCCCAGAAGCTTCCACCGAACAACAATGTCTCGTCATAGATGCATATCTTGGCTACGGCTATCATAAACAGAACGATTCCATTTCTGAGGCTGTCTTTTCATATCTTCGGAGCGAATCAAAGATTGTATCACTTGACGTTCCATCTGGGCTTGACTCAACCACTGGTGCATCGCATAGTCTGTTCAATCCTATTGCAACTATGACCATTGCTTTTATGAAGAGTGGACTACTCATAGGACCGAAAAACTTGATAGGAACCTTATTCATTGCTGACATTGGAGTACCTATGGATATCTATGAATCAAGATTGAACCTTTCATGGAAACCCCCCTATTCGCTGTTCAGTCTGAACTCCTTGTATCTAGCATTCTCTCAAGACCCGCTTCAACAAGTCAAGTTGTCAAAAACTGATAATGGACCAACCTGGTCTGTATCGTTCTAGGATAAGCATCAAGTATTCGCCTGTTTCGAAAAAATCTTCAGACATCAAGGGTATGAGTGAACTTGCAATGATCAACGAGCTGATGGAAATATCTGAGAAACTTGCAAATGATCGCAAGCAGAATCCAGTACTGCTGGCACGTATGGAGTTTGCATGTAAGGGACAGTCACCTCGGTTTCTCATTATTTCACCCGTCACTAGGAGTGGCCAGGATTTACAGCTGTTCAATATGAGCATGGGGGATGCATTTCATGCTACGCGGATCCCGGGACATGCTTTGCTTCCGCCTGACTTTGCTCCAACTCTATTCAAAGGACCTGCGTCATTTAATCGCGACTTCCCTCACCAGAAAGGTGTGATTGTAACCTTTGATATTGATGAGCCATTGGAAATCATTAGAGAAACCATTGAGAACATATCACTTCATCACGATTTGAATACACTTCCACTTATTGCCTTTCAGATAGATTATCAAAATGGTCGAGTAAAACTCATTGTGCATGGTAAAGGACGCACCTACGAATATGAGAACATATTGCTATCTCGAATTAGAGTGCCTGATGAATTGGATAATGACCTTCTTGTTCTTATTTGTTCAGACTCTAGAGTTCATCCACCACACTCAAACAACGGCATCCCAATGGCAATACGAACTCTCGGTGGATATGTTCCTGAATACAGTGGGAATCATGATGAGACAGAACAACTAAACGAATTTTTCCAGAAATGGCTGTCTTCTACTGGTAATTCAAAGATAATTCTCGTTGTAGCTCATGGTAACTTTGAAGGAGAAGGAGATTCCTGCGCGGCTGGAACTGCATCGCTGAATCCAGATACAATATCAAACCCCTCCCTAAAACCCACCATAGAAGAGTTAAAGCGAGCTGCCGAGGAATTTGAAAGTGGTCCACCCAGGAATCCAGAAGATCGCGTAAAGTCATTATCAAAAGCAACTCGAGCTAATCTTCTAACTTACCCAGCGATTGCAGATGCAGAGAGTATGTTCCAACTCACAATAGATGAACTATTGATGGATACAGTCACTAATACGCTATCTCAATCTGACATTTTCGAATAATGACCAGAATATGAAACTACTAGGTCCTCATATTGGTCCAGATCAAGTATGAATGAATTCAGTTTGAAAACTGGTACAACCGGTACGCCCTCATGAAGTTCTACCTCTTCGACTAACCAAGTCACAAGTACCGGGAATAACCTGTATTCCTTCTCAACCAGCGTTCTCATCTTCTCTGAGAGCCTAACTAATTCTTTGGTCAATTCCTGTGTTCGCTTCTTCTGTTTTTCAGCTGCTGTTTTGAGAGCTGATGACTTGCCACTTCTAATACTCCACATCTTCGCGTCAATTGCAATGATGATGTTACCCTTCACACCAATAACATCAATCTCCATCCCATGGATCAAAGAATTACCTCGTCTGCGGTAGCTCTCAACACATCTGTAGCCGTTCGCTGACAGGATTGTTGCGACAAACCCTTCAAAATCTTTCCACGTCAATAAATCGACCATGTCAGCTATACTAGCGCCCTCCTTTACCCCCCTCATCGCTAAATCGATTCTCTCCGTTCTAGTAATGTGGATAAGGCTCCCGTTAGGCATGAACAGCCCAATTTGTTCCAACACTTTTTCCGTGAGTGAATCCGTAGATGAAATCTCTCCACCCTCTTTTGTTTGCTTGAGAACTTCTGTAATAGTATGGATAATTTCAGACGGCATTGTCATATTCAATAAACTGTGCTAGTTTATAACCTCAATAGATGACAGTGATTTAGGTGGGCCGATGTCTGAGCAGGAAGGATGGCACAGAGTACTCAAGGCATTTGAGGATTGGATACAATACGAAACTACTGAGTTTGGACCTTACACCGGTTATTTTTCACTTGAGAATCTGAGAGACCTCACGAGCAAGGAACGAGTAAGCTGGATGCAATCGATGTATGATGAGATTATTCCCGGTCGTGTGGAGCGATGTAAAAGTGCAGGTATTGCCTTTGAGGATTTTCTACCCTACATGCCCGATCCAACAGCACGTGAAGTCGTGCAATCCATGATAGATTTGACGCAGGTTCTCTCAGATGATATACTAGCCATGAGCGATACAATACATGCGATGAAGGAAGAGCATGAGGCTAGTGGCTTAGATGAAATTGTACCATTTCTTTCAGATATTGCAGAGGCAGAAGAGGGGATTCGTCATCACATGAGCCTATTCAGCCAAGGTTTTGGCAAGCTCCGAAGTATGGGACTTGAGATGCCAACCATGGAATAGACTCGATTAAATCAGTGATTACATCACTGACAAAACTTAAGTACAAACATCGATTTGGCCAAACTGACCCAATTAGAATGAGGTGAAAAACGCAATGGGAACTAGAACAAGAACTAATGCCCATCAACATCGGGTCTCGAACACAAAAGGTGACTGCCATCCAGATGGTGACTGCGAAATTAAGTCACGAGGTGAATGTGTTCTTCAGTGACCGTAAGGTCTCGACGACTGCTTTTCAAAGTCTTGCTGCATCGTTCTTCAGACTAGCTGATGCTAGGTTGAGTGATACACAGAAGCAGGTACTACGAATGAGTCATGAGCTGCTCAAACATCGCGAGCTGACTCTGACAGCTCTTGCAGACAAGGTTTCGCGTCGAAGTACTCTTCCTTATAGTACATGTAAGTGGAATCTCCGTGCTCTGAAGAACATGGGACTTCTGAATGGTGGAAATCTGAACAGTAAAGGACAGTTCGCCTGTCTGACCGCTGAGGCCCAGATGTTGGTAGACTACCTAGAGGATGACCTCTAGTATATGGGGGCTTCTTAAGTCCCCTTCCTTTTTTTAATCAAGCTCTCAACAGAAGACACCGGGTGCTACCCAGTTCTCACCAAGAACTGCTATGCTTTTCGTTCTTGGGTCATCGTATCTTCTTATCGAATAGATTCCATCCTTGGAGAATGAGAGCCTTGACCTCTTCAAGACTGGTCGCCGATGCAATGATGATGGCAACGGATCTACTTTCTCCGGGATTCAAGTTTCCAAGATTCCACTGGAGTCCAGTCGCCACATCCATTGGCCCGAGTTCGAGATTGTTACGTAGATTCGGGGCGTCTTCACTGATTTGGATCTTCGTAGGCCACTCTGATATATACGTCATGAAATTTAGATTACAAATACGCCGTTTCACACTTCATAAAGTTGATAAACCACCTACAAATCCCACACAGGACCGGGTGGATTTTTCCTATGACTAACCTCAATGTCGAACAACTCGAGAAATGGTATCGAAAACAGCTCAGAGACAAATCGAAAGATTTCATCAAACAAGCTGAGAAGAGCTATAGGATTGTAGAAACTGCTCTAAAGGACATTGAGGAAGTATCACAGCAGTTTAAGGAAGAAGAAGAAGAGGAACTTGAATCTGGAGGCATTGCAGCAAGATTCGCCTTAAAAGTTGGCGAGATAGTTTCTGACTTCTATGTTGACAAAGATATTACGTATGAGAACACTGAAGCTATGCAGAGTGAGATTCAGCACTTCATTCAGGAACTATGGGGTGCAGGAGCTCGCTGGATTCGTAGGATGGATAAGCGTTACAAGAATGTGATTAAGAGTCTAGACACATTCATGAAGGAACTCGCTCGAGAAATGAATAAGATAAGCAAACTGCTATTCGAGTACAGTTGGGTCAAAGAGCTAGAGAGAATCGGCGGTCGCATTGAAACCCTACACGATTTGACATTCAGCAAGGAGATATTCGAAGAACAGATTCGGCAAGTTCGTCGCAAGATTGATAATGCTCAGAAAGAATATGATTCAGCTAAGAAGGCATACGATGATTTTACCAAAGCCTCCAATGTTTCAGAACTACTTAATCTTGATGAACAGGCTGAACATATTAATAGCCTCCTACGAATGAAACTAAATCCTTTGAAGAAACAGGTAAAGAAATTCTTCCAACACGACACTGGCGTTCGAGTTGGACCTCCAGGCCAGAAAGCTCTGACTGAGTACTTTGAAGACCCATACACAGCGATAACAGAAGAATCTGAAGGATATCCCGGACTTCTTGAGGGACTAACAGGACTACAGGAAGCAATCGAAACCAAGAGGTTGCCCCTTAAAGATCGACTCGCACGACGGGCTATTGAAGAGGTAGAATCTATTCGGAAAGGAGGATTGCAGAAGCTCCAAGATCAAGCAAAGGAGATCGAAAACAAACGTGACACTTACGCAGGTTCTGATGTGTATACTCAAAACGAAGCATTCCAGAGCGCTCTGAATGAAGCTACGAAGAACCTGGAATATCACAGCAATGACCTACTTCGAATCAGGGATGATATCACGAGACAGATTGACAAGGTGAAAGAATTCAAGGGTCGCGTCGAAACTGAGATTTTTGATGCTTTTAGTGAGAAAGTTACCGTACAGGTGGAAGTCAGTCTTGAACCATTACTAGACCTGTGTAAACTCTGAAGTATTGGGGATAGTGGTTTTGAGGATCCTAGTGACTTCTGAGCAAGATATTGCCAGCTTGACAATCAAAGACATACTTCTCAGTGATCATGGATTTTCTCAAACCGACGAGTCATTTGAAGGGAATCCCATTTTTTCCAATGGCAGAAACGCCAAGGTCATAACGACCAATCGTGACATGATTCATTGTGACCATCTCGAAACTCATTTTGATAGCGAAGTGTTCATCTTTTGTTCTAGACATCGTGCTGAATCTGGAAAACCCGCACTGCTAGTTCATAGCACGGGAAATCTTGGTAGTGAGGCACTCTTTGGTGGGACACCTCATCATCTTTCTGTTTCCGCTCCTTCTCTTGTTTCCGTCGCACTCAAGAAACTGTTTGAAGAACGAAACAAAACTGGGTTAGATGAATTTGATGTGTCATTAGAAGTGACGCACCACGGTCCTACAATAATGAAGACCCCACTATTGTTTGTGGAGCTGGGAAGCTCTGAGGAGTACTGGACTCATCAGGGTGGTGCTAAGGCAGTGGCTGCTGCTGCAATGGATTGTGTTAACGAACCATTGTCTGGTGACGCTGTTATTGGTTTTGGCGGCACCCACTATGCTAGTAAGTTCAACAAGATAGTATTAGAGAAAGGCTACAAGATTGGGCACATGGCTCCAAAATATGCTATCAATGGTCTGACATCTGATGTCCTCAATCAAATGATTACCCATTCAACAAATCCAATCGTATCTGCTATTATAGATTGGAAAGGAATGAATGCTGAAAATAAAACACATATTCTTCCGATGTTAGAAGATGCCAATATTGAAGTGATTCGAGCAAAGAATGCGTAATTTCGTAGTAAAGCTGAGTTTCTTTACATCAATTACCTCCTTCTTATTGGCTATATTACGTTCCCGAAAGGCTAATTACTCTCCCTGACACTGACGAACAATATCGCCATCTTAGTAGGGGATGCTATGGTCACCGAGAAAAGCGATGCTGCTATTGAAGAAATCCAAGGAAAAGTAGACAAACTTTCTGTGGAACTTGCTAGTATACGTGAGGAGCTAACAGTGCTCACTTCCGTACCAGAAATAGACAAGAAAATTGACACTCTTAGTAAGAGTGTTGAGAAGGTTTGTGACGCTAAGGAAATTCAAGAAGTTGGAAAGAAGTTAGACGATCTGGCTAAATCGTTGAAGGGATTGGACCAAACAAAGAAACTGGACGATATCACAAAGTCAGTCATAGCGATTGACTCGACTGTGAAAGAAGTCAATGATTCCAAAGAGTCAGCTGTCATCATAAAGAAGATTGATGATATTCTTGTGTCTCTGGCTGACAGTGAATCTGTACCAAAGAAATTGGATGACCTTCAGAATTACGTTGCAGGGCTTTCAGGTATAGAGGAGAAAGTTCAGGACCTCGCAGGCCAATTTGAAGAAACAAAAGAGATTGTGGGGATTATTGTTCGCCAACTGGATGATATTGAGCGGAAATATAATCTGGCAATCGATAGGGTCACAGAGGCAGTTGACACACTCACCGACTTCATTAAATCCGGGGTTGCTACTTCATCTGAATCTAAGACACCTACGAAGAAACCCAATGAAACCATAGATGAAGAGAAACCCAAAATTAAACCTCCATCCACGGTTAATTTGCCATCAACCATTGACGCATTAATGGATAACCTGATGACTCTGGTGATCCCGCAGACTGAAGCAAAAGAGATGGCTGAAGCTCTTGAGGAAGTGCGTGATGAGCTTACTACAATGATTAGGGGACACACACCGGTACTCTTCCAATTTGGTAAACGCGCTCGTGAACTGAAATCATATCCGCCAACTGCGACATTGAATGAAAATGATATTGCTAGTCTAAGTCGTGAAATCAAATCATGGAAAAGCAAACTCAAAGAAGTGACTAGCAGTAGCTGAATTTTCCCGACTCGGACCTGAAAAATCGAGGTTCCTGTTACATAGGTTTATCTCAGTAAAACCACAATGCGCAACGTGACTCACTTTCGGTGATTATACCGTAAACGAGAACAAATAGAGCTGGACCGGTCCAACTCTAGCAGATACAATATTTCAATGGATTTGACATTCATGAACCTCAAGAAACACAAACAAGAGCTAGCAGGCAGGATTGGTCTTCTAGATGTTGTAGCTGATAATCAGTTAGCCCTTGAGTTAATTGAGTTGCACGAGAAGAAGTGTATTATTTGCCAAGAGGATAGACTAAGTTGCACTGTTAGACCTTCATGTATGAACAGGAATTTCTTGAATGCCCTCATTGAGATAGGTGTCACACCACAGGACCTACCTAGCTTTTGTTATAGCCAGTACCTTGAGCAGATACGACGGTTTATCCTCGAGAAGAGAGGAAGAGAAATGATAGATAGAAGAATTCCAATCAAGGATTTACTTTCGACTTTGAATGTGAGTTCTATCCGTCACTTCACAACCAAATTCAAGAAAGTCTGGAAGAACTTCTCCTCGGCACTTGAGGACAACGAAGTGCTAGTTATAGGAGATAGTTTGATCTTCAACTTTGATTTTGCGAGAGGGATTGTCACACTCAATCCGATACATGACCTAATCGACAATTTCAAGATTTTTAATCTCTACTCTCAGATTTTCTCGAACCACTTTGAACTAAAATCTAGTGTTACTGATTTAACTCTGAACTGGTGGCTTCTCTCCATTAGTGTAGAAGGCCACACACAAAGTAGTGCAAAGAGTCAACTGAAGGTTGGGTCACTAAAGGGCTTTGATGCTGTTTACACAACTGAGATTGAAGATTCGGTAAAAATTCAAGCTGAAGTCATTGCTAGGAACGAATCATCATCTCTCGAAGTAGGTCAATTGAGAGACCTGTTCCAACGAGTATCAAAGTTTGAGAAGCAAGACTAAGCTGACAAAATGCTGTACAAGGGTACAGTCCAATATTGTTAGTGGTGGGATGCACAAATGAGTGATGAAGCAGTTACGGAAGTAGTATCCGTATTGAAAAAGAATCTAGGCATCACGGATGTCGAGTCCAAGGTAATACTACCTGTTTACCTTGGTGGGAACATGACCGCTGGTGGAGTGTCTCTCATGTCAGGTGAGAAACTACCCACGGTCAAGAAAACCCTGAAGCGACTTGTTCAGAAGGGAATGGTCAAAGAGATAGATGGCATAGTTACAATATATCGTTCTGTGCCCCCGAACTTAGCACTATCAGATAATCTGTCGTCCTTCTTGGGTGACGTTCAAAATCTGACCGAGTTATCAGAGAAGACCTTCAGCTCAAAAGACGAAGATATTGACATTAATGTTGAGAAGGTTATCACTTCTCAGGATGAATCACTAGAAACTGTCAGAACCTCTCTCGCCAAATATGAGGATGAAATGCTGGATCTAGTAGGCAGTCGCATTGATCAAGTCAAAACTACCGCTACTGCAGTGATGGGTGCTCTCTCTGAAGACATTGAGGACATTATGAACAAGCTAGACTCATCGCTAGATAACAGACTGGGAGCCAAGCTCACTGAATTACAAGGTGAGATTGACAAGAGCCAGGTAGGATTAGAAAAAGATGCGAAACGAATTTCCCGTGAGTTCGATAAATGGTTGAAAGTTGAAAGAAAGACCACGTTAGTCACAATTTCGGAATTTGAAACCAAAGCTCAATCACTCATAGGTGTCGCGCGGGACGCAGTCACCAAAGCGCTTGAAGCATCCTCCGCTGCGCTACAGAATATCACTCAAGAAATGACAAAGGCACTGAGCTCGATGACTTCCAATGCATCCGATAAAGGAGTCGAGATTCTCAATTCAGTGTCAGAAGACCTCACTACTCTTCTTGCTCATTTGGAAGCTGAACTAGCCCATACTTACTTAGCTAGTCAAGAATCTCTACGAGAAGTAATGGCTCAAGCACGAACTATACCCACCGAGTTCGGAGATTTCACAAAGAACAAGATAAACGCAGCAGTTGATATTGTTGAAGGTGTGAGTAGAGATGTTGATGACTGGAAAGAAGAAGTATCTAATTTTATGGACGTGGCATCCCAATCCGTGACTTCACAACTTGAACAGGTAGCATCTACAGATGCGAACTACATAGAGGTGCTTAAAAATACTCTCACATCACACACAGAGAAATTGAACGGAATGATTAGTGAAGAATATCATCAAGTACAAGGTCTTGCAACAACCCTTGGAACTGATTGTGAAACTACACTTGCGGATACTCGTGTTCTGGTGCTAGAACTCCTAGAGAAAGAAAATGCAACAGAGCAAGCAGGGTGTGATGAAGCAGCTAAGACACTCCACTCAGAACTTGGTAATTGGGTACAAGGCACTGTACAAAACATCGAGAAGAATATGAAAACAACATCTGATGATATTTCCACTATTCTTGATACAGAATCTAGCGAGTTAAACTCCCTTGCTGCAGCGATGAATAGTAGATTGAAATCCGCATTCAATTCGATCATCAAATCTACAACCACAAAGAATGAAACATTGATCACCTCAGTCAAGAAAACAACGCATGACTTTGAGGCAAGTGTTGGAACACAACTGGTGAAACTGATTGGAAGTTTTGCTAATACCACAGAGAAACAAGTTCTTGATTCAAGGAAACTCTATGAACGTCTGAGAGGTCGGCTTGACAAACGAATGACTGAGAGAGTCACTACGATAAGTTCTCAGGCCGATAGAATTGAAACTGAAATTGAAGCAATAATCACGCAACAAGTAAATCGAATTGACCAACACACTTTGGGCATTCGTGATGAGTTTCATACACGCCTTGAAGACATAACCCGTCAATTCATTACCCTGACCCAAGGTATCGAAGCGACTTTCAATGGTCTCCTTTCTAGTCAGACTGTTGAGGCTCGTGACTTAATTGCATCAACTCATACAGAGTTTAAGACCGCTATGAAATCTGAAATGGTTGGTCTAAAGGAAGACTCTGTGAAATTGCAGCAGGAGTACTCTACAGAGCTTGGACTCAAAATCGATGAAGTCACTTCATCAATTGCTGGCGTGAAACACGCACTTGAGGAGATATCTGTTCAAAAGCGATTTGAAATCTCAGAAAGTATGGCTAAGGCTCTTACCACTCTGGAAACTTCAATTCGGAGTACCGAAGATAATTTGCGTCAGATGGAAACTGGCATCATCAATCAATTCACAGAAAACCTTGATCAGGTCAGTCAGGAATTCCATGTTACTGTTGATGGTACACGTGATACTATCGCAGAGCGTTTAGATAATGTTCGAGCGGTAACAACAGATGCCATAGAGAAAAGTAGTACAGCTGCGCAAAGAGCGGCTGATGCATTTGTTTCAGAACAAAAGGACCACAAGCAGCGACACTTGGCTGATACTAGCAAGAAGATAAACCGCCTTGCTACAAAACTAGTGAAAGCATCTAAAGTAAAAATCGAGGAATTCCGTGCTGAACTTTCCGAATGTGAAACTGGTGGAGTGAAAGGTAGGAATTCAACAAAAGAGGAGATTATTCGAGCCGTTGAGGAACGGAGAGCGGAAGTAACGCAAGCATTCGATGCTGCTTCAGTTTGGGTTGACTCAACAGTTTCCAACCTGGGAACATCACTAGAAACCTTTGGATCCAAACTTGGTAACGACCTTACATTGATGCAAAGAAATCTCCAGAAAGCAGCTGAGGAAGCTTCTGCAGCTGTAATTGAACGTGGAGATGCAGATATTGACAAACTAGCAGAGATTACAACGACGCTCTTCGAAGACGCGGAATCCACTGTCACTGCTCGAATTGATGACTTTGGAGGCAGTTGCGCTAATGCTTTAGTCAAGGGTAACGATGCATTCACCTCAATGCCTAATACTATGACAGAAAAAATTGAAGAAGTTGACAATGTAATCATCAAAGAAACAAATCAAAACTACAGCAAGGTGGCTGACAAGCTATCATCTTCATTTACGGAATTCCAGCGATCTGCTGAATCAGCTTCTGAAGAGTTTCGAAATCTGCTTGAAAAATCTTCAATTCAGACAACTGAGAAACGGAACGAGGCAATCACAGCCATACAAGAGAGTGCAAATCTGACCAACCAACATGCAGCACGAAAATTGGAAACAATAGGCTTGGAGTTAAAAACACAGCTCAGTACTCAATCCTCAACTTTGATTGAGAAAACTCAATCTGATCTGGCTGCCAAGAATCTAGTCCTAACTGAAGCTGTCACTGATGCAAGCAATCAATCGAGTGAAGGAGTAACTCTGCTCCGACAAACACGAAGCGATGCGCTCTCTGCGTTCAGTGATCAGGTGGATAAATCATTCCGACGATGGTCAAATACCCAGAAAATGGAGATAGCCTCCTTGAGTGAAAATGTACAGGAAACCATAGCTGGAGTCACCGAATTGACTTCAAAAGCTGTTGGTAATCTCAATGCAATCCATGAAGCAAGTGAAAGAATGCTTGATGTTTCGACTAGCAGAACCTGGTATCTTAGTGGGACTCAGGAGGCCTGTGCTCATATCGGTGACATGGTCCGTCGAGCCGAAGAATCGGTCGTTGTGGCAGTTCATGATGTGTCATGTCTAGATTTGAAGAACCTTGCGAGGATAAAGACTCCTAAAAGGAGAGTTCTCATCGTACCTGAAACAGAAGATCCAGAAACAGTTCTCGAAATTATGGCTGGCTGGCGTGTATGGCAGACAAAAACTCCAATGCTTCTTTCGGTTATTGATGATCGTGAGATTCTTATCGGAGGTGCAAGAGATTCGGACTCTCCAATAGCGGTAGTTTCCGATGATGCTTCATATCTCAAGCTTTACCATGATGTTTTGGGTCCGCAGTTAATTCAAAACAAAGTATCTTGATCAAAGACCCATAGTGTAAACAATTGCAGATTCATCGAAATAGTAGTCAAGAATCTTTCCAGAGGCGATAAACCCAATTGACTCGTAGAGTGCTCTAGCCGCAATATTGCTCTCTCGCACCTCAAGGCGACAAGTATCAATACTGTTAGTCTTAAGATGGCCAATCATATGAAACAACATCATCTTGCCTCTTCCCGTTCTTCGTTCATCCACTTGAATTGCAAGATTGAGAATATGACCTTCTAAAGTACGAGTATCGATTTCCCAAACCGCGTAGCCAATCACTTTGTTAGCCTCCTCAACTACATCCATGAATAGTGAACCTGATTCTCCAGATGATACCCGTCCACCCTGAATGCAAATATTGAGGAAAACTGAGTACTCCCAAGCGACTGGGAAGCTCTGCCGCTCTATCTTCATAATTTCGTCGAGGTCTTCCAATCGGGCTCTTCTAATCATGAAATCAATTCACTCCCTAATCTAAAATGATTCGTTTGCTCCAAAATCCCGCTCAACAGAGTTGCCACAGGAAGAACAAAACGCTGCATTCTCGGGAAGAGGATTTCTACAGAATTGGCATGACGCATCCACACGAAGATAGGCTGGTCCTGGTTCATCAGACTGGGCAAAACGAGCATCATCTACCCCGTTCTTGTTTATCCACCAAAAAACCATCATCATAACGAAAAGAGTTGAGATCGTAATAACAGGAGCGAGGTTTCCCGTGAAGAAGAAGGGGAAAATGAAGAAAGTAACGCTCTCTCCAAGATTCAAAAGAGCAATACCCAGACCGAGAATGATGAATCCAATAGTAATTAGGTACATGTTTCTATTCTTCATGTAAAACTCACCATCAAGTCTTTGGATATTTCTGGGTGTGAATCTCCAATAGTCTTCTCGGGGTTCCGGTCAGTGAGAGCCTATTAAATTATGGCTCCAATCTTCTAGATACCGCATAGAAAAGGCACGCAAGACATATCAACAACAGGTGAGATATTAACAAATGCTGAGCCACTACTGTAATTATCTATTTTGATGACTACAATATGGTGCGGGGGTTTGAAAGGATGATGCCAACTGACAAGAAGAAGACCAGTAAGAAGAGTGGAAAATCAAAGTATCTCTTCAAGATCACGGTAGTAGGTCCTGACGATTCGCTCCTAGAGGATGTGCTTTCTACATTTGACCCAGTGGTAAAAGTAGATGGAATACGAATAGTATCCGCGGACCATTCCACAGATGACTCAGATGTTCGAGCAGTCTTTATGTCTCCGAAACATGCAGTACTTGACATTCTCCTTTCTCTAACGTTCAAAAGTGCTAGTGCAGTGATTATTGTTTTGAGAGGCTCTGACCCCGAGTTGGAAACTATATACAGAAATGAGATTCGTGAAAATCTGGGTACAAAAATCCCCACACGCGTAGTAACGGTCGAGTCTGCGCTTGATAAGTTCAAACGCACTGAGATACATCACATCTTTGATGAACTGATGGAAGAGATTCTTGCTCAGAGAGAGAAGGAACATAAAGCCAAAGAGAAGAAGAAGAAGGAAAAGGGCGAGAAGCAGAAAGAGAAGACCAAGAAGACAACGACTAAGAAAAAGAAGAAGAATTGATACGTAACACGAACCTTTTTTTTCGATTGTAGATTCTTCAGAGCTTGGTGTCAGTAGTGGATTCAGATAAGAAAAGATCAGATGAATACTGGATGGGTGTCCGTGATGCACTACGGATGGTCGATAGTTTTACCAAATGGGCAAGAAGAAATGAGAGTCGTGCTAAGAATCTTGATGATTTTATTCACGATGGATTAGTTGCAGCGGCGAAACGCTGTGAGTCTTGTCTGAAAGATGACTTGGGCCTCACCTTCGTGGAAGACGAAGAGTCAGTTGATGGATCCACAGGAGATGAACAGGTACCATCTGGTTATGAGATTGGTTCTTCTTCTAAAGATTATTCAGAGCCCGAAAAATCATCAGAACCCACTTTTGGAGGAACTCCCGAAGACATGGCTACTGAAACTTCGGAAGTGCCAATTGAATCTGAAAGTGATAGCATTAGCATTGACAATGTAAGTCGTCTTGAGGAGGAAGAGATGGATGACCTGTCAATAGATGGACCTCCACGCGAGTTCACATCAGATTTTGAGCTTGTTGAGCCTACCGATCTTTTTGTCGACATGTCTGAAGCTACAGCTGAGGATGAAGTTACACACGAACCAGAAGCAGAGGAAGTAGAACCTTCAGATGCCGAGAACAAACCTTCGTTCACTTGGGCTGATTACGAAAAAGCCGTGACTCCGGATACTGAGGGTCCCGAGATTGTTGAAGAAGATGAAGCTGACGAGATTCCACCTCCTATTGAACTGGAATCTGTAGACACACCAGTACCCTTTGATGAACCGGAGCCAATATCCGAAATGGTGGAGATGCCTGAGCCACCCCCAATTCCTGCCGACGAGTCAGAGCTAGCCTCAGAACCGATGAAAGTATCTGAGCCGCCCTCAATTCCGACAGATGAGTATGAGAGCGAACCAATTGAAGAAGAAACCGTTGAAACGACAGAAGCGCCCGACCCTATAACAGAACCACCCCCACCACCCCCACCTCCAGATAGAGATGAGGATGAAGATGAGCGACGACGTCGAGCTCGCAGACTCTTCTTCGGGGACTAATTCCCCTCTCCAATCATGTCTTTATAGAGCTTGGAAGCTTGGGTAGCAGTAGCTACACCTTTCACAACAACATTTCCAGCAGGCATTATTGTCACACGAATCTCGTGGTCCACATTTACTACGAGGAATCGCTTCCTCCGCTTGACTGAGTAGTCAGAGTCTAGTTTGGTCGCCAATGTGTCAAGATCAATCTTTAGTAATTTTCCAGGTGATACATTGAAACTCTGAGAACACAACTGAGTCACTGTAAGCTCAGTCAGCTTACTGGCTGGCACTTTGTGTGGTGATGAACATACATCACAGTCTGCAGCTTTTCCAATGTCAAAGAAATCAAAACTCAATGAACTTGTATCGATGGTCATCAACCGGTTTGCTAAGTCAGACTCTCTCCCCAAAGCTAGTTTTAGTGCCTCGTTCACTTCAATCGATGCTGCAAGAGAGAGTAGCATTGGTGACACTCCCACTCGTGCGCATGTATTTTCAGGATTATCTTGAGCATCTCCCATCACACATTGTAGACAACCGGTTTTTCCTGGGATGAATGTTGTAAGGTTTGCATAATACTCAACAGCTCCCGCAAACACGTAAGGTATTTTGAGTGAGAGGCTTGCTTGGTTAACTGCTCTGCGGGCTTTGAATGAGTCTAATCCATCAACAATGATGTCTACTCCCTTTAGTACATCAACTGCATTTTCATCATCAACAGAGACGCATATTGGATCAAACTGTACTTCCGGATTCATCAGCTCAAGATTATCTGCAGCTGCTTCTGCTTTAGGTTTGCCAATATCTTCAGTGTTGAATACTGTCTGTCTCTGAATGTTTGAGAGCTCAACAATATCTCGGTCGATGATTCTTATTCTGCCAAAACCGATTGCAGCAAGAAGCCGGAGCGCAGGACTTCCTAATCCCCCAGCTCCCAACATGGCTACTGATGTATTCATGATAGTTTCCATATCGTTTTCTGAAAAGTCACGAAGCGCAAGCATTCGTGAATACCTTTCTTGTTGTTCGTCTGTGAGCTTCATATCTGCCATTATGAACACAGGCACTCACTTAAAACCTTGGACATCAGTTATGGTCGCTCATGGAGTCCAAGTCTGAGGTTGCAATAGGACTTAGAAGGAGTCCGGGAGAAGCGCTGAGAACAGCTCTCTCAAAGTTGAATGAACCAATAATTCCTCCAGCGAATACCAAACGTGTTGTAATCAAACCATCAATCTATGATCCAAACTTGCCGGGAAACACTGATGCGAATATGGTTCGAGCAATCATTCAAATGTTCAGTTCTGTGGGTCCAATCAGTATAGTGGAAAGCGATAACCCCTTGAGAACAACTAGGGATGCATTCACACGAAGCGGCTATACTGTTCTTGAAAATGAGACAGTGGAGCTTGTGAACCTCTCAGATGCAGACATGACCTCAGTCGCATTCTCTGGCCATTACTTCCAAAACCGAAAAATGCCACGAATTCTGCACGATGATCCATTCCTGATCAACGTTGCCACGCTGAAGGCAGAACCCGATATCTGCACCGTAGGTGCCGGCATAAAGAATCTTTTTGGACTTCTGCCTGAGCTGGATAAGAGTGTCTATCATGAGTCCATTAATAGTGTGTTAATGGACCTCCTAGAAGCATATAGACCAAATCTAACGGTGATTGATCTCACTGATGTCGTCATTGGAAACAGAGAAGAGGGACATACAAAACATGTTGGGGGCGTGGTGGTTGGAGTTGACCCCGTTGCCGTGGATTCTTTCTGCTCAAGTCTTCTTGGAATTGATCCTATGAAGATAGATCATCTGCGAACCGCCCACACTCTTGGCATGGGAGAAGCTTTACCCGACCGCATCACAGTGCGTGGCACGAAGCATCAGATAGAGGAGCTAGGTAGGCTTTTCCAACAATAGGCCATAAGGAAAGAGTTTATCACGACATTAAGGCTTGCGAATAATCCTCTAAGGTGTCTAGGGTGACACCAGCAATGGCCCACAAGTGGTGTTTCACATGGACTGGACATCTCACACCATGGAGCGTATTCCCGCTTCCGGTACTCTCAAGATGTTTGAGCTAGCAACACGTCTTGAAGCTGAAGGTAAGCGTATCTACCATTTTGAGGTAGGTCAACCTGATTTTCCAACTCCTGAGCATATAGTTGAGGCTGGAATCGAAGCTCTGAAACACGGTTTTACACGGTATACATCTTCTAGAGGAATTCCTCCTCTTCTTGATGGTATCGAAAAACACTATGCTGACCGTGGAATCCAGATAGATGGCTCCCAAAATGTCATTGTGACTCCCGGAGCAAAGATGGCTCTCTTTCAAGGATTTCTCAGCACACTCGATCCAACAGATGATGTGCTAGTTCTATCACCAGCATGGCCAACTTACCGAAACCTGATTAGGACAGTCGGTGCCAAACCCGTAGATGTCAATACGCATCCTAGGTATGGGCTTGATGAAGAAGAGCTCAAAAGCCATTGTTCTAAAACCGTCACCGCTCTAATAATCAACACTCCGAATAATCCGACTGGCGGTGTCCTTGAGAAAGACCAAATGAAGATGATCCATGACCTCGCTGTGGACAATGATTTCGTTGTCTTCTCTGACGAAATATATGAGATGATAGTCTATAATGGGTTTAAACAGACATCAATGTTAGAGATTGACCCCACTATGGAGCATACCTTGGCCATCAACGGGTTCTCAAAAACCTATGCAATGACTGGATGGCGACTTGGCTTTGCTATTGGCAATAAGGAAACTATCGACAATATGGTCCGAATACAGCAGAATACGACTTCATGTGCGACATCTTTCGTTCAATATGCTGGGACAAAGGCTTTGAATGGAGATCAGAGTTCAGTCAAGATGATGGTGAAAGCGTACCAGAAGCGGCGTGATGAGATCACTAACATATTCAATAATATGGATGGTATTTTTTGCATCAATCCAGCGGGCGCATTCTATGTATTTCCAGACTTCTCAGCATACAATCTGAGTAGTAGTACCCTCGCGGAATTGATTCTGAAGAAAACCGGGGTCACCTCTACTCCTGGGATTTCTTTCGGTAAGGATTATGATAACCACCTCCGCTTCTCGTATGCTACTGATCTGTCTGTGATAGAAGAGGGTCTAAGAGTGCTCTCTGAATATCTTCCAACACTGCTGTAGTACCTTCAAGCTTAAGTACCTCGACTGGAGGATTTCCTTGTGAATCTTGAAGATGACCGAATCCAATTTGAATGCACGAAGTGTGGTGCATGCTGTCGAGAGGACGCTCTACTAGTAACAGTCACTGGGCGCGATATAACACGTATCTCAATGGGGTTGGGTCTTGATTCAAACGAAGTGATTAGGGCATTTGATTTTTATCTTGTGTCAAATTCAGAATCGCCTGAAGGACTTCGCGATATTCCTGCAGTGAACACTGAGCATGGACCTGCTTATATCGCTCTAAAGAAACTGGAAACTGGCGATTGTATATTCTTGAAGGACAATCTCTGCATGATACATACATTTCGACCAGGGGTATGCAGGTCCTTTCCATTTGTGTTCAGGGATGGTGGCGATGAGAAGACTTGGGGCTTCAGTGCCATGAAAGAAATCTGCCCCGGTCTTGGAAGCGGACCTGAAGTTGAAATCTCAGATTTGAGAGAATTGGCTGATGCCGTATTGGAGGACATTGAGATATTCAAGGACTTTGTAGAAGAATGGAATCAGGATAAAGAGAAACCAACGGCCGACAGCTTAGTCGAAACTATTCTTTCTGAGCTAAGATTTACTGTTTAATCGGTCTACAACTTGGTCAGGATCTGCAAGATGTTCCCAAAATTATGTTCAATAGTACGACTCTTCTCCGCATATCCCGCAAGGGTATCCAATCTGTCATCCCTTTCAGTGAGCTGGCAGAATTTGTCTGATCGGATCTCTGAATGGATCGCTTCATTTAGTTCAATTATCTCATCGGATGACTTCAGAATATATTGAAGCATCTTGATGAGCATGTTGAACTCAATGATGTCCCGAAGCTGGAGCGCCTGGCTATAAAATTGGAATTCCAATCTTGCTAATCTTTCCCTCATTGAAACTAGATTTTGAATCCATTCCTTGGCATCTTCCTCTCTTAATTCTTGACTAAGCCTGTTCCAGAAGTTTTGTTGATCAAGAAGCTGAACCAAATAGTTTCGAAGGAATTGGAAATGATCTACACCTTTTTCAATATCATCTTCAGTACCGATAGGCTCCATCATCTCATCTGTCTGACTGTGCTTTACGGCAATCATGAGTGAGAACTTGTCCACGTATCTCTTCACTTCATCAGTTTTTTCTTTCTCTGTCAGTGCACCAGCAAAAGTATCGCCTAATGTTAAGATGAATTTGTAGAGACATTCAGAACATATCTCTGCACTACTTGAGATTTCCTTAGTTGACAGAAACTGCATAGCATCCTCTAGGTCCTTTCCTGGCACATCTTGTCTATGTATCCTCAAAACCCATCCTTGTGAGATACAATAGACTTTGTTGTCCAGGTAGTTGATGTAGATTGACGCATAGCAAACATTACCATCGGACGCCCTCTCTTCCTCCATACTGTCCTTGTCGTAGTGGAATGAGAAAATAGAAGGATCTATCTCAATGGCATCAATCTCTAGGACGCTGTCATCGTTTACACACAGTTTTTCGTCTCCAAAAACTTTGTAGCAAGGACAACCTCTGACTAGCTTGATGCTTGATTCTTTCTCCTGCTTGCTACTGCTTGTGCCAAACACGTTCCTTTTCTCCAACTCAAGATTGCGTTTCCTCAAAACGCTCTACAGGACAGGTTCAGATTACAACGAGTGGCCATTTAGAAGTTCTTATGCAGTATGTGTGTCTATATTGTGAAGTGCTGAAACAAGATTGCTGAACTTGTACTCTGTAGTCTTTCTCGCTTCGGAATGCTGAGAGAGCATCTCACGGATGTTGGAAGGCAAAGCATCACGTTCGACGAGACTGTTTGTTTTCTCACGAATCGAATTGTTGACAGTGATGACCTTCTCAGAGACCCCAACCATGAACCGCAGAACACTGAGTGGATCTGTTTCATCAGACGGATCATCAAGAGATAATACTTGAAACAGGAATACTGACTCTAGACGTGCAAGGGTTCTATAGGCATCAATCAACTCAAGCAGGTCTTGCTCAACTCCAGCTTGCTTCAAGTTTAGCATCATCGATGCCCAGTGGGAGCGGCTTCTGTTGATTTCCCTAAGGTAGTTCCATAAGTGGGTATTGAAATCTGAGGGTTTTTCACTCGCTTCATACCCACTGAGTTGTATGGCCATATTGGTTGCCAACTCCCGGACATATTTTGCGATGACCTCTTGTCTCTCATCATCTGTCAGAAAGCCTTCCGAACTCTCTCCTAGGGTCCTCAGATATCTGTAAAGACAATCAGAGCAAAGGACACCATCTCTACTCTTTTCGGAGGACGTCACGAATTGCAGTGCGCTATCAATCTCAGACACTTTGACATCTTTTTCATTGATACTAATTCGTTGGTTCTGACTCACACAATAGCAGAATCCTCCCTTTCTATCGAGAAACATCAGGAGGTAGCACATGCTCTTGTTATCGCTCATATATTCCTCTAGAAGGTGTTGCGAGTCGAGTTGATTGAAGAAACTTGGGTCAACTGAGATCGCATTGATTGGAAAGACACCATCATTATTCAAACAGACTTTCTCATCACCAAATTCCCGATAGCATGGGCATCCTCTCACAAGATGACTAGGACCATCTGGAGAGTCTGATAATAAGCTTGAATCTATGTTCACTCGGGACGCCTCAGGTCGGATTTTGGTGACACTCCTAATTGTGTTCAATGCTCCGACTCTGAGTTCACATTTGAATGAATCTCGGATGTTCGGAAAAAGAAAGGAGCTTGTGGGGCTCCATTATAGAATCAACCCCACAACTCTCTTTTGAGCAGATCACGAATGGCAATTCGGATAGCTTCTGATCTGTTTGGATAGAGATTACTCTCTACAAGTTTCTCTAGTCCATCAACATAAGTTTCCGGGATGTGTAAGGTTACGAGTTTCATCTCGATAATCACCTGAGTATGTTCAGCGTCATACGTGAATATGATTGTAAGTAATACTAGGTCAATATTCAATTCAGGTAGACTTCAGAATGGCAGAGGGGGGAGCATTCCAGCTCCCGGTTCGTAAAATAGATGAACGCACATTCGCCGGGAGGAGCAATGTGCGCTCAAACAAATAGACTGAGGATGGGTCATAAGTCAGCTTGTATACTGCAGCCAATACTGGGTCAATACTTAGAGTATGATGGAGAAATGTTCACCGTATTGTTTGGGTCTGTATTGTGTATTATAACAAAATTCGACAACTATTGGATTTTCTTCGTTAATTCCCGACTTCTAGCAATACATTTATGCTGGCTCATAGTTACCG
This sequence comes from Candidatus Thorarchaeota archaeon, assembly GCA_019894665.1. Classification (GTDB taxonomy): domain Archaea; phylum Asgardarchaeota; class Thorarchaeia; order Thorarchaeales; family Thorarchaeaceae; genus SMTZ1-45. The sequence goes on from JAGXOC010000001.1 coordinate 55,115, forward strand.
GGGTCATTAAACAATGGATTGAGGTAGGTACTAATGGCTACAAATGCTGAGAGTAAAGCGGCTGGTAAATCCGAAGATGGAGTGAAAACTTCACAAGAGCTTGAATCCCTAAAGTGGATTCGTGAAAGACGTTCCATCAGAGAATTCACTGGCGAAAAAATATCCGATGAGCACATCGAGTTGATTTTGGAAGCGGCGCGACATGCACCGAGTCCAGAGAACATGTTGATGATGCGTTTCGTTGTAATACGTGATGACCAGGATAGTAAGGTTTTCCTAGCAGATATCGCCCAGGAAATGGCTCAAACTGCTTTCGGAGGAGCTCCATTTGAACTCACAAGTGGAAGAAACTGGTTTATCAGTGATCCTTACAGAGCGGCAGTCTATGCGAGACTGAGGGATGGAGAGTTATTCAGATATCCGGAAAAGAGCGACACTGTGATTATTGTTTGTGCAAGTGAAGCTTGGCATGATGCTGGATATCTCTACCCCAATTCACTATTTGGATCGGTAGTCTGTGGAATGGCAATCCAAAATATGTGGCTGACCGCCACAGAACTTGGATATGGATGCGGGTATGAGGCACTAGTCTGTTCTGATCCCCGTCATGCTCAACTTCTACGTGACCGATTCGGCATCCCACCAATTTGGGAGCCTATAACTGCCTTTTGTATTGGCCAGCGCGTTTCACCACGTGCTTTAGGTCCCAGCAGAGCCCCTCTTGAGGGTCTGATGTACGAAGAGCGATGGGGCAAACCATACAAGAGACTCGCGTTCAGGAAGGAGGACAAGTAATATGGACGTCAATTTTGAAGGTAAAACTCTAGATAACATGAAGGAATTAGCTGAAGAGGCTGGTCTTACCCCTGAAGGCTTTATCGAGGTTGTCATGGAGCAATTCGTTGACAACAAAGGTGGACGAGTCTACTCAGGCAGATGGTCCGGTGGAGTTGTTGACGGCGAAAAGGGCTTTCGCTATGTCCCGCAATGGCCTTTCCGACCCGGCTTCAAAGAAGCCGAGGGAGACAAGGTGAAGGGCTGGAAGTCTGGAGGCAAATCTTTCAGACCTCATCCTACTGGAGCTTGGCCTTTCTATCCGCGACTGAAAGAAGGCGACATCGAGCACGAATACTGGAACACTAAGAAGATGATTCATCAATCCTTCATCAACGACAGAAAGGGACGCGTTGTAGTACTAATGGATGGCGACAGATATGATAACTTTCTCGACAAGGTGAAAGCGAGGAAAGGTAATTTCTGGGCGAACTCCGTTGACGATTCTATGCAAGAGGCTGTGGATGACTGGATGGCTAAGGAGGAATGAAACAATGTCACAACTACAAGAATTTTTCAAATTCCTGATGACCCAATGCAACACCAAGGATGACCTTAAGAAACAGCTCGCCGCTTGGGTTGGTCCCTATCACGGTAAAATCCTTCAGGTTCATACTGAGGAAGGTGACCAATACATGGTGGTGACAAAGGACAAGATCGAGTTATTCGAGGGAAGCTATCCTAGTCCTGATGTCACCTACAAATCGAGTGCTGCAATATTGCTTGGTATCTTCACTGGTGAAGTTCCATTCAAAGACACAATGAAGGACGGAAGTCTTCAGGTCATTGGCAACGCGAACGAAAGCGACCCTCTTGCTAATCTAATTCTTCAGGTAATGATGGGTGCGATGTAGGAGGAATTGCTATGGTTAACAAGATTGCCGTCATTGGCTCTGGACTTATGGGTTCAGGAATTGCATACGTGTCCGCGTGGAATGGTATCACTGTCACCATGGTTGATATCAAACAAGAGTTCATCGACAAGGGTATGGAACGACTCCGAACTGATGTTATGACTGGTATCGACAAAGGGAAGATTACCATGACTCAGGCTGAAGGTCTTATGAGTAGGCTCAGCGCAACAATTGATATTGAAGAGGCTGTCAAAGACGCAGACCTTGTCATTGAAGCCATCTTCGAGAATATGGAGGTCAAGAAAGAAGTTTTTGCCAAGATAGATGCCGCGGCGCCTGCACACGCAATACTGGCTACAAACACATCGTCGCTAAGTATTGATGAGCTAGCAACAGCCACGAAGAGGCCGGACAAATTCATAGGTATGCACTACTTCTCACCGGTCCCAGCTATGAAGCTATTAGAGCTCGTAATTGGGGACAAGACCAGTGCAGAGACCATTGCTACTGCTGAAGCTGTGGGCAAGACCCAGGGAAAAACAACAGTCATAGCAAAGAACAGTCCTGGATTCATAGTAAATCGCCTTCTCATGCCAGTTATGCGCGAGGCAATACTAATGCTGGAGCGTGGAGAGGCAACGAAGGAGGAGATTGACAATGCTATGCTGCAAGTCGGAAAAGCTCCCGCCGGTCCCTTCACATTGGGTGACTTTGTGGGTCTCGATATTGCTTACAATGCTATGTCAACCCTATACAGAGAGATTGGTGACTGTTTCAAACCACCTGATACTCTAAAGAACCTCGTTGAATCTGGTGCTATCGGTATGAAATCCAAAAAGGGCTTCTACTCGTATGGTGCGGATATTGTAGAACCTGAGGCACCAAAGGGTGCAGATCCGAACTGGATTGTAGAGCGATTGAATATGCCAGCTGTTCGTGAAGCTATGATTTTGGTGGATGACGATATCGCCAACAAGGAAGACATTGATATGGCCATGAAGCTAGGAGCAAGCTGGCCCATGGGTCCTTTTGAGATGGCGGATAAATTTGGACTTGACAAGATCAAAGAGTTTCTGACGAAGCTCGAGAGCGAATCAGGTGCTTGTTACTCGGTTCCGAAATATCTGGAATAAATCAGATCAAGAAATGGGTGGGGAGTTTCCCTACCCTATCTCTTCTTTTTTTCGATAACAATGCTCATTCGCGAGAATGAACGATGTTTATAAGTCAGTCACTCTCTCCGAGAAGATATAGACTCCAAATAGGTGGTTGAATATGCCAGAGTATGAAACAATACTTTATTCAAAAGAGGGCTCGTTCCTTTCCCCTGAAAAGAACGTGGCCGTAATTAAGATGAATCGCATTGATGCAATGAATGCTTTTAATGCTAAAATCCTCGAAGAGCTTGTGGCAGCATTACAAGAGGCTGAGAATGATCCAGAGGTTAGATCAATTGTAATCGCGTCAACACATGGCAAGGTGTTTGGTGTTGGTGCAGACCTAAAGGATGCGCAGGCTCTACTAGGCAAACCCGATGAGGTCAGACCTCTCTTGGAACAGGGGATAGAAGCAATCGATACTGTTGCAAAACTTAGCAAACCGGTAATAGCAGCCATAAATGGACTCTGTCTTGGCGGTGGAACCGAACTTGCTCTCGCCTGTGATATCCGAATCTGCGATACTGAAGCTAAAATTGGAACCCCTGAGGTGAGTTTAGGTTTAATTCCATCATGGGGTGGATGCGTTAGACTTCCTAGAATTGTAGGACTTGGGAAAGCAATGGAGATAATTCTAACTGGTGGTCAGGTCACAGCTCAAGAGGCTCTTGATATGGGTCTTGTAAGTAAAGTTGTAACCAAGGATGAGTTGCTAAGCCAAGCTATGTGGTATGGTGCAAAACTGGGCGGCAATGCACCTGTCGCTTTGAAGCTAGCAAAACAAGCCACGCATATGGCTTTCGAAGAAGACTACAAGGACAACTTTGAATTTCTAATTGATGCAGGTGTTGAATGTTTCAAGACTAAGGATCTTGGTGAGGGAATCGCCTCAGTCTTTGAGAAGCGACGTGGCAAGTTCACTGGAGAATAGTAACTTTATAGTCGACCCCGGGTCTCCGGGGTCATTCTTCTCTTTTTGATGGTTAATCGTCAACCTTAAGACCCCGTACTCGATGGACGATAACATACTGTGTGACATATGAGCCCTGCACTGATATGAAATGGGCAGGCTCTACCCACGGAGGAAATGAAATGGCAAGAAGAGTTGCTGTTGTCGCTGGCGGCCACAGCAAGTTTGGTAAAAGATTCGATGCCACTGTGAGAGAACTATCTGCAGAAGCCTTCAAACCGATTGTCGATGAAGGTATCACACAAGACAAGATAGACGCGAGTATTCTTTCATATGCAGCATCGCAATTCTCAGGTCAGGGAGCGGGTTCCGCTTTAATCGCTGACTACATTGGACTTCAGAACAGACCCCATATGCGAGTCGAGTCTGCTTGTACCACAGGAACTGCCAGCCTCAGGGCTGCGTGGGGAATGGTTGCAGCAGGACTCTATGATGTAATGTTGGTTCTTGGTGTCGAACAAATGAATCGTGTATCCTCGGCTATGGCGACAGAATATATGTCGCAGGCTGGCGATATGCGTTGGGAGTATCCTTTTGGTATAAGCTTCCCTGCATTCTATGCTCTAATGGCTTCACGCTACATGAGTGAGTATGGTATGACCCATGACACTCTTGCAAAAATAGCCGTGAAATCCCATCACTATGGTGCACAGAATCCCAAGGCACATCTACCCAAAGAAATTACGTTCGAAGAGGCTAATAATGCGGTTGCGATTTGTAGCCCACTTAATCTCTACGACTGTAGCTTGATCACTGACGGTGCTGCTGCTGTTGTTATCGCTTCAGAGGATAGGGTCAAAGAATTCACTGACAGACCTATGTGGATCAAGGGTATTGGAGCTGGTGCCTCTGAGATGATGATTCAGGATAGAGCTAGTCTCACCTCAATCCCAGGTGCTAAGTATGCTGCTAATGCTGCTTACAAGATGGCTGGAGTAGAACCCAAGGATATTAAGATGGCACAGGTGCATGATTGTTTCACTATTGCTGAACTTATTGCATACGAGGATTTGGGCTTTGCAGAACCTGGTAAGGGTCCTGAGCTCGTCGAGAATAAAGAGAACTATCACGACGGTCGTATCCCGGTCAATTGTGATGGTGGTCTCAAGAGTAAAGGTCATCCTTTGGGCGCAACTGGCGTATCAATGACCTATGAAGTCATGAAACAGATGAGAGGCGAAGCTGAGAACAGTTCTCGTCAAATCGATGATGTAGACCTTGGTCTAGTTCATAACGTTGGACAGTCCGGACAATTCGTCAACGTGTTCATCTTTGAGAGGGGTTGGTAAGAGATGTCGGAGCACAAAGAGCTCTACCTCGGTTACTCGACTGACAAAGCAGTTACACCCTTCTTTCAAGATTTTCTTGAAGCGCTTGAGCAAGAGAAGCTCATGAAGAGCAAATGTACATCTTGTGGAGCCGAATACTTACCCCCTAGACAACATTGTCAGAAATGCCTGAGTGAATGCACTCTGACAGAGATGACCGAGAAGGAAGCGAAGTTATACTCATACGTCGTTGTTGAATTCGCTCCTATGAGTCTATCATCAAAACAACCCTATGTGGTAGCTATTGGTGAATTTCCATCAGGTCTTCGACTAACTGCGCATATCACCAATCTGATGGCTATGCCAGAGGTTGGGATGCCCCTCAGGCTTGGTTTTGAAGCAAAAGAAAAAATGGTCACTTACAAGTGGCTTGTATAGTCAAAGGTTGAGCCTTCGGGCTCTCCTTTCTCTTTATTTTTCGATTATTCTTTGCGGATAGTATCCAGGAAAGAAATGCACCCATTAGGACATTCTTCGATACAATTCCCACAGTCCTTACAATATTGGATATGTGCCACTTGCGGTTTCTCATCTATCTTCTCATACACCCCATAAAGGCAGGTCTTAACACAGGTCCCGCATCCATCGCAGCAGTTCTCATTCAGTATTGTTGGGATAATCGTTCACCTGTTTGAATTGGAATTAACAAACGGTGTAGTAATATGAATGATAGTTTAGCGACATAGATTGACTGTCACGAACCGTATGTGTGATCGTATTCTGAAAGCGTTTCCAATACTGATGCCCAACGTGTTTGCATCATAACTGTCTTCAGGGTCTCTAGATAGATGAGCGATGCTTCCTTTGAATCACAACAATTAAGCTTCTCAAGGGCTGTATCAATCAAACTTTTGATGTCATTCATTCTGCGTTTTCCAGCATTCCGTCTATAGCTCGAAAAAATAACGTAATCCTTCTTGACATCCTTGAGTCCTTGAATGAGTCGTGCTTCTTCGTGAACAACTGTCTTGAATTCATAGGTGCTCTCAAGAGATGCCTTCATTGCACTAAGACTCTCTCTCCATACATCTCTCTTTTCTAAGCTAACCATCACTGCAATCTCCGGGGGATACTTGTTATTTGGATACAAACGAGTAATTAAACATTAAGTGATTCCAGGGTCATACGCGCGAAGGCTTATTACTCGCCTATGAACTAGAGCGATTACTAACCAGGAGGAAGAGCTGTGTCTGAACAGGAAGTTCTCTACGAAGTGGCTGATGGAATTGCTACCATCACTATTAATCGACCTACAAAATACAATGCTTTGAACAACACGGTAAGATCAGCTCTAACTGATTTCTTCAAGAAGGCTGAGAAGGATGATGCTGTAAGGGTTGTTATCTTGACCGGTGCTGGGGAGAAAGCATTTGCTGCAGGAGCTGATATCACAGGGTTCCCAGGTATAGACTCGAAAAAGGTACGGCCAGCTGCTCTGCAAGGACAAGAACTCAGTGTGTATATAGAGTCGATGAGTAAACCAGTGATTGCCGCTGTAAACGGTTTTGCACTGGGAGGGGGCTGCGAGCTTGCCATGGCGTGTGACATCCGGTATGCATCAGCAAATGCAAGATTTGGCCAACCTGAGATACTTCTGGGTATCATTCCAGGGTACGGTGGTACAGTTAGACTTCCACGACTTGTCGGTCTCGGAATGGCTAAAGAGCTTGTATACACAGGAGATCAGATCAAAGCGGATGAAGCATTACGGATTGGTCTAGTAAACAAAGTGTTTGATTCTATTGAAGCCCTCCATGAAGGTACGAAAGAACTAGCAACCAAGTTGGTTGGAAAACCTGGTGTGGCACTCAAACTAGCAAAACAATCACTGAATAATGCTTGGCAACAAACTCTTACTGATAATCTTGCATTTGAGCTTGACTCGTTTTGTCAGACATTCGATACTGAGGATAAAGAAGAAGGTGTCGCAGCTTTCCTTGAAAAGCGCAAAGCAGAATTCAAACACAAATAACAGATCAAGACATTTCCAAATGAATGCGTTTGTATAAATAGTGCCTTTACATGGTGGAATAAAGATTGCAGGTGGATAGGTATACGTTACATGATAGAGGAAATACCCTCCTTTTCCCGTAACTTGCCCGAGGTGAGGTAATGACAACGAAAGCAAAAGGAAAATCGGATAGTAGTAGTGAGAAGCTAGAAGACACAAAGATTGCTTCAGGGCTCGAAGCAATGAAGCATGTTAGGTCTCGACGCTCAATCCGAGAGTTCACTGGCGGGAAGATTCCTGATGATCACATCGAGCTGATATTAGAAGCAGCACGACATGCTCCAAGTCCTGAGAACATGTTAATGATCAGGCTAATTGTGATACGAGATGACCAGGCAACAAAGGAATTCTTAGCAGACATAGCACATGAAAATGCACGGACAGTATTTGGTAACTCTCCTTTTGAGCTCACAAGCGGAAGAAATTGGTATATCGGAGATGAATTTCGAGCCGCTGTGTTCTCTCGACTTCGGGAGGGGACGCTTTTCAGGTATCCCGAGAAGAGCGATACCGTCATAGTTGTGTGTGCAAGTCATGCGTGGCACGATGCAACCAAATTGTACCCCAATGAACTCTTCGGATCTGTTGTTGCAGGTATGGCTATACAAAACATGTGGATGGTCGCAACTGCAATGGGGTATGGTTGCGGCTACGAGGCTTTGGTTTGCTCAGACTCACGACACACTCAGTTAATTCGTGATAGAATTGGAATCCCACCGATTTGGGCACCTTTGACAGCATTTTGTATTGGTGTTCCTGTTTCTACAAGACATCTGGGACCCAGTCGACCACCACTAGAAGGACTACTGTATGATGAACGATGGGGTAAACCATACAGAAGGATTGCATTCAGAAAAAAGGAGTGAAGGAAATGAAGGTCAAAAAGATAGCAGTTATTGGTGCCGGTCTCATGGGAGCAGGAATCACATATGTGTCTAGAGCATCTGGATATGAAGTGATAATGACTGATTTGGATGACGACGCGCTACAACGTGGTCTGTCAAGGTTCAATGGTTATGTGGAATCAGGAGTCAAACGAGGGAAGTTATCACCCAAAGATGGCGAGAAGTTAATCAGTCAGCTAACTACTACAACAGATCTGAGCGAAGCAGTCAGTGATGTGGATCTGGTCATAGAGGCTGTATTCGAAAACATGGACGTCAAGAAGAAACTATTCAAAGAAATGGACAGTGCTGCCAAACCTCACACAATCCTCGCTTCCAACACATCCTCCCTTAGCATAACCGAGCTTGGAAAGGTGACAAACCGACCTGACAAGGTAGTTGGGATGCACTACTTTTCTCCTGTTCCTGCAATGAAGCTTCTTGAGGTCATCATAGGAAGAGAGACGAATGATGATACTGTTCAGACTGCCTTAGAAGTTGGTGAGAAACAGAGGAAAATTACTGTGAAGGCAATAGATAGTCCAGGATTCATTGTCAACAGACTCCGTAGCCAGATTTCGAGAGCAGTATTACAGATCTATGAACAAGGCTTGGCAAGTGCTGAAGAGATTGACACAGCCATGAAAGAGAAGTTCGGTACACCAATGGGATCATTGGAACTGACTGACTTTGTTGGCCTGGATGTATCATTTGGTACCGGGAGTACTCTCGAGAGAGAATTGGGAGATTGTTACAAAGTTCCTGAAATACTCAAGAAGTATGTAGAGGAAGGAAGAATTGGAAGGAAGGCTGGCAAGGGTTTCTATGCTTATGAAGATGGCCAGAAACGGTCGCTTGAAGAACCAAAGGGTGCAGATCCAGATGTGCTGGTCAACAGAATCATCATGCCATATCTGAGAGAGGCTATGATTGAACTCGAGACCGGGATTGCATCAAAGGAGGATATTGACAAGGCTATGAAACTGGGTTCTAACTATAAGGAAGGACCCTTTGAAACCATTGAACGGCTTGGTCTTGATACGGTTCGAGAGGAGTTGAAGAAACTTCAGGAAGAATTTGGAGATTGCTATAACCTTCCCAAAATGCTTCAGTGACAGTGGGTGTGAGAAAACTATGACTGAAGATCTGGTTCTCTATGATGTAGAAGACGAGATAGCCATAATCACAATTAACCGACTAGAGAGATACAACGCTCTCAATATTGGTGTGAAGAATAAACTACTAGAGCTGTTGAAACATGCTGATGAAGATCCATCTGTCAGAGTAGTTATTCTCACCGGATTAGGAGAGAAAGCATTTATTTCTGGAGCAGATGTAACTGATTTTGTTGGTCGGAACTCTAAGACCATCCGGGAAGTTGTGGACCCTAGTAGAGAGATAGCTCAGTATATGACCTCAATGAAGAAGCCAATTATTTGTGCTGTAAATGGATATGCGCTTGGTGGAGGCTGTGAGCTAGCACTTGCATGCGATATCCGCTATGCATCCATTAATGCAAAATTAGGTCTTCCAGAAATCAATCTTGGAACCATACCAGGTAATGGTGGAACTGTCAGAATGTCTAGGCTTGTTGGCCTTGGAATTGCGAAAGAACTAATTTTCACTGGTGATTTGATAACTGCTGAGGAAGCTTTGAGAATTGGTCTTGTGAACAAAGTCTTCAACTCTGTAGATGAACTCAGAGCAGGTGTAGTAGAACTCGCAAAGAAATTAGCACAAAGACCAGGAGTAGCTCTTAATCTAGCAAAACAGTCTATACAGAATGCTTGGCAATTCCCTCTCGACGAACATCTCGCCTTCGAGCTTGATGCGTTTTGTCAGACCTTTGACACTGAGGATAAGGAGGAAGGTGTAGCAGCTTTCCTTGAGAAGCGTAAACCTGAATTCAAACACAAGTAGTGTTGACATTGTAGTAATTAGACTAAGCTCTTTGAAGCTGAATGTGTCCATCCTCGAGGAGAACAAGGTCATTCTTGGACAGAAATTCAATGTGCTTGTCGAGCATGATTTCTTCGAAAAGAAGGTAGACTGAATAGGGAATTCGAGGATATATTATTGGAACTTGAGCAAGTTGCTTCACAGTATCTACTCCTTCACCGATATGATGGAGAATTTCTTCATCGCGTTTGTCGAAGAACGCTAAGTAGCTCCTAAGCTGCTCATCAAGTCCCTCAGTTACTGGATCTAAAAGATGACTGCTGATTCCCATGGGAGGTTGCAAATCGATTATTCTTTCAATAGACTTCCTGAAATCCTCAAGGTCACTAACGATATTTCCATACCACGGTCCGAAATCTGTGAGGTCTATATCAACAAGAAGTATCTTCTCAAGTCCATTGATACCAAAACAAGTATGGTCATGAGTGTGACCCGGCGAATGGATAGGGGTGAGTTGTACTTCACCGCAATCTATTGGTCTATCATCCCGGAATGTGCCATCTACTATGTAGTCATCTTGCACGTGTGGTAGTCTTGATCTTAGTAAGCTCAGCCATTGCTCTTTTGTTTCTGGACTAACGATCCCTATGGTTTTCATCATGGTTTCAAAGCTTTCGACTGCATCCCTAGCCAATGGGTGACATAACACTTCACAGTTGGAGATACGTCGAAAATGTGAGGTGTAACCCTTGTGATCCGCATGAAAATGAGTTAACACGATACGGTCGAGGTCTTCTGGTTTATGACCTAGGTCTCTAAGAGTTGAGAATACTTGTTCTGGATGTGAACCTGCGTCTACAAGAGTGAGTATCTCGTCATCGATTATCAAAGTGTTTGCTTCTGGGAAACGAGCTTCATTTTTCCCTCTAACAAGATGAACATGTGGTTCAATCTCAATGTGAGCAGGATATTCTGACATTACATTTTGGATGTTCTAGTGACAAATAACTCTCATGGTCGGACAATCTATATGCAGCCCTGTCTCCACACTGATTGCTGGTGATTTCGATGAGTGACCGTCTCTTTGCGATATTTGACATTGGAACAACAGGAACCCGTTCCGTCATTGTAGATGAAGAAGGGCGTGAGGTTAGTAAGGCGTATGAAGAGTACCCTTCAAACCCCAAAGACATTGGAGTGCATGAACAGGTTGCAGATACTTACTGGCGTGCATCAGCCAATACAATGCAGAGAGCACTAGCAGGTTGTAAACATGGACCAGATGCTATCGTTGGTGTGGTTGTAACTACAGCTCGTGACTCGATTACACCGATAGACAAAGATGGTAGAGCTTTGGCCCCTACTGTGACTTGGATAGATGCCCGAAAAACTGCAAAGAGCAAGGAGATGGCCGAAGAAATTGGTCAACGAAATGCAGTCAGAAAGATGATGTGGTTCAGTGAGAATCGGCCCAAATTATACGAGAAGTCATACAAATGGCCACACATTGATGCGTTCATCAACAATCGTCTTTGTGGTGCAGTTGTTAGTTCTCCTGGAGAAGCTAGATACGGTCCATTTGATTTTGAAACTCTCCAGTGGTCTGAAGAGTTGTGTGAAGCGACTGGAATTCCTATTGACAAACTAGCTGAAATCAAGGATTCTGGAACAACTATTGGTGAGATCAGTTCAGAGGCTGCCAAGGCCACATCACTACGAAAGGGGACACCTGTAATTCTAGGTAGTGGGGACCAGCAGTGTGCTGCTTTGGGTATGGGAGTAATTGAAACTGGCAAAGTCAAAGCTACTACTGGTACTGGAACCTTTGTGATTACTCATCTTGATGAATTTATGGAAGAAACATTTGTGATGTACTGCCATCCTTCTGCAATGCCCGGGAAGTGGATTCTAGAAGGCGTGACTCCGGGAACTGGACTTACTTACAAGTGGTATAGAGACAATTATTGCGAGCCTGAGATGGCTCTAGCAGCTCAGACCAAGAAAGACGTCTATCAAATCATCGAAGCCTCAGCAGCTTCTGTACCCCCCGGCAGTGATGGACTTGTTATGTTCCCGTTCATGGCATACAATCTAGGAATACTATACAATCTTGGTTTTAGTCACACCAAAGCACATGTTGCTCGAGCAATCTTGGAGGCGAACGGATACACCATCTCATTCTATCTTCAAATGATGGAAGGGATGACTGACATTGAGTTCAAGGAACTTCTCATTGCGGGAGGTGGAGCAAACTCTCCATTGTGGCGTCAGATCATGGCTGATTGTGTGAATAAAACCGTTGTACTTCCCAAAGTACGAGACTCAACAGTGATTGGTGCTGCAGTTCTTGGTACAGTTGGAACTGGAATCTACGGTGGATTTAAGGAAGCTGTAGAAAATATGGTTCACATTGAAGAACGACGAGAGCCAATTCCTGAAAATGTGGAAGTGTACGAGAAGCAGTATAAAATCTACAACAAACTATTGAATGCTGAAACGGGAAAAATACTGGATGCAATATCCTAAACTATTCGTCGTCTTCCTTTTGGTTGTCTTCCCAGATTCGACCAAAGAATACGAATGCCAGAACTAGTTCGGATCCGCTAGCATTCTGTGCAATATGCTCAATTGACTCACTGATTGTGTCCTCATGTTCCCATGCCTGTCGAGCAAGGTTTACAATGTCTTCAAAGCGGTGGTCAGGTATATCGAGAGCCTGTGTGAGTTTTTTCACGTCATGGCTGCCAACAACAAGTGTGCCGAGGTCATAGGTAGGCATTGGTCATTCACTAAATCAACCCGCGAATATCTCCTTTTAATGTAATCTTGACTATCATTTACTTTCTTATCCAATCCGAAACCTTAGTATTGCACGCACGTTCACTACACATATCCAAACCCCCGAAGCAGTATCTCAGGAAAAGATGTGCATGAGTGACTCTGAGTTTGATGTTGTCGTAATAGGTGGAGGAAGCACAGGCACTGCTGTGGCTCGGGACTGTGCAATGAGGGGTTTCAGAACTCTTCTATTAGAGCGTGATGACATTGCATCCGCTACTGTTGGAACCTGTGCAGGAATGATTTCCTCAGGTCTCAAGTACAGAAGTGAACCTGATATAATGAAAATGTGCTCAACAGAGGTTGTACATCTAAATCGAATCGCACGTCATATAATCATGAAGAATCCAATACTCACTCCATTCCGGGACCTGAGTGATGTTGGAAGTGACATGGAGTACGTTGAGTCGTATTCTGAGCATGCAGAGGAACGAGATGTTCCTGAAATGATGTTTCTCACGCCAGAAGCAACAATAGCGATAGAACCCCTTCTACATCCTGATGTCGTCTTTAGTGTCTATTATGAGGAATTCTTCATTGACCCCTTTCGTCTATGTCTACTTCAGGCTCTTGATGCAAAAAGACATGGGGCTGAAATCAAGACATATTGTGAAGTAATTGGTTTTGAAACTGTCAATGACGTTATACAGGGAGTCGTGTTCTATAATCGCATCACGGGCACAACAGAGAAAATCGGTGCGAAGATTGTTGTGAATGCAGCTGGACCATGGGCTCCCAAAATTGCTGGGTTTAGTGGTGCAGAACTTGAGCTTCGACTCAATAAGGGTGCCCATATAATCTTAGATCGACGGGTTGTGAATGTAGGAATCTCCGTAAAGGCACTCGATGGACGTTACATCTATCTGTTTCCTCATGAAAATACAACACTCCTGGGTACAACTGCATTGGATACATGGGAAGATCCTGATTCACTAGTTGCTTCATTTGATGAGATTGAATACCTAATGAGAAGCATTGAGACATATATACCGTCGATACGTGATGCTCGGATCATCAGGACGATGGCTGGAGTACGTCCTCTTGTGGCTGATTGGAAGGTCCCTGAAGGCAAGGTGACTCGTGGATATCAGGTAATAGATCACGAAAATGGTCTGATTAGCTTCACTGGTGGAAAACTAGTGATGTGCAGACATATGGCTGAAGCAGTCACTGATATTGTTTCTAAGAAACTAGGAAATGATTCTGCATGCACAACGCATGAGAAACCTCTACCTGGCAATGAGGCTGACGTGGATGTCGAAGCACTGTCTGCAGAATATGGAGTTAGTATGCACGCTCTAGAGCGGATGCGTGCTCGTCGTGGCACAGAGATGACCAAAATCCTTGAACTGACAAAAGACCATCCAGAATGGAAGACAACAATCTGCACATGCGAACCTATTATTGAAGCTGAGATTCGATATGCGATAAGAGAGGAGTTCCCACAAACACTGAATGACCTGCGCCGAAGACTCCGACTTGGTACTGGCCCGTGTCAGGGAACCTTCTGCACTTACAAAGCTGCTTCAATCCTCTCTGAGGAGCTCGACCTACAAGGTGATGACTTTCTAGTTGACATTCTTGATTTCAGGGCCGAGAGATGGAAAGGCATCCGTCCCTCGATGAGAGGTGAACAACTAGCCCAAGAGGAATTAGCTCAGGGTATGTATTCCTGTGTGGGGAACCTTGATCAGTCAGATGTCGATTATGATCTAAAGCCATGGGAGGAGGGTGTCTAGATGGACATGGAATGCGACCTCTTAGTGATAGGTGGTGGAATGGCTGGGCTTGTTGCAGGGACACTAGCGGCAGAAGCTGGTCTTTCAACGATTCTCCTTCGAAAGGGACAGAGTGCAACCGCATACTCCTCTGGAGCCATTGATATCATTGGATATCTTCCAGATGCTTCTGAACCCTTTTCAACACCTGAAGAAGGACTGGCAGCTATTGCGGGTCTTTACCCACTTCATCCCTACAGCATTATCGGATATGTTGATGGGATTAAACCTGAAGATGTTGTTGATGAGATAGTCGGGAGGACTCGAGACACTATTACTTGGCTCAAAGAAAAACTCAAGGATACCATTGCTCCACTGAGTGGTGATTTCAAGTCTAACATCTTCCCCATTACTATTCTTGGAACCACAAAACCGACATGTCTTGTTCAGAAGACAATGTATTCTGAAGACCTTCAGACACGAGAGGATAGTGTTCTTCTCTTCACAGGATTCTCTGGAAACGCTGACTTCAATCCTTCAGTAGCGGCAAAGACCTATCTGGAAGATAGAATAGCCATTGGAGAGCCACCACGCAAAGTGGGGCATTGCACACTTCGGGTGTCGCCATTTGGTAAGCCATACAATGTGTCCTCCGTTGAGATCGCCCGGCATCTAGACCATGAGAGATCAATTGAAGATTTAGCAACGCAACTGAAACCGCAGGTGGAGCAATTAGGAGCCACTCATGTGGCAGTTCCCCCAGTATTAGGCATAAAGACAGCGATGGATAATAAAAAGAAACTAGAAGATCAAATTGGTGCAGAAGTTTTCGAGATGCTAGGTTTCCCTCCATCTGTTCCTGGATTAAGACTGCAACTTGCTCTTGAAGAGATGTATAGAACGAACGGCGGCAAGATGTTAGTTGGTCATGAAGCAACTTCGTACATTAAGACAGAGGGCCGTATAACTAAAGTGAGTGCTAAAGCCCCACGTCGAGAGATGAATATTGAGGCGAAAGCGTTTATTCTCTCTACGGGCAAATACATTGGCGGAGGACTCAGTGGAGATGAAAATGGAATACGTGAAACTGTGTTCGGACTGATGACTGTAACAGACGCATATCATTCCGCTGGAGAAATTATTCCATCTAGATATACAAACCGTATTGCAATCAGTCCTGAGGGTCACCCCATCAACTCATGTGGGCTCACACTGGATCCCCACTTTAGACCCATTAATGAAGACGGTGTTGAATGGGCTTCGAATTTGTATTCAGCTGGAGCTGTTCTTGCAGGATACGACTATTCCATCGAGAAGAGTGGGTTAGGCGTTGCTGCAGTGAGTGGTTTTTCTGCAGCGAAGCATGCAATTGACTTCATTAAGGAGGTGGCCTGAAGTGAATGAAGACGAGGCTTTTGAGTACGTCAAGAACACACTCAGGAAAGAGAAGATAACTCCTTATCACTCTCATGAACTCGAAGTTGTGAAGTCTGTTGAACGTTGCATCAATTGTGGCCTCTGTATCAGTCATTGTCCTGTTGTTGCTGCTGTGGGTGTTGACCGGTTCAGTGGTCCTCGAAGTATAGCTGTGGAATTGAGTCGTTCCCCCCCTGAGTTCTGGTCGACTGCAGATGTTGTGTATCTGTGCACTGGATGTGGAACTTGTCGTGAAGTTTGCCCAAAGAATGTCGATATCCCTGAGGTGGTCAATCTCATCCGTGCAAGAATTTTCGAACATCGTCCCGACTTGGTTCCCAAGAGCCTTCATGTGTTGCGAGAAGTTCTTACAGAGTACTATTTGGCATTTGAGCCCTGGGAGGACAAAGAGGAGAAAAATGAAAGTAGAGATATGCGACTTGAACGACTAGGACTTCCATTTGTACAAGACAAGATCCTTGACAAAGCTGAGGTTCTCCTCTATCCGGGTTGCCAAGCTGAAGAACGAGCTCAAGAGGTCCGCGAAGCCGCGAAAGTGATTCTGGACCATTTTGATGTGGACTACACATTGCTTGACGATATGTCCTGCTGTGGGCTACCTTCTCGACTAATGGGTGACCATGAAACTGAACGGGTTTTAGCCAAGCAGCTCAAAGAGAAAGTCAAAAAGCTTGGAATTAAGACCGTAGTCACAACCTGTGCAGGATGCACATCGAGCCTTTCCGACATCTCATATCGTAATGAATGGGGAGTCCCAGCTGTCCATATTCTTGAGTTTCTGGCAGAGGAAATAGGTCTGGAGAAAATAGACTCAGCCACAAAAGGCTCTACGGAATTCTCGGATGTCCATGTCACAGTTCACGATCCTTGCCATCTGATCAGACACACATCTCGTCAGATAACGGATTTTGCACTTGACATCTTACGTCAACTGCCTGGTGTGAAAGTTACTGAATCCGAAGCCAATGACTCCTGCTGTGGTGGAGGAGGTCTAGTATCATACCACTCCGATGATGTTGCTAAAGCGGTGGTCAAGGAGAATATGGAGGCTATTCAGAAAACTAGCGCGGATAGACTTGTAACTCCCTGTCCCCTGTGCACAGCACAAATTGAGAGCAATCTCTTCAAGACTGGAAGTTCTGTTGAGGTAGATGACCTGACAGTATTCATTGCTCAAAGACTTCCTAAGAAGAGGTGAATGCCAAGTGCTTGATGAAAAGACAAAGAAGAAAGCCTTTGAGCGAATAGCAGCAATCGTTGGGGCCGATCATATTACTAGACATAAGACTGACCAAATTCTAAACGCTCATGACGCTTGGCCTCTGAGTGAGGCAAAACTTCGAGCTGGGGAGATGCTACCTCTTGCAGACCTGATAGTCTTCCCTGGAACTGCTGATGAGGTCTCCCACGTTCTCATTGTTGCAAATGAATTGAAAATTCCCGTAACCCCTGTTGGTGGCGGTGCTGGGACTTGCGGTGGGACACTACCAATCTATGGTGGAATTCAGCTAGATCTGAAACGTCTGGACAAAATTACAGAAATTGATCATACATCTATGGTAGTAAGAGTCCAAGCAGGAGTTGTTGGAATTGATCTTGAGGAAGAGGTCAATCGTTATGGATACACCACTGGTCATACTCCAACTTCACTTCGCGCCTCTAACATTGGAGGATTTATTGCGACAAGATCAGGGGGCTCAATGTCTTCTCTCTACGGTAAGATTGAGGACCTAACATTAGGTCTCCAAGTCGTACTTCCAACTGGGTCTATCATTGAATCAAAGGCAGTTCCACGACATTCTGTTGGTCCAGACCTTCGTCAGCTTTTCATTGGTTCAGAAGGAACCCTTGGAATCATTACAGAAGCAACATTGAGATTATTTCCAATCCCCGAAGAACGCAGGTTTAGAAGCATCAGTTTTCCTGATGTGCACAGTGGACTTGAGGCGATTAGAAAGATCTTCCGAGTTGGTATTCTTCCATCTGTTGTTCGTCTTTACGATCCTGAAGATGCAGCTCTGAGTTTCTCTATGCACTTTGAGTTTGAAGAAGGCCACTGCATGCTTCTTCTGGCCTTCGATGGAGACCTGAAGAAAGTCGATATTGATGAGAAAAAGTCAGTTCAAATCTGTCTAGAGGAGGGAGGTTCTGACCATGGAGAAGGGCCATCCAAACGTTGGTGGGAACATCGGTATGACATGTACTATCCCTCTCGTCTAACCACTGGTGGGTATGCTATAGGCGACACTATTGACATTGTCGCCACGTATGACAAGCTGGAGAACGTGTACCATGCGATGAAAGAAGTCATGGAAGAAGAAGATGCCATAGTTATGTCTCATTTCTCCCACATGTATCCAAATGGTGGTAGCATATACATGATTTTCTTCACATCACAACCAGATGCAGAAACTGCTTGGGCAACTTACAAGAGAATCTGGGATGCTGGAGTCGCTGCATGTCATCGCGAGGGTGGTACGATGAGCCACCAGCATGGTGTTGGGCTTTCTCGTAGCACTTACATAGAAGATGAGCTCGGGTCGAGCTTTAATGTTCTGAAGACGATCAAAGATGCCTTAGATCCCAATGGAATAATGAATCCTGGTAAGCTTGGATTGGGGGTGCGTGAGTGATGGAACCGGATACGATTGCTGAACAAGTGCGGATGTGTGGAGCTTGTCCAAAGATGTGCCGGCATGTGTGTCCAACATTTTTTGCGTGGAGGTCAGAAGCACCTACACCTCATGGACGTGCACTCTTAATGCACCAGGAGATAACTGGTACTCGTGAGATCGATGAACGCGGTGTGGAAGTACTATACCAGTGTCTTGAATGCAGTCATTGCCTCACTTGGTGTAAACCAGAGATAGACATTGCCACACTTGTAGAGATCAAACGACGTGATTTAGTGAAGTCTGGTCAACAGCCAGAGGCCATATCGCGGCTCACAGGTCTTGTTAAAAAAAACCACAATCCATTTGGAGAAGAACACTCCAAACGGAGTGATTGGATTAAGACTAGCAACTCAAAGGGTTCAAGAGTTCTGTATTTCACAGGCTGTACAGCGGCATATCGAGAGACTGGTAGTGCTCAGGATACAGTGTCCCTTCTTGAACACCTGGGCTATTCAGTTGAAATTGCACCTGATGAGTGGTGCTGTGGCAGTCCCTTAATCAGAACAGGAGATGTTGATTCTGGGTTCGAGCTGGCAAAACACAACGCAGAAGTTTTGAACCGAACTGATGTTGAAGCAATCTTGGTCACATGCCCTGGTTGTTATCGTACCCTCACATCCGATTATTCTGAATATGGACATGAACTCAATAAACCAGTACAGCATATCAGTGAGTTCTTGAGAATATCGTTAGACAAGCTCCCAAAGGGCAAATTCGATGGGCCGATTACATTTCATGACCCTTGCCATCTCGGGAGGCATTCCGGTATCTATGATGCACCACGTGAAGTAATTGCAGCTGTTTCTGGTTCTAGTGTGGTGGAGATGGAGCGGAATAAAGAGAATGCAATGTGCTGTGGAAACGGTGCGGGACTTAGAACGATGTTTCCAGATCATGCAAAGAAGATAGGCGATGAACGAATTCGTCATGCCAAGAATGTTGACGCACAGTATTTGGTGACTTCATGCCCATTCTGTAAAAACATGCTGGCCTCCCAATCGGAGAATGAAATCACTGTGTTAGACCTTCCTGAATTTGTTATGATGGCTGAAAAGGTTCATTATGACAAGACAGATTAAGAGTCAGTTGAAGCAAGCGAAGACTTAGAATGGATGCTGAAGAAATACTCCGTCTCAAAGTACGGCTCCTCACTGAGGGTGCCAACCTGCCCGAGAACCAGTTTCAAGGAAGAAAAGGAGGTGCAGGACCTGTTGGAGGAATGTACTTCTATCTGCCAAATGGGCGTACATGCGGAATTCCGATTAGAAATGGGGATTTAGCTAAGAGGTATAACTCTGCACCACTTGAACAGACAGATAACCCAGACATTTGGATCTATGATGGTTCTGTTAATCTGAAGATCATTCCGAAACCCAAGTTCTATGACCTTACGACTAGTGATGGTATTCCTTATTCTAAGATTGCTGTTCTGCATGGTTCACGTACTCTGGCCACCACAGTTTACCAGGGATGTAAGTATTGGACAAAAGGCACACACTGCAAATTCTGCACAATTCCAAATTCGTACACATCTGGTAATACTGTGCTTGAGAAAACTCCTGAACAGATTGTTGAAGTCGTATTGGCTGCTGAGCGTGAAGGTGCAATCGATGACGTTCTAATGACCACCGGCACAACGGAATCACCTGATATGGGATGTGCCATTCTGATTCGAATTATAGAGGCTATACGTGAATCCAGCAGTATACCAATTGGGGTCCAGTTTGAACCCCCAGTTGACATCAGCTTTATTCGTGATGTGGCGAATGCAGGAGCCAATGCTGTTGGGATGCACATCGAGAGCGCCGACGAATCTGTTCGAGAAGCGATGAGTCCCGGAAAACATCAGTATGGTTCAATTGATTTCTATCAGGAACGCTTGAAACATGCTCTTGATTATTTCGAGCGGGGTAACGTAAGCACATACGTCCTGCATGGATTAGGAGAAGATAGTGAACGAACGCTGACACTGGTAGAGGAGCTAGCATCCATTGGAGTGTTACCGATTGTATCTCCAGTTAGGCCTTCAGCAGGTAGTCAGCTGGCGGACTATGTTCCAACCTATGTTGATAATCTGGACTCTTCCGTTGAGTTTTACAAAAGAGTCGGGTCAATTCTATACGAAAATAAGATCAACCCCGAGAAGACCGTGGCTGGCTGCCACAAATGTGGAGGCTGTTCTCCAGAACAAGAAGCCTACGATTGGGCAGCGACCGTTCACTAAATAAGTTAAAACCTTGAGGTAGTTGCATAGATACAGCTATGAGCTGAGTGAGTCATATGGAAGACATTCCTGCAGAAGATATTTCCATTATCGAATTTGGCGAAGAAGACGCAAATGAGATTTCTGAGCTCTTTAAACTAGCATGGCCACTAGCTAAAGAGTATCCTACCCATTGGCGACAGAAGAGGATGTATACACCTGAGCAAGTTGTGGCAGACATGAGGAATGGCTTCCACTACTTTGGGAGTCGTTTCCAAGGTGAAATAGTAGGGCTGTATAAGGCTAAGATAACCGAAAACGGGTTGTTTGGAGAACATCAGACTGTACGTCCAGAATGTAGAGCCACAGGTCTCGCGTCTGCTATGTACCTTCAATTCGCAGAATATGGAAGAGCGCATGGGTGTAAGCGGAACTATTGCAATATCCTTGTCGGACAAGAAATTGGTGAGAGACTCATGAAGAAGTATGGTTTTCGTCCCTGGGAGGAACCTTACTATCAAGCTGAAGATTTGCTAGTTCAGATGTATGAGCGTCTCTTATGAATTTCGAATTTGTTAGATTCTTCTCCTATGCCGGAAGATGCATATATTTCAGATAAGTAAGGACTTCATAGAAGTATTTGCCTCCAAAAAGTCCACTAGTCTTTAATCCTCCCAGGTGCTTCAAAGCTCCTGTCTATCCAGGAGTTAAGATTCGAGCCGTTATTGAGGTAACGGAAAATGCGCCAGATAGCAACCTCTGCCGACTCACATTCGATGTCTACAATGAAGATGGTGTTGCAG
Source organism: Candidatus Thorarchaeota archaeon (assembly GCA_019894665.1). Lineage (GTDB taxonomy): Archaea > Asgardarchaeota > Thorarchaeia > Thorarchaeales > Thorarchaeaceae > SMTZ1-45. The sequence goes on from JAGXOC010000001.1 coordinate 76,726, forward strand.
TTATGGATGGTTACGCTACTGTCATGCCGCCAATAAAGGAGTAAACAACAAGATTGAACAGCCACATAGCATGTGGCTTATCTGTCATGAATCAGGGACAATCCGCCAGGTCAGATGCACTCGAAGCATTAATTCAATATGATCAGTCTACTACTTCGATGAAGACACTCTTGCGTGAAATGCAAACAGCCTCACCAGACTCTCCTGATTCTCAGTTTCACACACAATCTCTATCCCTCTCAGTTGTCAGGTTCCGGAATACAATTGATTTCATTCTCTCTAGGTCCCTAGGAAAAAGAAAGCTACACGATTTACGCCCACGAGATCTCAATATCCTCCGCCTCGCCGTCTATGAAGTTCATTGGCTTAATGCTGATTTAGTTGAAACATCATCTTTCTATCCTAAAATCGAATCACATTATTCAACTGAGTTCAAGGAGGCTGAATCTGTAAATCTCGATGCTGTTATTGAAGGAATGCCCATTGTCAATCGCTTAAGCTTGAAACATTCACATCCTACCTTTCTAGTGAAGACTCTACTTGACAATCTTACTCTAGATGAAACTGGTCAATTATTAACCGCGAACAATCAGAAACGTACATACTACATCCGCCCCAATATGCTTTATGATGATTATAATTCAGTCTTGGAATCATTGGTTGAAGTCAAGATGAAAAGAGATCCTGACATACCCGAGGTTTTCAAAATAGTAGAGGGCGTAGATTCAGTTGTTAGGTCTCAGTTATTCAAAGATGGACGTGTATTGATTCAAGACAAGGCTAGTATCATCACAGTCAATGCTCTGAACCCCGAACCCGGCCAGAAGATCTGGGATGCGTGTGCGGCTCCAGGTATGAAGACTCAGTTGATTGCTGAGAGGATGAAGGATCAAGGACAGATCATTGCTTCTGATGTTTATGAAGAACGAGTTAAAACAGGACGCGAACGGTCTCAACATCTCAATGCCTCACAGATTGAGTGGTTGCATGCCGATGCTACGAAGCCTGTAGTTCATGATGCTGATAAAATCCTGATTGATGCTCCATGTACTTCTACGGGTATCCTACAAGCCTACCCCTCCTTCAAATGGCGATTGAATAAGGAAACACTCTTTGCATTGATGACTGTGCAAAACAAGATTCTAGATGCAATTCTCACAGATTACGCTGATAAACCTGGAACTGAGATTGTCTTCTCGACTTGCTCAATTCTACCTCATGAGGGCGAGTCTCAGATAGATTCAGCAATGCAACGACATAATTTTGAGTTACTAAAACCCCTAGATTATGGGAGTTCAGGATATCCTGGTTTCGATTGTTCAAAAAAGGTTCAGAGACTATTCCCCCACAAACATGACACAAGTGGGTTCTTTATTGCTCGATTGAAAATTAGGCACTGATTCGTCTTTCAACTGATTCTAAAACTCTACGTGCAAACTCCCTATCATCCTTGAAGGACCAAGGTATTTCTAGGAAAAGCTTATTCGCTGTTATCATGAGGTTTTGGTCTCGATTGATTAGGACCTTAAACACCACTTTGGTCCACTCAAAACAAGGATGCTCTTGGAATGTCTGACTCTCTCCCGATTTTGTTGTTATCTCTGCAAGATATGCCATACCTTCTTTGGGTTTGCCCAACATTAGGTCTGCAAGTGCACCCATACACGCAAGAGTGACAGCATTCTTGATCATTCCTGATTTGATGTATGACGCAGCTCCGTCTTTGTACTCTTCAGCCTTTTTTGTGTACAAGGATCGACCATGGCTAATTATCAAATCCTTAGTATCTTCCTTCGGATTTGCTTTCTTGAGTGTGACACCTCCAAGGACGGCTGCCTTGAGTTCCGATTGCAATTCTGTAGTTGGTTTGCGTTCACTCAACTGCTCAATCTTATCAATCAGGGCTTCTCCTGCTTTCATCAATTCCTGTTTTGTTGCGAGCCCGTTCAACGCAGGGTCTTTGTCTGCAATTCCTTCCTCGTAAACCGTCCGTGCAGAACGGAAAAGGTCGTAGGCTTTCTCAACTAAGTCAGTCTTGTTTGCGAAGTTTATCGCCTTTACATAGGCATGAATGGCGTTGTCAGCTTCACCAAGATTTTCAAACTGAGACGCAGATTCAATCAACCAAGGAAAGGCGTCTGTACTGTTTGAATCAAGCGCATCCTGACCTCTTGCAAGAGAGCTATATGCATCTACACATATTGTAGCAAGATCTGGTTTCAGGCACTTGGCATTAACTTCTGCTTTGTGCAGTTTCTGGCCCCTTAGCCTACAATATGGGTCACCAGACTCTGTTTCCCCCAGCCAATTGCACTTGTTTTCTGTTGCCAAGAAGTGTTCACGCCCAAGATGTCTATGTCATGATGCAACTTGAATGTTAAAAAACCAACCCTCGCTGTATCGTTATCTTTAACTGCAACCAGAAAGGGCTGAATCATGAGGTATTCACACTGAGCGACGACGACACTGAGCTTGCCATGATTAGACGAAAGAAAATGGCGAAGTTTGTGGCTCGTGAAAAGAAGATCCAAGAACAGAAAGAGCAGAAGGAAAAGTCAGATGTCGGGCGGGCCAATCTTCTTCAAAAATACCTGGCCCCGGAAGCTCAGACTTACCTCTCCGCGCTCACGAAGAATGAACCTCACATAGGCAAGAGAGTGGAAGATATCCTCCTCAATCTTATTGTTTATCGGGGACTGCGCCAAACTATCACTCAACTGGATATTCGTTATGTAGAACGCCAAGTCAAGGGGGAAGGTCCGAAAATCCGTGTACAACGCGATGGAGAGACCTCTGACTTTGGTTCGTACGTTAAGGACGCCATCAAAGAGAGTTCTAACGACACCACCAAAGATTAGCCCATCGATTTTGCCCGTGCTCTCCAATCCTTGATTGTATACTGCAATTCCTCAATATTGCCCATTTGCTTTCTCCAAGAGTCAGCAGTTCGTCTCATCTGAAACACTAAGGCTCCGCCACGAGCAAGCTTCTGTTCAAGTATTTCTACTGCAGTTTCAAGTGCAATACCTATACTTCCTTGGTCGTCTGTTTTTCCGAGGAATTCTTCAAGACCTGCAAAGATTGCATCAGGTTCCATTGTCATCCATTCATCACGAGGGACCCGTAGTTCTCTATACTTCTTTGCTGGAATGACAGTTGTGCCGTCTTTGATTTCTATCTCCCCTGCAACTTGGAGCGCATCAACAATCTCCAGTGCTGCTGAAACATCTATTATGAGTGTTGTAGCTATTTCGTCGATTTTGATTGATTTACGATTTAGCACCATATTTAAGATACGGTATTTGGGGTCTCCCACCTCAAGAAGAACCTCTCGCAGTTTCTCCAGAGACTCCTCTTCCTGATTCAAGACCAATGTTGCGACCTGTGAGAATCGTTTCAAGTCCTCCCGTAGTCTCCCAATTCTTTGTTCAGATAGTGTAAGTTCCTCTTTCAAAGAATATCCGTCAGAACCTGGTGCCTTCTTCAAAAGTTGCTGTGTTTGCTCAGCTTTCATTCCTTGTACTTCTTTTCCGACTACATCAAGGACTCCTTTGGTCTTTGAGAGTTCTGAGGTGAGTATTTGAATCTCTGAGTCTTTCTGCGCAACCGTGGTCTCAAGTTGTGCTACATTATCCCCTAGTTGGTTTGCGCGCCTCTGTGAACCTCCAAGCTGTGCTTGCATGACTTCAAGTTTCTGATTGAGCGAAGCAATCTGTATTGTCTTGTCTCGGAGTCGTTCATTGATATCATCCGACATAGTGGTCCCTATTTTGAAGTCCATATGCATCGATAATTAAAGGCGTCTCGTCTGGATAGCAATAAGGAGAGCTCTGCTTTGGAACTATTTGATTCGCACACTCATGTGGATATGCGACATTTCAAGAATGACCGAGCGCGAGTTATTCAGAGGGCAAAAGATGCTGGTCTAATTGGAATGGTCACTAGTTCGATAGGTTCCGCGTCATTTCGTAGAACACTTGGAATTGTGGAAAAACACCAAGGTTTTGTTCATCATTCTGCAGGCTGTGGAGTGTCACAGCTCACATTAGAAGAAGCAGAAAAGATTGTGGCTCTCACTCGCAAATATTCTACAGACATCGTGGCCGTGGGAGAGGTAGGGCTAGACTATCACTGGGTGAAAGATACACAAGGTCGGAAAAATCAGGAACCTTTGTTTCAGATGTTTATCGAACTGGCAAAAGAGTTGGACCTTCCAATTGTAATTCACTCCAGAAAAGCTGAGGCTGAAGCAACAGAGATCCTTGAGAAGAATTTCTCTGGAGATGTACTCATGCATTGTTTTGATGGACCTCCTTCAGTTGCGAAACAGGTTGCAGATAATGGCTGGTACATCACGCTCCCTGCTAATTTTGGAAAGTACAGGAATCGAAAAGATGCTGCAGAGATTTTGCCTTTGGATCAAATTCTATTGGAAACTGACGGTCCCTATCTTTCACCAACACCAGAACGAAACGAGCCTGCCAATATCCTCTATGGAATTGAGAGTCTAAGTAAATTGCTGGATTTATCAGATGAAGATGTGGCTCAAGCAACAACACAGAATGCTCTCAAATTCTATCGTTTATAGAAATCTAAGACCAAAAACACCAAATGGTTTCATTGTCTTTACAAAATATGTATACCCGCCGTTTCATGGATGTAGATGCATCTTCTCTGAAATCTCCAATTGGCATCGTTGGTCTACCTGGAATTGCCAATGTTGGAAGGATTGCGATTCAAACCCTCACTAGTATTCTTGATGCCCACCATGTATCAGATTTCTTCAGTAAGGACTTGCCTCCTCGAGTTATGGTCATTAAGGGGATCTCTCACTGTCCAAAGTCATCAATACATCTCTATCGCGCCGCACCAGATGAACCTCATGACCTTCTTTGTCTTACTGCTGACTTTCAACCAGCTTCGGGTAACGGTGTTTTCGAGTATGCAGACTATGTAGCTAGTGAATTCTCGAATCTTGGAGTAAAAGAGATGTATTCTCTGGCTGCGTATGAACAGGGATACCAAGAATACTTTGGTTCGTTTCCGTCACCACCAAGAGTCTTTGTATCAGCAAGCTCTCAAAATCTCTTGGACAAAATATCACAGGTTGATGGAATGGTCGCAACAGAAGAGGGCGTAGTTGTCGGAGCAAATGGCATCATTCCTAGTTGGGCTGCTTCAGTTTATGATATGGAGGGCGCATGTCTTCTGGGTGAAACTATGGGTGTAATCAAGGCTGACTATAGAGCCGCGCAGATACTTCTTGAGAAACTGACCAGTCTTGTTGGAATCAAAGCTCATTTCGATGTGATTGACACAGAGGTCGAGAAAGTTATCGAATTCATAAAATGGGCAATGGATGAGATTGCTCAAAAGGGACCTCCCGCAGGTGATGATTCGAGTCCATCTGACCGATATATTGGATGAGTTACTCAACTTGTTCAGGATGCAAGATATCTGTGATCCAAGCTTGACTATCGAGGTTGATGTAGAAGTAATGGTCTTCATGTTTCACTTTCACTGTGAATGGAAATCTCTCAGCAGTGTTAATGACATCCGGCGGAACTTTCAAAACGGTTCTTTTAGCACAGACAGGGCACTTTGCATATCTTTGAAGCATTTTCATTACCACCTTAACGGACCGTTGAGTCATCGCTTAGAACCAGTGTTGTATTGTATTGCTCAGGATTTTCTAAAGCTTCAGTGAAGATATTGATTAGGTCCTCAGAGTTTCGCTCTGCAAGATTGTTCGAGCCAACTGCAACGATTCGTATATTCTCATAAACACCTGACTCTGCAAGAAATCTTGCTGGTGCACCATCTATAGATATCTGAAGAATAAGGAATTTTGCAAAATCCTTGAACTCGTTCTTTGGACCTCTTAGCTTACCTGGAATCCGAATGATTTCAGTGTTCTTCACAACTGCGTCAAGTAAGTATTCGCGAATGACTTGATTACCTACTTTTCGACGAATATCTATGAATTCGTCTACCGTTGAATCATCCTTCTGTAGTTTCCAAGTAGGTTCAGAGTTCATCTCGCACCAGTAGAATACAGTTTTTCAGCGAATATAGAGCTTATCTGGGCGTATCAGATTGGTTTTACTAGCGCGGAATATCTTTATTTGCCAGCGCGCTATCCAATGTAATTCAGAAGGAATAGGACGGAGACAGTAGAATGCAGACTATTGATATGGTAATTCGTGAAGTTCACGCAGGATTGTGGTTTTTAGTAGTAGGTTACTACTTCTTTCTCTTCATATTCATGGGAAGAAGATGGAGAAAATCTGGAAATCCTTTCCAATTCGCAATGTCACTATTCTTCCTTCTGCTAGCCGTTGGTCGATGTTTCTATTTCATAGGTGATTTCTATGCTGCTCCATTAGCCCTTACAGGGATTGCGCCATACTTTGTCTATTCACCATTCTGGCTGATGGCAGGAGCTTTCTTCCAATGGATGGCACTTGCTCTGCTATCTGCAACTGCAGGTTTCATGATATTCGGAAAGAGATGGGCTCAAATCGCATTTGCGATCCCTGCTGTGGGTATCGGAGTTCTTCTAGGATTTATTCAACTTGAGGCTGAAATGAGGGTTCTTCTCTCAGCTTCAGCTGGCGGACTTTATGCTCTATTTATACCACTTCTATTCTGGTATCTTGCATGGCAATCTGGTGGTAATTTACGAAAGTCCAATCTATTTCTTGGGCTTGGATTTTTCGTCTTATTCGCAGGAAGAGTGGTTCACGCGGGACGATTTTGGCTGAGTGATATGCTATTTGGCACAATAACGATACCTGGAGTTCTAGCACCCGGTCTGATTGTGATTGGACTTATCCTGATTGCAGCAGGTAATGAATGGGGACAGTCATCATAGGTCGTGGAAAGATCTAATCTCCACTCATCTGAAGATGTATTCAGAATTTGCTAGTGGATGTGAGGTCTATCCAATCTCTTTCCACTCAAGGATCTTCATATCCTCAAGGTTATTGATTGACTTTTGGACCTCTTTCAAATGCATTCCAAGTTGGTCAGCAATATCTCTCGTTGTGAGCTTGCCGTCACACTTTTTTGCAATATCAAAGGTTTCCTGACTCATCTGTCCTAAACGGACAAGCATCGGATTGACCTTTCCCTTGAGCAATGGGACCACAATTTTGGTCTCTGATGCATGACCCTCCTTAGTGATCTCATCTAGTGTCACATGGAATGAATCGAAGGGCTCGAGGTTGCCATCCCACTCTGAAATCATGCCGCCATATTTCTCTGCGAAGGCGGTGTTTACCTCACCTAGCACAGCCATTGCAGCATTCCCGTCATCAATCTTGTCAACTGTAGCTGCAACAATTATGTTATTCTTCAATGAGAGACAAATGTCGAATGCGCCAAAATCAATAACATGAACTCGATTGCCGTCACTAAGTTCTCGGCCAAATTGAATCAGTGCAGTAAGAAACCCACTAATGAGGTTGGGGTCCATATCGCCCTCACCATATTTCCGGTCAAGTACACAGAGGCCACTGTCTGCAATCAGGATGTACACGGCTTGTATCAAGGTGCGTAGCTCCCACTGCTGAAATCTTTCTGGATTATCGCGCTTGTCTTTATATCACTTCGTGTGGCCTCCTCCTCTCTTGGGAGAGGTTTATCTGGAGCGTCTGATTTACTACAATTGGTGAGAGTTTTGGATACTGCGAAGGATGCCAGACTTCTTGTAATGGAAGATGCACTTAGACGTATTAACGAGATAGTGGGAAACAGGAGATTGAAGCTCCATGTGGACTATTCAAAGCTTACAGCTTCACTTCAACAAGCTGGCAGTCTGATCTACGAGATCAAATATGCATACGTACCTGCTCCAAAGGTTGCTGAATTGGAGGCTACACAGAAGATTGTTGAAACTATTGCAGATTTTAGAAGTGTCTTGGAGGAAGCAATCAAAACCTCAGGATACAAACCCTCGACTGTGAATGAATCTCTTGGTTTGACGGAGGTATTCTATACTTTTCGAATTGTTGAGGGACTGATCCAAAAACTTCAGGAATATGATGATGAACCTGCATATGCAGTTGATATTATTGCTGTGGAACTAAGTCAAGTCCAGCCAATACCAGATTCTAAGAACCTCACTGAATGTCGGTGTACAGATGGGTCACGAATCTGGAAGATTATTACAAATATCCAAGGATTGAATGCAGGAATAAAACTCGCATGCGCCATCTTGCCACCAGTTGAGATGATGGGAGTGGTTAGCGAGGCAATGTTTCTGGGAGGAGACCCTCTTCCAGATGACACAGAGCTAGGTTTTCTGAAGAGCCCTCCGACATCGGTGCTGGATCAGGCACGTGCTCAAGTACTACAAATCACAAAGAGGATGACATAGATGCATCTCCAAGAGATTCAAGAGAAAATCGACAAGTTCGATAAGGAACGCGGTTGGGATAAGTTTCCAGCATCACTAGTGTTCGCTCATCTGATAGAGGAATTGGGCGAAATCTCTCGCCACATCACCGTGAAGGAAGGTTACAAGGTGATAGGGCTGGGTCATGAAGCTCCAACGAAAGAGGAGTTAAGCCGCGAATTTGCACAAGCCTTCAATCTTTTCACACAAATAGCAAACACCTTTGGAGTGGATCTTGAATCGGCTATTCTTTCTGAGTTAGAGATAATGAAGGAACGATTCTCTGCTGAAGAGTGGTCTCGCTACATGAATAAGAAGGTCTCTTGATAGAAATGTATGCACATTCAACCCTACTGCTTCCGAGCTAAGCCATTCTTCGACTGGCTTCAAGAGCTTTCTTCGCCATATCTTCAAGATCTTTAGTGGCTGCAAGAAGTCCTAGAGCTTTATTGTGTACCGCCTTGATATTCTTCTCCTTCGCCCATTGTGCTAGTCCGGTGACGAGTGGACCCAAAGCAGATCGAGCTGCTTCAACGGTGCCCACAGCTTTTCCATGAAGTTCAACACTGTTTTTCTTATCTATTCCTGCCTCTGCCACTCTAAGCCATACAAGCCCGTGGATCATGTAGAGTGCGTCTAACATCAGTGTTGGAGACTTTGGATTATCCTGCACCTTTTTGAGGAGTCTTTCCTGTCTCTCTTCAAAGACTTCTTTGAAAAGACTGAATGCCTTCTTGTCGTTTCCTTTGTCGAGTTCAATGATACCTTTCTGAAGTTTTTCGTCAGCTTCTGACAATGAAATCACTCCTGACCAAATAGTCTTAGACGATTGTTCACTGCGTAGTTGTCTATTATGGGTTTCTACTTCAGACCCTTAAAGGCGTGTATTTCCTACGTCATCATATCGCGGTTCAATGTGATAGACACGGACCGTATTACAATCTATCTCCGCTTATGCTTGCGTTCGAACTCATAAAGTTCAATGACGATGGTACGTATGATTTTGTTGGTGAAGATGAGTCTGGTCACATGTGCCTGTTTCACCTTGATGGAACTGGTACTGTGTTTGAAGGTTTCCTACTAGGTGATGTCGCTTCTCATCAAGAGAAGGGAAAATGTCCCCACTGTGAATTTGATGGTCCGTTCTTCTTGGACATTGGTAGAACAAATGATGCACAAGCACAGATGGACATCATGGGTATGAGTGAAAAGAAGATCAAAGGTGCAACGGTCAATTTAACAGCACTCCGAGAGATGCTCCTATCAATAAGTCAGATTGAAGAGGTGCAAATTGAGGTTGCGAAGGAAGACATGTCTGACCCATATAACATGGATGTCCTGAATCTCTATGTGGCTCCTAGGGGACCAATGCTTGATGATTACAAATCTCTGATACTTGAGATTCAGTAGATGACAAAGACAAACACCTAGGTCACTCCAGGTGTGACAATCATAGGTTTTGAAGAATTGGTTGAAAGAGCTGGCGGCATGAAGTTCATGGAAATCATAGACAACAGGCCAAAACCAGCCTAGTTCTTACGGAGCAATTATAACAAAGGACCTGTAGAATCTAGACATAAGGAGGATTTCAATTGGCCTTTGATGATGGACTAGGATTAGATCCCTCTACACAAGACACTCAGAATTATTCTGTTAGTGCTACCGGTCTAATCTCGAGAACACTTACCCTGTGGTCCCGCAAGTTGATACAATACATTATCATCATTGGTATTTTTGGTGCCGCATGTGCTGGGGTCTCTTACTTGATGCTTGTCGCACTTTTCAATAGCATAGGGGTCATAGGAGCTGATCCAATCTCGCATTTCTTTAGCTTTTTTACGTACACCACGTTTCCTGACATTCCTTTCATAGTCGCGATACTACTATTTTCAGTAGTCGCCTTTGTCATCAATGCGTTAGTAATTGCTGCAACAATCAAATTCGCTCTAGCCGACTATGGCGGCTTTGTAGCAGATGTTGGAATGAGCTTCTCACATGCAATTGGGAAAATAAAGAACATCATTATTATTCAATCATTGCTTTCACTTCTGATTTCTGTAGCAACATTTCCCGGCCTAGTTATGTTTTCACGCGCAATGGAAGTTATTGACATCTCCGACCCATTCAACCTTATCTTATCTCCTGAATCGATAGAGATGTTGATGACGGCATTCGGTTTCCTCCTAGTAGGGGGGATATTTGTTCTCTACTTCATGATTAGGTTTGCACCAACGCTCGCAATTGTGACAGATACTGAGCTATCCGCAATTGATTCATTGAAGCAGTCTTGGGAACTCACAAGTGGGAATTTCATGCATGTTTTTGCAGGTCAAATTCTTATCGGTATCCTAGTCATCGTCATTGGGGCAGTCGTTAGCTCAGTTATGGACGCCGTCTTTATGCTCGATCCCGTTAGTATCGTTCCAGAGGCAATAGTGATTGCACTGCTATTTGGCTCACTGAATTACATATATGCTGCAGTCCTCTATCGAGACTTAAGTTCAAGAAGAGGAGCAGCCCCATCATCCACTCTCGACGATTTGATGATATAGCTGATGCTAGAAAAATTAGACTCTGGGGGAATCTTCCCCCAGGTTTATCTACTTGAGTCCGTGTTTCTTGACAAATTCCAATAGGACATCTTCAAGATTCGGTTTCCCGATTTCCTGAAGGTCGTATCTTATCCTTGTGTTTGGTTTGTCTATCTTCACAACTCGATTCAGATCAATTGGAGTTCCAATGACTATTGCGTCAACATCTGCTTCGTTGATTGTCTGTTGGAGTTCCTCGATCTGTTTCTTGCCATATCCCATTGCAGGTAGAACGTCTTCAAGATGGGGGTACTTTTCAAAAGTTTCTTTGATGCTACCCACTGCATATGGTCTTGGGTCCACTATTTCGGCACCAGCCTTACGGGCTGCAATGTATCCTGCACCATATGGCATATCGCCATGAGTGACAGTTGGACCATCCTCCACAACAATGACACGCTTGCCCTTGATTTTCTCAATGTCCTCAATTGTCAATGGCGAAGCTGCTTCAATAATCATTGCTTCGGGGTTGACTATCATTGTGTTCTCTCTGACCTCTTCGATATCCTCATAGTCTGCAGTTACGACTTTGTTGATTATCACTATATCTGCCATCCTGAGATTAGTCTCTCCTGGATAGTAGGTGATCTCATGACTGGGTCGATGAGGGTCTGCGATGACAATAAGGAGGTCTGGTTTGTAGAACGGTAAGTCGTTGTTTCCGCCGTCCCAAGTAATCACGTCTGCTTCAGTTTCTGCTTGGTCTAGGATCTTGCCATAGTCAACTCCTGCGTAGAGAATGACTCCCATGTTTATCATAGGCTCGTATTCTTCACGTTCCTCAATTGTACAACGGTACTTGTCCATGTCCTCAAGTGTTTCGTATCTTTGGGCAATCTGAGATGTAAGGTCAGGATCATATGGCATTGGATGTCTGATGTTGACTGGTTTGAGTCCCATGTCAACAAGAATCTGATTCACTCGCCTTGAAGTCTGACTCTTACCACAACCAGTTCGAACGGCACAAACAGCGATGACTGGTTTCTTGCTCTTGATCATCGTGGTCTTTGGGCCCATCAGTCTCATATCCGGACCGAGGCTATTCACCCATGCAATCTTGTGGCCCACGACCTCATGTGGCAGATCAGAGTATGCAAGTATGCATTGCTCAACGTCATGTTCCTTGATGAGTTCGGGAAGTTTCTCCTCAGGATAGATCTTGATTCCCTTCGGATAGAGCGGTCCCGAGAGCTCTGGTGGGTACATTCTGTCACCGATTCCTGGTATCTGTTCAGCTGTGAACGCAACAACCTCGTAGTCTTCATTGTTTCGAAAGTAGACGTTGAAGTTATGGAAATCGCGACCTGCTGCTCCCATGATTAAGACTTTCTTTTTACTCATCGTTAGTTCCACTCCAGGTCTTGGGCGGTAATTGTTCATTCGGACCTCTGACCCGCGTTAAATAATGTCTGGTCTAGTCAAATGGAATCTAAATGTGCATTGTGGGAGTTTTCATCACGAAATTTTGGAGACAATATCGAATAATGCTACTTTTCATTTTTCGGCATCAGAATAACGAATTGTGGAGACTTTTACTAGAAGCTCTTTAATGTAGTATGTGAGTATTACGTTCGATTAATCGCAACGCAATTGTATTGTCTGCGAATTACAAACTCATATATACAAGATACGACAAGTTTGGTGGAACGTGCTCCTGTGAGCAAGCCGCCGGATTTCAAGTGGGGTGCATAGTTGAAGCTAGTTGATCTGGCTGAGGAGTCAGTTAGGGTTCTCAAAGAGAGCGGGGAAGAGGGAATAAGGAGCGATATCCTTGCTGAGCGATTGACCACACCGAAGCGGCGTGTGTATGATATTATTGCTGTTCTAAAAGCTCTAGGGCAAGTAAATACGACTCGAAAGTTTGATGGAACTGTAGTTAAATGGATTGACAGTACCAAAGATTTTGTCCCTCGTGAAACTTATTCTATTTTGAAAACACAGCTTGAACATGAAAGCAGCGAACGAAAGAATCTCCAAGTGCAAGTAGCTGAGCTTAAGGAACAAGTTCGAATCTCAAAGATCAAGCTGCGCAGAGAATCAACAGCGGTTGAGATATCCAACAAGACTGAGTTCAATACAACCCAGCTTCGTGTTCGTGCCCTCTCAAGTAATGGTATCAAGAGTGTGAAACACTCTGGGGTAGAGGTAAGAATTGAGACCCATGAGGCTGGAATGATTGTCGACCCCTCAGAAGTCGAAGTCGATGAGAAAATGGCACTAATTACAAAGCTTCAACGTCTTTGAGAATCTCTATTCTGCCAATCGTACTGTGACCGAACTACCTCGTCGAACCTGAGTTAATGCATCAATCTCAGTTTCATCAGACGTTATCCTTCCAATTATATTCACTTGGCTGAACGTTCTTTTATCACTTAGATAAATGTCCAAAGAATCCCCTAGGGGTTGGTATGCAATATCCGCCCTTTTGACATCATATGTTGGTTTTGCATTACCTTTCGAAATGCCTAACGTTATTTTCATATCTCCTCGTATAAGAGCAGCTCTACCTTCAAAGGGCAGCCTGAATTTTATCTCTTCTACAATCATCGGAGCATAGATTCGGTTGATGATCCCTTTCAGGATGAGATTTCCATCGAATACAAATTCTATCCTAAGATCTGTATCCCCTATTTCGGACATACTGTTTCATGAACCAATGGTCCTAAAATCTCCTACGCTATGCTCAGCAGCAAAGCCTTAATTGGGCATGGGCAAAGCTGGACTTGGAGTGGATAGGGCTGGCCTCCACCAAACTTGACGTTGCATTTGTAGTTGACACCACGGGTTCAATGAAGGACGATATTAAGGCTGTTAAAGACAGTCTCTTCGAGATAGTGGGCCATATCACTTCCCGGACTGAAGGATTAGAGATACGGTTCGGTGTTGTATCATATCGTGATCATCCTCCACAGGACCGATCATATGTTACAAGAGTGTTTGATTTCACTGAGAAGATAAAGCAGGTTCACAAATTGATTTCTGAACTACGACCATCTGAGGGTGGTGACACTCCAGAAGCTGTAGCTGACGGTCTTTTTGATGCTAGAACGAAACTTTCCTGGGAAAGAGATGCATACAAGGTTCTACTCCTCGTTGGTGATGCCCCTCCTCATGGGAAACTATACAATAGCATCGGTGATGATTATTTCCCGGATGGCTGTCCCAAAGGACATGACCCAATTCGAGAGGTCCAACAGCTTAGAATTGATTTTGGTAGTACCGTGTTCATCTTCGTGTGTGGTTGCAATCCTTTAGTTGAGGAATCATTCAGGAAGATTGCAGCATCAGTTGACGGTGGAAAATACTACTCTCTACTCGAGGCACATGAACTCCCTGAAGCAATTTTGCAAATCCTTGAAGGTGTGAGTGACCTCATTGAGGCAGACCGAAAGGTACTCGCACACTATGAGTCAAATGATGGTATCTTCGATATGGGTGAGGCGGCTTCTGCATTGAATCTTGAGTTGAGAGAACTCAAAACCTCACTATCACGTCTTCTTGAGCTAGGTAGAATAGCTCGCTGGCCTAAAGGAAGACCATTAGGACCATCCCAAACGGACTTGACTGTTGTATTGGGCGAAGTCCCTAACAACATTGTTGCTGGAAAAGCATTCAACTATAATCTTCGAGTGAAGAATCCAAGTGCCACGGTTGTTGGTATTCGAGTGATTGCATCTCTAGTTACTTCTGATGGTGTTTCTGAGGTCACAAATGAACATCATGAAATTAGTCCAAAATCCGATAAAATGCTTGAACTGAAACTAGTCCCAATGACTGATACGAAAGGGAAAGCAAATCTCAGAGTAGAGGTATTCTATGGGTCTCGTTCTGTAACCACTGAGATCTACAATACTCGTATCTACTGATGGAGGTATCTCAATGAAACTGCTTGTACAGAAGGGTCGGAATCAGCAAGGTCTCTGTTTTGTATCGACAGACACCTTGGATTCTTCTACTGCAACGTGTGAACTAAGGTGTAATTCTGACTCAATCTATTCTGATATTCGGGGATCTGTTAAAGTTTCAGATGGAATCATCATCCTTGACGCACGAGTCTATGATATGCTACACTGTAGTGATGAGGATGAAATCAGTCTAACTGTATTGGCTGACAAAATCCCTACGTGCACTGAAATTCATCTTGACATAAATTCAAAACGGGCCCTTCAGAACCATACTGTTGCTCAGGCAATTTCAAGGAGAATCGATGATTTCCAAGAACATTTCGAAGGGTTGATTCTACAAACCGGTCAAGAGTTTGCAGTATCTGGTTTGGGAATTAGTTTCGTGGTTCGGTCTCTGAGTCCAACTGATCCCACCACAAATGCTGCAAGAATCTCTTGGAAGAATCTTCTCAAAATACATCTGGGAGCACTGGAAGCTCAACCAACTAATCTCTGTATAATAGCAGAAGTTGCGGCAGCAACACAGATTGCTGATGTTCGGATTAACAGCGATGTTGGGGGAGACAACTATGCTTCACGACATCAAGCCATATTACAAGCCCTCGATTCAATTGAGGCGAAATTCAATGGCTATGGCAATGATGCCCAATTCGCTGGAATTGTGTTTTCTGATGAGGTACTACCCTTCATAACCTTCGACACCCAAACTGGTGAAGAAGCAGAAACAACATCCCTGCACTCATCATCGCTCATTGGGGCGTTCAGAAATTGGTGTGATACCGCACTTGGTGAATTCTCAGAGAGACCCTCTAATCCCGGTGCCGCTCTAACGCAAGGATTTGAAAAGGCCCAATCACTAACTGAAAGCAACGGTCTGCCAACTACAATTCTGTTCTTTTCAAGTGGCGTCTATTCAGCAGGTAAGAATCCTGTGAAAATCACTCGGACTATCTTAAGCAACCAAGCAGTTAGAGTCCTAACTATATCTGTGGGCGAAGATTCCGCAACAGACATTATGGACGCAATAGCTAAAGAAGGGAGTGGAAAATCAATCCATATGGATAGTGATGATATGCTGGCCTCGATTGTGAATGCCATCAATGAAATGATGACCAGCTCAGGGTGATCTCGTTGAGTAATGATATAGATACCCACCTTCAAGCGCTTTATCACAGCGGACAAATCTCTAGATACGTTCATTCGAAACTAGCTGATGGATCGCTGAAGACTGGTTGGATAGAACAGGGTCTCTTATCAAAAGGGATGAAAGGAAAATTAAGCGATAAGAACAATCAAGAATCACTTGTGATTCCAGCAGATCGGTTTGCTAGGCTGGCACGAGACCTAGGTGAATGGGAAGATACCGCTATTTTCATCATTGGGTCAAAGGGGTCTGCTGCAAGTAAATTTGTTGCCATAGTCTTTAGGCAACAAGATTCCCAATCACTAATAGCATTTCAAATTCAGAAGACTTCTCCCCATGATATTATCCGATTCCTTCTTCAGAATGCTCTTGGAAAGAAGGTATCTCAGCAATTTGAAGAACCCAACCTAGATTATGTTGAGAAGCTCAGAGTGGATGCTTCCGAGGGTGAAGTGGATGAGATGACCGTTCTTTCTCTCCCAAAGAAACAAGCAAAAATATCTGAATGGATGAAAGAAGCATTGCTCAGTCCATCATCTGAGAGTATTGAGATCCAGCATGGCACATCCAATACAATACATAAATTCGCCGCCTTGGTCACTCGTTGGCTCACCGGGTTAGAACTCTTCAAGAGCACTTCGAGTGGAATTGCAGCTCTAATCTTCATTGGCCAACAAACCATGGATACATGTTTCTGGGACCAACCTCAAAGAATAGCCGCCTTCACAATCTTCAGTCATAAGAATCTTGAGTCTTTGTCCAGGAATTATCTTATTCCACTCTGGGTTGTTCCCGGTGAGAGTGTTGAAACTCCAAAACCAGCTAGAGAAGTAACAATCGAGCCACGAAAAGTGGGTGTGAGTTCAAAGAAACCGTCATCTACTGAAAGATATGAAAAACCGATTTTGACCTCGACCGTAGATGCTGAGAAGACCTTGGCAAATCTGTCACGACGTTTAGACTCACTTGAGTCTAAGCTCAGGTCATCAACCACCGGCTCTGAGGTGTCTGTAAAAGACCATGGCACATTGGACGTCTTGCAGTCTAAGCTGTCTGAAAACATTGAACGAATTGAGTCTTTTTCAAAACGGCTGAACGATCTTGAAAAGAGGATACGGAAAATACGTTCTTGATTTGGGTGTGTTCGACAAATGAATACTGACAAGGATCTATCAAGGGAAATTCGTACCTTGGAAGATAAGGTCGAAGCTCTAGAAGAGATTTCCGATAGACCATCTGATCTCGGCAATCATGTGAGTGTAAATTCTGAAGGACTAGGCTCACTCTCACAAATAATGAATCGAATCAACGCTGTACAGACTCTTGTCGATCAAATAGAGGTTGAAATTGATAAACTAGAGATGAGAGTTTCTGCAATTGAACACATGGGATTTAGACTTAGGACGAGTGGTCAGTAATACCTTGTTTCAAACTGTCAATGAGGTCCAGGAAATATCCTGTAAATCTTTGTGATGAAAAGGTTTCTACAGGAAGGACTCGAGAATTCAATCCCTTCAACAATCTCAGACTACTCTTTATGTTTCCATTCTTTCCAAGAGATAGAACATCAAATCGATACCTATCATGCTCAGAAATCGCCTTAAGAAATGAGAGATGTTCCTCATCATAAGCCCCTACACTGTTACTGAGAACAAGTGCCAGTGTGGGTCTGTCTGTCCCAAAGTCTTCCAAATACTCTGCTATGGATCTATATGCACCAGCCATGTCCTCATGCCCGTCGACATCGTCAACAGCATCGATTATTGAATAAATCAACGAGATGAGGACCTCGTCTGACTGAAGGTCATCAAAGAACTCTACATAAGGCTGGACTTCCTTTCCTCTCTGAATCGAGAACTTCTCTGGAGTTTCACCAAAGGTCACAAGTGCTAATCTGCCCTCCGTTCGATTGTGTATCAATGTATTTACCACTGTGAGCGCAATCAGAGCTGCAATTTGTGATCGTGAAACATTCTTTCCAAGGTTATCTAGAAATACATTAAGTTCCGGAACTTTCCCGCCAAGAGAGCTAAGTTGGGTTCGTGCAGCATGGATTGTCTTGAGTGACACATCTTTTGTTTTCATTTTCATTCCTTTGGATATACATAGAATTATGTTAAAATCGCTGAACGCTTGTTGAGGTCGAAAATGTGTCTTGTCCTGTTTCAATCTTGCAACTTGTCCGGAGAGGAGCTGCGGCTCGGAGTTCTCTAGACATAGATTGACTACGTTTTTCTCACTCCCAACACTCAGTTGAGTATCTGGCCCAATTAGAATTCCATCGATAGAATGACGAATATCTTTCTCATGCAGATGTATGAAAGATGAAAGCTCAGCATTGTCAAGGTTTTTTGGTGCACTATATGAGAGAATTGACTTTGAAATATCTACAATCTCATCTTCATATTTTACAAGATTAACCACAGAAGAATTACGAAATCCAAAGAGTGTTGCGTCTGACTCTGAAACAACTATGGATCGCTCTCCACATCTTTGGTGCAGTCTTGCCTCGCCTGCGGCCCATTTTCCTGAATTTGAATCCAACGCAAGGACATAATCTCCAGATGTGACCTCAAGGGCATTCATGTCATTCTCGCACATGAAGAATACACCCGGTTCGGATTTTGCAATCTCAACCCCAAAGTGTAGTGCTGAGAGAACCTCTTTGGGATTATCTACTTGAAGACATGTTAGAAGTGCTTGAGCAAAACGGGTTAAATGGGCTGGAGACCCATAGATTGGACCCTCCAACTTGGCATTTGCACGAACTAATGTGTCTAATAGGATTCCATCTCGTGCCACTAGACTCTCTGAAAATGCCCGTTTCCATCCAGAAACCATTACGGCACCACTCTTTTCTAATAGAATGGCTAGACTTGTTGCTTTGTGTGAATTCGGGCTTTTCAGTGTCAATACAGCGCTATCGAGATGAACCTGTCCTCCATCATCATCAATCATATAGTCAAGAGAAACAACTCCAAGGATCTTGCGAGCATCCAAGAGCTGCAGAATTCGAGCGAGCTCATTCATTGCTGCTTTCCCAAGGCTTTCTTCTGCCATCACAGAAGCATTGTTCTCTTCGTATGAAAGGAACAAGGGACGAGGTGGAAGAATAGCTAGCATATTTCCCCCTAACACCCTCTGAATCTCATCTGGTTCAGCAGCTAAGTTTCTGCTCAAGAGATAACTGAATACTTCGGATACACTGTCCCCAAATTGCGTTTCAGGATATGCAGATGCAAACACGAGACGCCTAGACCAGTTGATGTCACTCTGGTTCTTACGCATATGACGGATGAGAGTTGATAATGATGATATCGTGGCTCCTGATGTCAAGACTTTACTTCCTGGAACATCCAGAAGACGTGTGATATCTTTGCCCCATTCCTTGTGATTTTTCACACTCAAAACCAGGGTTGGTGTTTTGAGCCCTGCCTGTTTGAGAAGTACAAGCCACTCAAGAAGTGGGTCTAATTCAGAGGGCGGTCCAAGCTCAACAAAAATAGGTCTTCCAGTTTTTATATACTCTAGGAGGTCTGTCCGGTTTGACCCTTTCAGGATAAGTTGAAGGTCTTCAGCCCTCAATACGCATCCCCATCCAGGCTCAGTTCTTCGGTTTAACCGCATGTCCTGAAGATGATGTAGTCTTGGACTATATGGTGGTATTGTTGCCCATCTGTAGATTGATTCGGCATTAGCTTTCTGTTGAAGTGAAGGGAGCACAGTATCTCCTAGACTGATGAGTGGTTTCACAACAAGATAATCTGCAATCCAACTTGTTTGTGAGGCTGATGCTAAGCCGTGATATAACTCACTGAGCAATTTGGGTTTACTTAGGTAGTCATAGACTCTCCTTGGCAGATATTTGAAGGCGCCAGGATATTGTGATGAAAAATCATGAAGCTGGCTCTCGACCATGCTATAATAAGCAAAAGCTCGATCCGGGTCGAAGGTTTGGATGTCTGTACCCGCACGGACAATACCAAGATGAATGGAACTGTCGACGACAATAAAGCGATGAATCTCATTTGCTTCGGTATCCTCAACAACTATCATTCCATGAGTCTCCAGATTCGCCTATAAGAAAGTCAGCAGAAGCCGATATATGCATAGTGCCGATTTCTATCAATGTACGTGTTGAGGCTGAAGCAATAGTTTATCACCTATGTGGAATTATCATCATTTTGGAGGAAATGAACGTCTATGCTCGTTGTCCGAGCTGTTGAAGATCAACCGGATCGCGGAATAAAGGAAGGTGATGAGTTCCGACTCTACATCGTAGATGCTCACCACCATATGGGCCACGAGAAGGGGCACAAAAACACACCTGCCGGCGCGTATGATTTCTATGCTCAGCTCTGGTTCGAAATCCAGAAGAAGACGCAAACACTACTAGATGCCGATGGTCTATTGTTTGAACCAGTACGTGTCGAAGCTCCTGGTTTGGCGACCAGACTCTTCCAGAATAAGGTAAATTGGGCGCGACTAGATCATGGCTGGCTAGTTGATCGGACAATTGTTTTTCCATATACTGATGATTATTCTGTTCCCTCTTCAAAGGGTGAACCCTCTTTCAAAGTATCAAATGACAAAATTGCATCTTGGACAAGTAGAGCTCCGCATTCCTCACGATTGATTGGTTTCGCACGCGTTAATCCTCTAGATGGTTCTCACGAGGGGAATCCCATAGCTGTAAGCGAGCTTGATCGAGCAGTTCTAACACTTGGACTTAGGGGTCTCAAATTACATCCTCTTGCTCAGCTCTTCGTGGATTCAATTGAGAAGAATGAACCCCGTGAAGTGGTGAAGCGAGCTGGAGAACTTGGAATACCCGTGATATTCGACACTCGAAATATGCGCACTGTTGTTAGAATAAAACGACTTGTCGACTCAATGCGGAATGATCCTGATTGCGGGGCTGCGATGAAAGGTTTGAGAGTTATACTTGCACACTGTGGAATGTCTCCAGGGGATTCACGTCTTTATGAAGCTTTGAAGGATCCTGTTATATTTGCAGAAACCTCCACACTTCACGACAAGGATGTCCCAGTTCTTTTTGAGTCTGCACGTGAGCGACTCAGTTCTTCAAATCGCGAATGGTCTGAGAAGATTCTTTTTGGTACTGATTTCAGCTTCCTATCAGTTCAAGCTATGGACATCATTCTCCATTTACTTTCGAGGGATTTTCCTGGCACATTGGCTGACACTCAAAGAGTTCTTGCTGGCAACACCCTTTCACTTCTTCACAGCCCTTTTAGAACTTCAATAGGGACCTCTGGACCACCTGCTGAGTTCATCTGCAAAGATGAGTCATTCGCCATTCAACGTGAGATTGAAGACTCAGTTATCAATCTCATCGCAAAGGGATCATCGGATTTATCCTCTCTCGATTTCATGATTCCACCAATAGGGACTTGGCCAGAACCTGAACCTCTGGCAAATGGTGGATCTAACGGTGTTGGTATGGATTCGTATGTACTTACTCTGAAATCAAAGGAAAAGAGCAGAGAGTTTCACCTATGGATTCGGAGACGTCCTGGTGATTATGTTAGTTGTACAGTATTAGCTACCCAAGGCATGATCCGTCTAGAAACGTTGGAAAACGCATCTCAGAAAATTAGCCAGGTATTGATAAGATCAATATCCGACCATTCGCAGACGCTTCAATCTTCAAAAGAGATTAAATCCAGTGTAATAGATCTTCTCACATAACGCTGACTCACAATTCTTTATAACCTCAAAATTGGAGTGATTTTCTATAGGACTAGAGGAGGCAATTGCCATCACCAAGAAAATGACCTTGGAGATAAAGGACGGCGGAGACCTGAGAGGTTTCGCCAATCTTCATCCCAAAATAGCAAAGAAACTGGATGCTGACATTGGGTCTATTGTTGTATTTGAAGACCCTCAGAGCAGTTTCTGGGGGGCTGCTGAGATTAGAAAAAACAATGAAGCAGCAGAGGATAGTATTGTCATTGATACACTAGTTCTAGAAGCATCACTATTGATGGAGGGTGATCAGGTTGAGGTCACACTCTATGATGAAGATATGCTCGCACTGGAATATGTCGAGTTTGGCATCAAACCACTGACTGAAGATGCTAATACCGAAGACCTTGTGATCAGAGCTGCAGATCGAGTAAAATCCCTGGAAAATATCATTGGAGATCGACTTGTGTATCCCGGAATGTCCTTCAATTGGCCAGATCTCGATGTGAAAGTTGAGATCATTAACACAAAACCAGATCTAGCTGGAAAGAGATTTGCCAAGCTAGCTTTTGAAGCTCTACGGGAGCGGACAGGTTATCAGTTCAAGACAGTGGGAATTGCATCACCCTTCAATGCAGTACTTTGCGTCGATACAAGTGGGTCCATGAAGACAACTGATGTCCCTGTTCAAGACATTGCGCATGCCCGAGAGGGTTTGAAGGATCTTGCCGGAGATAGTCCCGAGGTACATGCCTTTCTCAATCGATTTGAAGAGGGCAAGAATGTCAGTCGTGCAGAAGCCGCTGCAATGGCAGTCCTTCTCTACCTAGCTGAAAAGGTAGGTCGAGGGTATGGTGAGAAAGTCGGAGTGATCACATTTGAAAAGGAAGTGAGTGAGATGACCTTCCTAAACTCAGATACTGGTGAAGTACAGCCATTTGTAGAATGTACTGGAAGGGAAAAGGCACTCGGTCTTCAAATAATCAGTACTCATGTTGTGGATAAAGTGGAAGAAGGTGGTACACTTACGGACATGGGCACAGCTCTGGCTAAAGCACATGAAATAATGGAAGAATTTGGTGATCCTGACAAACCAACCATGCTCATTATGCTGACTGATGGAATGACAACATCCGGACCCCCACCACTCAAAGTGCTGAAAGAACGTTTCACTGATCGGAATAAACTCGTTATATATTCTATAGGATTGGGTGAACGTAGCGAGATTGATGAAGAACTGATGTTAGCGATTGCTCAGTATGGAAACGGTAGTTATCGTCACGTTGACAACATGAGAGACCTACTAGAATGGTATGGCAAACTAGCTGGAGAGTTTGCTGTTGTAATCCGCGGGGCTGAGTGAACAGTTTATTCACGTGGTTCAAGGGCTTGGGTCAATCCCTTCACTGTTTCAAGGTCCATCTCTTCAATCTGGTCTTCAGGGATACCTTCAAGCATCACTTCTGGTATATTGAACAAGAGCTCAGCTTTTTCTTGACCGTACTTATCAACCAACAATTGCATCCTGGGGTCTAGTTCTTCTTCAACAGGTTTAGCTTCAACCTCTGGTTCTGCGTCGGCAGTTGATGAAAGAAGCGCCTCAAGTTCATCGATGCTTAAGGTTGAGAGGGTTTCATCCCCGACCTCTTTTCGTACTTCTGCTGGAAGCTTATCGATCAAATCGTCTTGTGCAGTTAGTTTCTTCTTTTTCCGAACCTTCTTCACTTTGCGAACTTTGACAGTCTTCTTTTTCTTTGGCTCGGATGGAATTGCAACTTTGAGTTTCTGTACAAGTTCTCGGGCTGATGCTGGAGTCAAACGTTTAAGGTCCTCTGGTGGAAGTGTTTCTCTGAGTTCATCTGGTAACTCGCTAAGAATTACCTCCACTTCATCTGAAGCTCCGCTTACTTTCGCCGCATCAAGACTAGCAGCTGCATCCTCTGAAAGCAGAATTGGTGAACTTTCAAGTTCCTCCGCAAGAGATGATATATCAATCTCAATGTCGAATCCCTTACTACGCCAATTCATATAGCGATCAATTGCAGACGGTCTCATTTTGATGCCTGTGAGGAATTTGTTGACATCCTCTTCAGTCATATCAGGAAAATCTTCAATGAACTTCTCTTTATCATCTTCAGATATTCGAGCCCATATCGGTCCGTTTAACAGTTTGGAGAGGCCTACGGCACAATGTGATCTTACCCAGGTACTGGTATCTTTGAGACCCTTGATCAGGTCTGGAACTGTTCTGGGTTGATGATAGAAGGCAAGTGCTTGTGCAGCAGCAATTCGCACATCTAGCACTTCGTCAGAGAGGGCTTTGACAATATCGGCTACTACTGTTGGGTCTGCTATTTCGACAACAGCAATCAATGCTCTTTCTCTAACAATGTCAGACGGATCTGAGAAAGCTTTGATGAGGGCTTTGCGCTCTGTTTTGCTATCCCTTGCAAGACGCCCGACTTCGTCTGTTTCGAATTCCAACAAAAGACTCCTTGTCTTTGCCAAGAGTACTCCTCCGTGACGTGCTTTGCTTCGCCGTCTACTGACTGTAGTGCCTAAAGCTTACTATCTTAATAGCCTTAGGGGGGCGAATACTGTCGCTTGCTTATATCAGTTCGCACTACATATACACTATTCTCTGATGGACAACACACCGGAGTAGATTTAGGTACGAAAATACGTCGAGTCGAAAGGGCGCTACAGATGACCGACTATCAAAAAATACGATGGCTTAGACTAATCCTCTTCATGTTCGCAATGTTACTATTTGCCGTTATGCCTCTAGTAGTAAGTATTCTGTTCCCGGGTGAACTCTATTCTTACGTGGTCCTCCTGACATTCATTCTCATGTACACAATTACTTGGGCATTTGTGAGATGGGAGGGTGGTGAATCCATAGCTGAATTAGGATTTGACATCGACAATCGAATTGGTCCCCACATCAGCATAGGTGCTATCGCAGGAGCTCTTGGAGTAGCCCTGGTTGCAGCGATAGCTTTCTTCTT
Source organism: Candidatus Thorarchaeota archaeon (assembly GCA_019894665.1). Lineage (GTDB taxonomy): Archaea > Asgardarchaeota > Thorarchaeia > Thorarchaeales > Thorarchaeaceae > SMTZ1-45. The sequence continues at coordinate 101,481 of JAGXOC010000001.1, forward strand.
TGGTGGTCAGCTTCGTCCGTTCAACGAGATAACCGGTGATCTGGTAATCAATGTGATTTTCAACACTGTACTGTTTTCGTTCTTTGAAGAATTAACACACCGTGGATATATTTTGACAAGAATGGAGAATTTGGCTGGACGCAGAGCGGCTATCATTTTCAGTTCACTGTTCTTTTCACTACTTCATTTCAGCTGGTGGGCACCCGCTGGTTATAACATACCCTTAATCGTCCTGTTTTCATTCAACATTTTCCTTGGTGGAGTTGTATTGTCACTCAGTTATTATTGGTCTGGACGGCGACTATGGGTGCCAATCGCATTTCACTTCATGTGGAACGTTATTGCATACGTTATGTTTCCCTCATTCCCCACTGAAGCCGTGGTTCAGCCTGAGATATTTCAGATAGAATGGGGTCTTACAACAATCATTGGATTCCTATTTGGCCTCACTATTCTATGGAGTTTTCTAGCTTCTGAGAAAAATAAAGATTAAGAAGGGCACGAGTTCAACCGTTCCCTTCATTTAGTCTATCTTCTATTGATCTGAACTTGAGATGTCGTCCGGTCTTCTGACATGCATCGTAATGCCGGTGATGCTTTCAATGATGACCTTCTCACCTGCTTTGATCGGTGGACCGGATGTCCTTGCCCACCATATCTCCGCTCCAGTCTTTACCTTCCCCTTGGGATTTAAGTCCGTAACGGCATGTATGTCCGCGTATTTGAACTGAGAGTATGTAGGCCATTTCTCATAGTCCCTAAGGAATGCGAAGTAGAGTAGCATCAAACAGAAGACGGTACCCACCATGATGTATACTGTTAGTTGTCTTGTTTCATCGATAAGTACTGAAAGGAAAATTGCCGCACCATAAAATGGGAAAAGCTTCAACGAAACCTTGGCATCAATAAAGCCACCCTCAACGAAGCTACTGCCGCCTGTGAACATGGTGAACATGAGATACATTATTGCGAAGATAACCAGAAGCATCCAGTCAGCGAATGAAAAGCCCGTGAGCCATACCTGAAAGACGAATAGTATGAGAACAAGGGGAACAGTTACTTGCGCCATAGCTTTACCTGTTGCAGGTTCAAGGGTTAGCACCAGTAACGTAAGAAGTACTCCCAACAGTATCAGACCAACAAATGGGTCAATGAGAAGGAATGGCATGACCATGCCCAATGCTGAGAACATGATCATGACAACCAGGATTTTTATCCACGCATCCATCTTATTTCCTCCTACTCATGGGTCGACCTACTACTCTACCATCCCTTTGTCTTTCGGTACTTTTATTCCACCAGTTCCAGCTGACATAGCTGCCGCTACACCTGTCACAACACCAACTTCTGGAATATTGGTAGGTACCATGATAATCAGGTTCGCGTTCTTAGAAATCTCTTGCATGATGTTCCAAGTACGTAGAACAAATCCGACATGGGACTCCTCATAACGCTTTGCTGCTTTCAGCATATTCTCAGCAGCTTCGAGTTCCGCTTGAGCTAGGATGATTCTAGCCCTGCCCTCTCTATCAGCTTGAGCCTCTCTGCTCATTGCATCCTGAAGTGCTGCAGGAATGACAACATCACGTATCTCAACGCTGGTGACCTTTACACCCCAGTGCTCAGTCTTCTCATCAATGAGCTCCTGAAGGTGCTCTGCAATCTTGTCCCTCTCTGATAGTAGTTCATCAAGTGTGACTTTACCAGTGGTTTCTCTCAGTGATGTTTGTGCTGAGAGCTCTACTGCTACTGTGTATCTCTCGACACTAAGGATCGCTTTTTCGACATCAATCACTCTAAAGTACATGACCGCGTCAACGACGACAGGTACGTTATCTTTAGTGAGTGATCTCTCAGTCTTGAAGCCATAAGTTAGAAGCCTCAAAGAAACCTTCATAGCAACTTTATCGAGAAATGGCATAACCCAAACTACACCCGGCCCGCGAATGTGTTTGAACTTACCGAGCCTGAGCACGGCAATACGCTCCCACTCCTTGAGAACCTTGATTCCACTCGCGACGAACATCAGGATGAAGAATGCGAACACGATGACAAACATCATTACTAAATATGAATCTAATACGAACTGCAATTCTTGTTTGCTCCTTCCTTCCACACACACGATTGTGTAGACAGATAGTCGAAAAGAGTCCGAAGACCCTTGTTCATGTACCCATTTCGTGTGAAGTCTTATGAAGCTTCGTCTCAAAGCCAAAGATTTTCAGAGAAGGAATTGGTGTCGGAGGAATGCCTGTTTATTTCCCCTGACTGATTGAGATCTACACTCCTCTTCTTATTTAGCGTGAGCTAGACTTCCTCCTCACTTAACTCAAGCAACTCATAGGTTCCTACACGCGATAACGGTAAGCCAAAGTCAGCTCTTGCGAGCACCTCGGCTAATGCGATTAAGATTAAAGCGACAATGACTGAACCAACAATCCGTTCTATTGGAATAACAGGAATCCCTAACACAAAGAGACCTGCAAGTGCCTCAGGTGTCATCCCAAATACAGCGATGAAATAGTAAGCTCCTATCATTGAGCCAATCACATTGTCAAGTGTGACTGCTACGATGCTCAGCAGCCATATGGATACTAGTCCCAACAATCTGTTGAAACTCCGCTCCAACATCAATGGTTCGATTAATCTCTTTGATATTCCAGGAACAAAGAAAATCAATGAAAGCAGAAATACAATAATGTGGAACAAGAGGAAGTGAGGTATAAGTAGACCGATTGGGCTGACGAGAAACACAGCTATTGCTACAAGATACAGTGCTGGTATAGCTACTCGTAACTTTGTCCTCATCGCACCAGCTGCAAATGCTCCGGCTGCAGTAGCAATCACAGTGAATGGACCTAATATCGCAATTGCTGGATTGATGAACAGTGCAATTACAGAACCAATTACGACTGCAATAACTCCAAAAAATGGTCCGAGCAAGAATCCTAAGATTGGAGCTGACACCAGACCGAACGAGATCTCTCCTGCTCCACCTACTCCGATTGAGAAAGGAATCAGTGTGATTACTAGATGAACCGCGGCAAATATTCCGGTCAATGCCCACGGATAGGCCAAAGAGCGTGTGTAATTTGACATTGTAGATTTCCTACTGTTATTCTTTATTCAGTGTACATCAGTAAACTACATAGGTAGGTTTGTACACTGAATCTGTATAATAAACCGATATTTGAAGATGTTGGAAATGGAAAACTTAGACAAAACTGGATCATATTGGCCCTATCTTCTCTTCTTGCCCGCAGAGCCTGATAGTCGTGATGAGTTCATACGATCTGTTTTATCTTCTAGATTAGCTCGTGGTGTGCTTTCAAGTTTCGATGAATCTGGACGAGTGCTACAGCGTGACTTAGTAGAGAATCTATCCCACTCAAACAAGAGCATTCTTACATATCTCAAGACGCTCAACAGGTTTGATCTGATAACAACCGGAACAACCATCCATCATGGCAAACGCGTTGTCTATCACGAGCTCACCAAGAACGGATGGGGCTTGGCGAGGTTTTACTTTGAAGGTCTTCCTTCAGATGTTGAAGAACTAACAACTTTTCTACTAGAGGACTATTTGGTCCGATTGGCCACCCTGTATCGTGATGAAGGCTTGCCTGAGTCGACACTATTCGAGATTTTTGCACGAACTAGAGCAAAGGCGATTCTTGATGGATCAAAAAACTACCCTAGTCCCGATTTCATCCTCTTCGGTGCATCTGCATACTACACCCAGATTGGTTGTGAAAAACTACCTCCCGTAGGTGGACTAACAAGCTGCAGTTCTCCCGTTCGACATTCTGGTGGTCCTACAGTAGAACTGGCTCTTGCCTTGGCTAGGGAGGGTAATGAAACTTCTTTGGTTTCCTCGGTTGGGAATGACATGGATGGTTGGAACATCATTACTA
>JAGXOC010000001.1:105494-160853 GCA_019894665.1 Candidatus Thorarchaeota archaeon
TGCTCAAGCTCATGGCACTCCAGTTGTCTATAGGTGTTCTATTCCATATTGGGAGCTGGGTCTAGATCGATTGAAACCAATTCTCTCACAGGTTGACACACTTCTAATTTCTAATCAGTCATGGAGATATCTCAAGAAATTATTCAAACCCAACCCCGTGAAGATAATCCGGAGTGTGACAGATGCTCGCTTCATCATCCGAGAAGCCTCTGACAAATATCGGTTTGTTGTGGGAGATGAGGTTCAGTTTGCTGAGTGCAATAGTGATACAGATGACATCACAGAATGGTTCGTAGCTGGATTAATGCACAAAATAGCTGACGGTTCAAATATTCTCCAAGCACTACACCATGCTGTCAAGTTTGAAGAAAGTCGGTTAGCTACTGGATGACGCTGCTATCCAGAAGAAGAGACCTCCGAGTATCCAAACGAAGAGGCCAGCGCCAAGTATTATGCCAAGAGTTGCACCCATTACAGATGAGCCAAGATTTACATGCATGTTCGTGAAACTCTTGAAACCACCCACGTATTTGGTTTCATAGTTGCAATGAAATTCTTTGTCTGTCACAGAACCGCAGATCTCACAGACAAATCGATTCTGGAGTTTTGCTCCAAATAAACTGTCAAGATTACATCCAATGAATGCTGTCAATACTGACATAGGGACTAGGACCACTAACTGTTGAGTGTTTGAAATTACCGGGACGAAACTTGGTGCAAGCAAAGCAATAATGAGTGCAATAACACCAATGACCAGACCTGCAAAAAGGGCAACTCCCTCTCCAAGAAGTGAAACAGCTCCTATAGTACCGCGTGGTACTTTCCGCCTTAGACTTGTTATGAGCCGTGGCTTACTCTTACTGAACACACCGATCTCGCTTGCTAAAGTGTCGGCACTTGTGGTTGCGACAGCTCCAATGTAACCACCAAACATCAGAAACGGCCAGCCTGCAGCTACAAGCCCGGGTGACAAGCTAGTCATATACATCCCTACTGAGAATATCATCGGGATTATTCCGCTTCCGAGGACGTTGGAAAATGAACGTTTGCCCTTTCCTTCTTGGGCCAGATTCTGCTTAGCCTTTTCTTTGTAATTCATCTTTGTGGCTAAGCCTGCGCTCAAAAAGAAGAACAGGATGATAATGAACGATACGACTCCTCCGGTGTACCAGATGGTGAATCCCACAACGAATGCGCTGATCAGGCCTGATATGTCCACAAAGTGGAGCTTGTAGGCTAAAGCTCCCACTAGTGTCATAACCAATAATCCGGAAACGGCCGGATGGGTCAGTATATCTAGCATTCACTTCACATCCAATTGTTGCTAAAGGTCTCAAACATTGGTCATATCAGTCGAAGTCGTTTTCGAATGTTCTATGAGTATATATCATATCCTAATGTCGGGTCCGGTTACCAACCTGCGGCTCAAAAATCGCATTTATAGCTTTGCCTTAGGTATAGCTAGTTCTTGTCTTATATTAGTCAATATAACGATTTTCATATGAATATCGTCAATAGTCGAATCATCAATTCACGATGATTGAATCGTCAAAGGCCGTAATGTTCGTATCGTTTCTAAGGAGCCACCATAAATCCTTTTTGTCCAAACAAGGACATATGAGTATTTTATGTGTATAGAACAATACATCTCTTAGTACACCGTGAACTGTCGCTTGACCAGTTCAATGGCTCTAGCTGGAAGAGGTCGTCCGGATTGCATAACAACAGCATCAACATAATATCCTGTCACGACATCGATTGGCGGTGTGAGCCAGTTGACCCTGACTACGTTCGTCTTTGCATCTGGATCTGGTAGCGGCACCTCGAATTCCTTGACGACATCCCGTCTTGACATGATGCGAATACTCAGAGTCAAATCCCCAATCTTTTCACGAACACTCTCAATTGTCGCAACAATATCTACCGGAGATAATCTTGCTACAAGTCCGGGTATCTCCTCTCCTGATTCATTCCTGACTGAAAATCCTATCTTGAAGAGTGGGGTTTCAATGGCCTTGATTTTGAATCTCTGTTTCTTCTCATAGGACCTGTCCCCACACCTGAGAGTTGCTCGAAGATGAGCTGTGCTCATTTCGGCACTCAAAGGAATTCTGACCGGAATTGGGAACAACCGTTCCTTTCCTGGATCGAGATCTAACTCCTGAGAGAGGAGGTCTCTATTTCCACCAACTGATTCGAGCTCGACTGAAAGGACGCAGCTTTGTCGTTTTTCGACATTACTTGTTACTTGAATGGTGGGTTGTATCAAATCATCAGGGGCGGTGAAATTTGGGAGCCCTATAAATTCAATTTGAGCAATATCCATTTTGGGTCCTCCCAATAGACCCACCTCCGTAGATCTTCGATCTACCTCAATACCGGCGTAGCTCAGTGTTGCAACCAAGGTGACAGTTCTATGGGCCACATTGATCTTAGGTGCTGGGACTATAATTGGCCCAAATGCTATTGACAAGTTCTTGCTCTGCTTCACAGGTTGACTTAGAACATGATGTTCATCCCCATCTGGATAGACGAATGACACATTGAGCACTGCAGGTTCTCCAACCTCTGTGTTCCTCCGTATTCTCAACCAGCCAGATATCTTACCACCAATGTGAGATCGTTGTGGAACCCGGAGGGAGTCAATATTGACTCTGGTTGTAACCTGCTCAATCCTAAGCCTATCGGACTCAGCTGACGCAACCACCTGTCCCTTGTCTTTGAGAGATGCCTTGATAATACCCACTCTATCAGCTGAACTCTCAATAGACATCACTGGTATCTTCCAGTGAAAGCTCACACTACCAACTGCAAATTCCTCTTTCAGAAACTCTTCGATAAGATGAGTTCTACCTGAATCACTCTTGAACTCTACTGACATCCTTGCATCTGATCCTATCTTCATCCCAAGATTAGTAACAAGTATGTCACCAGAAACCAAATCTCCAAGTTTGTATCCGCTTTTCAGCTCAGCACTTAGGACAACCTGAGGTCCTCTCTTAACAAACCCAACATAGAATGGTTTTGACATAGCTTCAGCAATCTCAGTTCCATCCTGATTGAGAAGGCGCAGCTGTAGAATGCATCGTTCCACACCATTGGAAGCATCAGAAGGAACGAGAATAGGTAGGAAATTCGTTTGGTCTAGTTTGGTTGCTTCCCCGCTTTCAACCTGGAGGGTATCTTGGGATGAAACCAGAACTTTCTCGATACTCGGAGCTATAATGCTGACATGACACTGAACTGCAGTTTCTGTTGGATAATTGGTTTCTATCTGTCCATTAAAGAGTACTGGAGTTTTTCCATCTGCAAATTGTGTTGTAGTACCAGGCCTGATTGTTGCCTTCATCCAATACATGTTGATGGTGCTTGTCAGATTGATGACTCTTCCTGCAAAGCCAATTTCAGCAATGATGTTGTAGGCGGCGATATTCTTCTTTGTCTGGAACGAAATTTCAGAAACATGTATTTCTCCATTTTGGATGCTTGGAATGGTGAGGATATTGTTCTCAACTACGTTTCTTTCCGAGTCCTCTATTGTGTAGGTGATTGTTATGTTCTCAAGTTTCCGGCCAGTGGAGTTCCTCGCTAAGACACTGAACTGAACATCCTGTCCAGCAAAAACCCTCTCTGCATCAGTGACAATCTCTGGTTCGAGACCTTTCCACCAGCATAACCATGTCGGCAGGTGGGGTGTGCCCTCTATTGGATCATACAACCAATTAGTGCTACACTCCCTAGTCACTTCTAGGAGCCTTTTCATCAACACAACCATGTTGTTATCCGACTTTGCATAAACTTCCAATTGATAATCTGCACCTGTTGTCCTAGGATTAACGTATTCGCTACCGAAAACGGAAACCAGTAAGGCTTGGATGAAAGGATTCTCGATGATATTCAACTCTTCGAGTTCATCCTTAATCAGATATAACATAGAGATGACCGCATCTCCTAGGAACCGGTTTCTCTTAGTTTCGTATATATTTCCTTCATCCGTGATTTGATGATTGTAAATCCTAACATAGTCCGATTCCTTTGCACCTTCCCCCGGTCGAAATGGTCCCCACAACCCCGCTGACACTGCTGACTCTCGATTTGCCGCTAAAGCTTTGGGTCCCACATCGGGGATGGACTCTCCACGCTCTAGCATTCTCTTAGCTTTGAGTGCCAGTGCCTGAAGTAATAGGGCTAGACCCATTCGTCGGGGAATGGATAATTGAGTGTCAAACACTCGAATCTCTATAGTCCCATAATCAGTGAAGGGGTACATGTCCACCATTCGTGCATAGCTTCGATTTACGTGGCGGGCAAAAGCTTCCTTGTCAGTACCGCGAAGATATGGAATTAACTCAAACTCATTTGTCGGGCCCATCTGTGTTGTATTTTTGAACAATCTGATGGATCTCTTACATCGAGGTGCCCTTACTCGTCCATCCTCCGAAACTGTTACTTCATCAGTTGGTTTTTTGTTCTCAAATGGTGAGTTGACAGAGAGCGCGATAAGTTGCGGAAGAAAATTCCTTATCATGTTGTAAACTGCTATCTTTGTCTTCTCATCCGTACTTGGGCTAAGTATGTGATGGTGTTCTCCAAAAGAAAGGTTCCTTAGATATTCCTGAGTTGGGTTCAAGCCTGTTGATATCAATATGGCCTTTGAGTCAGCAGGGAGCGCCTCCTGCGATATTGCTATCAATGTCTGAATCCACCAGGCAAGTTCCTCAAGTGTTGTGCATGGTGGAGTAGCAACTTCAAGTATCCATGTGAGACTGGTCACATTCGGATCGTGTCCTAAGAGTGTGTACTCCTTAGAAACCCCATTTGGATCTTCATAGGTTGCAACTATCCTTGAGCCCCTCTCACCTTCTTCTGTCTGAGCTGACTGTTTGTATTTTAACTTCACGGACTCTACAGATGACGTGCGAATCTTCTTGTCCAGCAAACCCTTTGCGCTAGAAACGATCTTGTCAAAGACTTGCAGGATATCTTCTCCACGAATCCAAGTACCATCCTTTCGGATAACTTGGAGTTCAACTTCTATTCCGTGGGGGAATGGCAGCTGCATCTCCGAGTTTTCCGTTGTAGAATCCATGTTCGCACACCTAGAAAGAAGATAGCACGTTCAATATCTGAATCACCGTAGTATTATTCTCTGCAACTTGGTGAGAAAGCGTTAGCTCAGTTACTAACAGATTACTACTATCACTGAATGATTTTGCAACCTCATACGTTAATGGACCTCCACCAAACTCGCCATCATCTGTCACAATCTTAAGCCCGATTTTCTCTAAGTCCTTTTCTAACTTTGCTAGTCTAATCGAGTTCCCTGATTCGTACCTTGTTCCGATTATGACTACCTTCTCTCTCTCAAGCGGTGCGGGAAGTTCCGACCATCTTAGGTTGATCACATACTCCAACCTTCTCTTTTGGTTTTCGGAATGTAGCATGTTCACGATGCTTTCAACAGTCATTGCTGACTCACTTCGGTCACCAGCTTTGATCAATGCTGGTATATCCCTGCCTCTTCCATTCTCGGTCAGTATTCTCTGCAGTGGGTCCCCCTGTATCAAACCTGAAAGAACACAGACAACTCCTCTTGATGCTCCCTGAACAAACTCTCCACTTGAAGCAAAGTCACTTACCTTCATCTCACGTTCGATTGGTTTCAATGCTGAATTCAAATTCGATAGTGTTGTGAGTAGGTCCTGCAAAACAATCTCTGTACGTTCAAGTTCTTTGAGAAGACTTCTTTGACTACTGGATTTATTCATAAGCCGGAACCACTCTCTGATATTTCCCCAATGACAGGGATTACGATTGAATCGTTATTATCTTTGTTAGCTCTACAGTATACTATAGCTCTGCAATGAGCTCAATTAGTTCAGCTATCTTCTCTCGAAGCTCCTTCAAACGATACCACGTGGATTCACGTCCACTTTGTTCCAGGAGTTTCTGAATGACTAAATTGTAATCCATCCCTGCAAGGTCTCCTAAAATCACCATGGCCCTCTCAGATGTGAAGTGTGATTCGTTGACTCTTCCGTCCTCGAATCGTTTTGTGAGTGGCAAAAGGGCTTTCTCAGCAGAATCGACTTTGATTAATGCCTGTCTATAATGATTCCTTGGGTCCTTGATTGCATAGCCTCCAATGAGTGGTGTCATTCCAACACCCATTGAGCCTTTTGACACCTCATCGAGTGCGTCCTGAGCAGCTTGGAAGAACTCGTCTCCATCTACTAGGCATTTCTTTATGGCTCGGAGAATTCTCGGTCTATCTTCAATCTCAGTCAACACTTCACCTCATGGAATTAGAAAAGAAGAAACAAACACGGGTGGCCAAAAGCGACACCCGTGGTTCAAAGTCATTGTTATCACAGCTGGGTATCAGGTAGCTCGCCAGCAAAGTGACATGCTACGAAATGACCCTCACCCATGTCACGGTCCTCAGGAAGTTCCCTAACACAGATCTCCTGTGCGTAAGGACATCGTGGATGAAAACGACAACCTGATGGAACGTTGATTGGGCTCGGTGGCTCCCCTTTTAGTGACTCAACTCTTCGCTTTACAGTTGGGTCTCCTGATGGGACTGCTGAGATAAGCGCTCGAGTATATGGGTGCAGTGGGCTGAATGCGACTTCATGTGCTGGACCAATCTCCATGATTTTTCCCAAGTACATGATTCCAATCCTGTCTGCAATGTAAGTTGCCACTGCCAGGTCGTGTGTGATGAACAGGTATGTAAGTCCAAGTTCTTCTCTCAGTGTGAGCAGCAGGTTCAGAATCTCTGCACGGATTGATACATCCAGCATTGATACGGGCTCGTCTGCTACCATGAACTCAGGGTGCAGAATGAGTGCTCGTGCAACTGAAATCCTCTGTCTCTGTCCACCCGATAGTTCGTGTGGGTATCTGTCAATGTAGTCTCCGGATGGAGTGAGTGCAACACTCTCTAGTGCTTCCAGGACTCTCAGACGTCTCTGGCTGGGTGAAAGTGGAATCCTGTGAACCAGTAGTGGTTCTTCTACGATACTGAAAACGCTCTGCTTTGGATTGAGTGATTCATATGGGTCTTGGAATGTGATCTGCATTCGCTTTCGCAGTTCCTTAATTTCATTGCGGTCCAGAGTGGCCAAGTTCTGACCTGCATAAACCACATCACCATCAGTGGGGATTTCCAGATGTATTATACATCTGCCTGTAGTTGTCTTACCGCACCCGCTTTCCCCTGCAAGCACAAGTACTTCTCCCTTAATGATGTCGAATGAAACTCCGTCTACGGCTTTAACGTATAGTTCCTGCTTGTAAAGCATTGAGGAGAGAAAGCCAGTGTTAACTGGGAACCACTTTCTCATGTTCTTTACAGAAATCAGAGTTTTGCCATCTTGGACTTCTGAGGAACCATGTAGAATTCTTGAATCGTCAATTGTCATCATCAATCACTCCAAATCTATATCCATCTCGCCTCTGAGTTGCTCTGCGAAGTGACAGGCTACAAACCGGTCCGGTTCAATCTCATCGAAAGATGGATCTTCCTTTGAGCAGATGTCTTGTGCATAAGGACACCTTGGATGGAATCGACACCCTGATGGAGGCGAAATAAGGTCCGGTGGTGAGCCCGGAATTGAGGTGAGTGTCTTCTTCTCGGCTTTCACCATGCTTGGAATCGCACCTACTAGACCAGTGGCGTATGGGTGTACTGGGTCCTTGAAGACCGATACCACATCTGCAAGCTCCACAATCTTTCCAGCGTACATGATAGCTGTCTTGTCACAAGTCTCGGCAATAACACTAAGGTCGTGTGTGATCAGAATGAGTGATAGACCCAGGTCTTTCTGTAGCTTCTGCATGAGCCTTAGAATCTGAGCCTGAATTGTGACGTCTAGTGCAGTCGTTGGCTCGTCTGCAATTACCAAGTCTGGATTGCAAGCAAGCGCCATTGCAATCATTGCTCTCTGGCGCATTCCACCCGAGAACTCGTGTGGATAGTTGTGAATACGCCTGGGGTCAAGTCCAACCATTTCAAAGAGCTTAGCGCAGCGGTCTAGTGCTTCTTCCTCAGTCACGTTTTCGTGCATGAGGATAGCCTCGGCAATCTGTTCTCCGATCTCGAAGACGGGATTCAACGCATTCATCGCGCCTTGGAAGACTATCGCCACGTTCTTCCATCGAATATCCCGCATCTCCTTAGCGGACTTGCGAATCAGGTCCTCGCCTTTGAAGTAGACGTTCCCACCTACAATGTTGGCCGCTGGAGGGAGGAGTTGCATAATCGAATAAGCCAAGCTGCTCTTTCCACAACCTGACTCTCCTGCAAGTCCAACTGACTCTCCCGGCTCAAGTGTGAGAGAAACATCATCGACAGCTTTAACCAGACCCTGCTGGGTCTGATAGTACATGCGTAGGTTCCTAATATCTAGCAGGGGCATGTTTGTACACTCCATCGAGCCGGTGCGGCTCTGGGCGTGGAATCGCCTCACCCTTATGGAGTATCGTTGCCCGATGGATGGCTTAAATATGTTGCTTTCAAAGACATTCATCAACTGACGCTGCAGTCACAATTAATTACAATCGTGAACTCTCATCTTCAACACGCTTTTCACATGATTAGAAAAAGTAAAAGGCATGGCAGTTCCCATTTGAGTCAGTGATTATCATGTCAGAGATACGGTCCTTCCCAAGATCTAGGTCGGAACCACAAAAAAGGATACTTCTGGTTCCCGTGTTTCTTCTTGCAATAGGATCCGCAATGCTTTTAGTTCCGGGTTTGCAATTCATCGGCGTCATTCTATCCCTAACGGGTGTCTTGACTTTTTTCTTGGTGGGGATGGTTTTTGCCGATCTTTGGGCGGCGCATAGACGTACAAAACAACTGGTCCGGAATCGCGAAGCGAGAGGACTAGAAACAAGAGATGATGAGGATCTTGATAAAGATCCATTCGAAGAAACTCTGGGTGATGAATAGCATATCTCGACTGGTAGACAACATTAGCGAGCTATTTTTACATCAATCATCTATGATGATAGAGCCCTCGTTGAGGACATGGGTGGTATTGGTGGACTAATCACATACAATGCTTCTGGAGTCCTTCTATTCAAAGTATGAATGCAGCCTCAACAAGCTTAGTTAACTATGGCGAACTCTAATCATCGTACGGCCGCCCGAACCAATTGCTTTTTAGGGGAATTCGTAGCCCTCCTGTCATCAGACGCGATAGGGGAATGGGTTCGCTCCTTCAAAATATGGTGAATGGAACTGATTCAGACCCTACAACTGGAGGAAATCAATTGTCCAAATCACAGGCTGGATGGAGAGACAGTAATTGGTATGTAGGTTTCTCTCGATTCTGGCATGAATACCGAAAACACCGATTAGGTATCCTTGGCATTGGCATTCTAGGGCTTTTTGTTGGAATGGCTATCTTTGCACCTTTTATCGCTACAGAAGACCCAACACCAACCACTACTATAGCTCCTAAGTTTCTAGCACCTATTTGGCTTAGTGTGTTTGATCAAAGTGGTGTAGTGACTGACGACTATCTCCCGGACCTCTACCTCGAAAACGCTCCAATTATTGGTACGAATGGAACATCTGATGAGTTCTCTGGGATTCATGTCCCTACGAGTGACCTAAGCAATCAAAGTTATGTAAATCTGACTTGGTCGCATACAGCAGGCACGCCATTGGACTTTCGAGATCACCATACTGAACTCCAAAGTGAAGACCCATTACCTGACTACAATGATTGGGTTTATTTTGAAACGAACTTCACCTGGCCTTTTAATAGCAATCCCAATGCTGTCAACATGTCAATCTCTTATAGTACGACATTGTCTGGTGACTTCGCCCCCGGTGGATTCCCTAACAACAACTTGATGTTTAGGCTTTATGTCTGGATAATTGACCCTTCAGGTAATTGGATGCAGGTCTTTGAAGATCGTGAGTCAACCTACTCTGAGCTGACTCGGGAGATACCCATAAGCATGACATATCAAAAACTTTCAAGTATCTTTGGTGGAATGATTGAAGTAAATGGAACGCAAGAAGACCCAACTGATTTAGTACGAGTTAGAGTTGGCTTAGCCCCTACCTTCAGATTTGAGTCATATGGTGGTGATATCCCTTGGGCGAATTACACTGGTGGTGTTACCTTTACAGTAACCAAACTCAAGCTCTTCGCTTCTGGTGACTATTTTGGTCTAATGGGTACAACTAACCAAGGTGCTGATGCATTCGCACAACTCATTTATGGAAGTAGAATATCTCTCATTATTGGAGTACTTGCTACTGGTATTGCTACATTTGTAGGTGTTGTCGTTGGGTTGGTAGCAGGTTACTTTGGTGGAAAGACCGATGAGGTCCTCATGCGAATAGTTGACTTCCTGCTTGTCATCCCTGGTTTACCCCTAATGATGGTACTTGCAGTGTTTCTGGGAGCATCTACTGAAAACATCATCATTGTGATTGCTATACTGGGTTGGACTGGGACGTCTCGTTTGATCAGGTCACAGGTACTCGCTGAGAAAAACAAGGCTTATGTTGAATCCGCAAGAGCTATTGGGGCCTCTGACACCTATATCATGTTTAAGCACATCTTGCCAAACGTTACTCCAATATTGTTTGCTAATATTACACTTGGAGTTGTAGGTGCCATTTTATCTGAAGCTGGACTATCATTTCTTGGTCTCACAGACCCTGAAGAGCCAAGTTGGGGTCGTATGCTTGCAGATGCGAGTGGTGGTGGTGCTTTCATTAGGGGTGCTTGGTGGGTTGTACTGTTTCCTGGTCTGATGATCACACTTCTATCGTTGTCCTTTACATTCGTGGGACACACCTTAGATCAAGTATTAAATCCAAGGTTGAGAGAGAGATAATAATTGAGATCAGGGTTAGGAGGTCATTATTGACCTCCAACCCGCCCCTATGTTTTTCTGGTTTTTCTTGCAACCAGCCTTGAACGTTACGCTTATTAGTAGCTCTCTAAAATTATATAGCAGGATAATACTTAGTGACACTAGGTACCTTCTAGAATGGAGTGATTCAACAAGATGGGCCTTCGAGAATACATCATCCGTCGAAGTATCTACATGGTCCTACTCATAATAGCTGTTGTATGCTTCAATTTCTTTCTATTTAGACTTCCAACTTTTTTGTTTGGAGCAAATCCTATTAGTCTGATGATTAGTGACGAGCTCCGTAGGAATCTGACTCAGGATTTACTAGAACAGATGTATGCAAACTTTGGTCTGGTTCCTGATCCTGATATCTTTGATTGGATCTATATGTTCTGGCGATACATCGTAAGCATGTTCACAGGAAACTTTGGCGTTTCATTCTTGACTCAACGTCCAGTGATTACTGCCATAGTTGAAAGACTACCAAATACCCTTCTTCTGATGGGATCATCTTCTATGGTGGCCATTCTCCTAGGCATTTGGACCGGCGTTAAAGTGGCTGCGGATCCTGGCTCGAAGAAGGATGTGGGTGCGGTCACAGTAGCGCTGTTCATTTATGCATTACCTGTATTCTGGTTTGGAATGATGCTTCTGCTGGCCTTTGGATTCATGCTACCTGCGTGGACTGAATCTGTTTGGGGTGTTCGAATAGGATTTCCTCAGTATGGTACGATCAGTTATGATGTCTGGGAAATCGCCCGTACAAGTCCGTATGGTGCACTCATGGTGGCTGGGGATGTCTTACACCACCTGTTCTTGCCTATGATCACATTGGGTATTGGTGGTTATGGTGGGTACTTCCTCTACATGAGGAACAACTTGATTGATGTGATGACTGAGGATTATATTCTGACTGCTCGTGCAAAAGGTCTTGATGAGAATCAGGTCCTCTACAAACACGGTCTAAAAAATGCAATGTTGCCCATGGTGACAATCATTGCTATGACCTTTGGTTTCCTCATCAATGGTGCTACGTTGACAGAAACAGTATTTTCGTGGCGTGGACTTGGGAGATTTATCTTCTCCAGTCTTCTACTGATGGACTTTCCTGTGATACAAGCGATATTCATGATAATCGCAATAACTGCAGTACTCGCAAACTTCGTTGCAGACTTGCTATACGGAGTGCTTGATCCACGGATCAAATATGGATGACATTGGAAGGAGTTGTGCTGAGTCTAGTGACTCAGCGCGCTCTCTTTTTCTAATGACCTTGTGGCTTATTATCATCTGTTGGATGTCTTTGTGATAATACAGTAAAACCTAGACTGCACCAACACAATCGAATCACTCTATTGTGAAGCTTTCACAAAATCTCTTTTGTGACAACGTGTCATCTTCGACACATCGCTTACAGAATCCACAAGCCTTTTATTGTCCGAAAGTCAACAATCGATATCTGATTCTACTCGGATTGGAAAGGAGATAGAGAGAATATGCTTACTAACCGTAATAAACGATTGATTGCTATCACGTTTAGTATGGCCTTTATTTTGATGGCGGTATCGCCTGCATTTTCACAAGCAGCTGCGATACCCAGTGATTTGAATCAAGGCCCATACGTAGACACCCTTGTCTATCAAGTGATAACAAATCCAGACACAGTGATCCAATCACTCCTGGCTGGTACAATTCAAATGGACAATAGCTTTTTTAATCCAATTCACTATGAAGCGCTGGATCTTGATCCTGATATCACCATTGCTTCTGCACTTAGGAATGGATATGGTCATATTACAATTAACTGTGACAAGTTTCCACTGAATTTGAGTGTCTTTCGGAGAGCTTTTGCCTTTGCTTTCGACAAGTATAGAGTCACCGATGAAATCTTGAGTGGCTACAACCAAGAACATGACTCACTTGTGCCCTATATTAGTAGCTTCAGTATTGAAGATGAACTGCCCTATCACTACTACAGTGCAAATGTTGCATTAGCTAATCAGATGCTCGACGATGCAGGATTTGGGTGGACTGGAGCACCCAACGATTATGCAGGAGGTTCACGCAGGACCACACCAGGTACAAATGAACAATTTCATGTAAATATCGAGTATGGAGATAACTCTGAGGATATTGCTGGTGGAACAGCACGAATTGGAGTTGATGCACTAAGATCTATGGGTGTAGATGCTGACTCGCTAGCTGCAAACTTCAACGAGTATATCTCGAGGCTAGACTTCCATGGCGATTACGACATGGTCTTCTTCGCATATAACTTCCTAGGCAACGATATCAGCGATTTAGGAGATATGTTCTATGGGCCATTTGCTGATCTAGATTATCAGAATATGATGAACTTTAGGAATGCAAGCTTTGACGCCCTACGCGATGATCTTCTTTATGGTGTAACCTATGAAGAAGTCTATGAGGCTGGCAGACAGATGCAATTGATCTTGCATCACAATGTGCCAAGATTGGTTGTTTATGAGAACACGTACAATCAAGCTTACAGGAATGATGTGTTCACTGGTCATGTTATGGACGCTGCCTATTACATTACAGGTCTGTGGACCATGAGAAATATTCACAAAATTGATGGTACTGCGGGCGGTTCGGTTTCAATCTCTCTGGGTGAGGAACCTGATAGCTTTAATATCTACACTACAAACTCGGCTTACGCAGCTGCAATCAATAATGAGCTGTGGCCTGCACTGTACAATAGGGGTCCAGACATGGCACCATGGCCAGACCTTGCTGAGACCTTGTTGACTGAAACACACTTAGACAACGCTCTTGTTCCAGAAGGCCATACCCGGTTCACAATGGACATCATCCAGAACGCAACTTGGTCTGATGGTGTTAAGTTGACTGCTGAGGACGTTGCATTCTCATATACGTACGCCTTTGAAAGCGGAGATTATGGAAATCCAGCTTCAGTACGTCTGGTGGATCTGGTAGCTGCTTATGCTCCAACGCCCTACAGAGTAGTGGTTGAGTTCAACACTGAGTCATATTGGCACTTCAACAACTTTGCTTCAAACAGCGTCATCCCGAAGCACATCTTCAATGATGTAGATGGTATAGGCTACGCTAATTGGAATACATGGAATCCAGTGTTCGATCCTACAGAGCCCATGGTTAACTGTGGTCCGTTCGAATTAACCGACTTTATAGCCGGTGAGTTCTACGAGCTTTCAGCTAACACCAATTTCCACTACTACCCACAAGCGGATGTGACCGCACCCACATCTTCAACCACACCTCCAACGACAACACCTCCTGTTGACTTCACACTAGCAATTGTTGCTGGTGCAGTTGGTGCTGCAGTGGTGATTCTTGTAGGTGGATTCGTACTGCTCAGGCAGAAGTAGTTTAACATATTTTGGGGACTCATGTCCCCACCCCCCTTTTTTTTTCTATATCATCCAGCACGAGATAATCGAATTCATTCCAATATGTCCAATCCACTCCGGAAACAGTATTTGCTTCAGCTCTAAGGGTCAGAATGTTTGAGCTTAAATTCACTCAACTGTGTAAGATTTTTTTCATAGAATATACACTCGCTGAGGTCGGTTATTCATTAAGACAAGTGAATTAAGCGCTTGCATCGACCTCCTACGAATTGCGTTAAAGAGAGTCTCTTTAACAGTGAAAAAAGGCCGAATCCTTAGGGATAGCAACTTGATAATTAACAGACAACGACTCTCAGTAATTGGAGTTTCAATACTCCCCCTCCTCATTGGAGCCGGGCTGGCGGCAATGATTATGGGTTCTGATATTCTGAGGGAGATATTGTCGCAAAACACTCAACCATATACAATCGTGGATATTATCATCCAAACGGTTGTTTCAATTAGCTTAGGCACCCTTGTTGTGTTTTCGCTCTTTTATGTGATACAAAGAAGAGGTCCAAGTGCCAAGAGAACAATAGTTGCCTTCATAGTATCCCCCATCCTTACAGTGTCCTTCTTTATACTAAGCCAAACATTATTACTCATCCTCCTTAAGGGTGCGACGAACTCCATTCTACCTAGCATTCTATCAGTATTGACATTAGGTGTTCTACTGATGTCTTTTATCTTCATTATGATGGATTCGGTCCCTTCAAACTTACGCAATTTTTTTGTAGCATTCTATGGTAGCATCTTTGGAACTTTTCTAGGTATTATCTTTTTCACTGCAAGTATGATTGTCCTAGTCTTTTCTGTCACAATAGAAGACTACTTCCTTACAAAATTGTCTCCAGCGGTTGACACTGCACTTCTAATTGACACACCAGGTGCAGACCCATTTGATTATACTAGGATCCAATCGAACACTTCTGCAATAGGGGTTGGGGACTATATCGCGTTCTCTCTCATCTCTGCGCATTCTTTACTATTCTTTCCTCTTCATGTATGGATTATGTCGCTAATACTCGCTATTCTTGGTATCTTTGTCAATGTGACTGTGATTGCTCGAGAGAATGAAATACTTCCTGGGATTCCATTACCTGCAATGCTTGCTCTTTTCCCATGGGTAATCCATATCTTGTCGTTATCCCTGTTAAGTGGGTAATTGTTAACAGAATGCGTGGAGCAAAAAGGACTTATTGATGACAAACATTGAGCTGGTTGTGAGATTGGTTGATTACAAACGAACGTTCTCAGAATGTAATTGTCACACTTGTCATTATTGTCGCTCTAGTAAGTTCTGTATTTCTTGTTAGCAACGCTCAATATTATGGGGGAAGCTACATTCTAGCGGAAACATTAGAAGTAAACGTAATGGAGACTAAAGTGTCTGGCATCAATCATGAAAATGAGTCTGTTTATCCGGGGTTATCTTTTACATTTAATTTCCACACAGATGCTAAAATATCGGGTAATGTCCGTGTGAAATTCATAGGAGCCGCGGTATATCTCAATAACGAAAAGCTCACTTACACAGCATTCTCACGAACAATACCAGATGAATTCCAAAATCTCTATCCGGATTATAATAGAAACTTCACTCTAGGAAGGACAATTAGTACTACTGAAGACAGGAATATTGTGCTCCAAGCTGATAATACCAGTAGCTGGAATTGGTTCTTGATATTTAGGTATTATTACATCTCCTTCGATATACCGGAGTCAATTACTTGGCGATTCTTAGATTTCAATTACACGGGCTTGACGACATTTCTATAAGCCCTGTTATTCTGTTTGCTTGAGGCTGCTTTTTAGTTTCATGATTCTATCAACTGAGATTGGATTGACACCTCGTAAATCTGCCAACTCAACAGAAACCATATCTAAGTAGTATGTCATCAACAGCGCTTCTTCGATCCTTGAGCTACTCCCGATGCTGATTCTTATTGGTCTGAATCCTTCTTCCTCATAGATCTCTGTTGTGATGTCAAATCTCTGCATCAAGCGTTCTCCTTCAAATACACTCCTAAGAAACACAGGCAGAACAGAGTGATCATTCTCCCCATGAAAGCTCTCAATCTCGTTGTGATTTGCTTCTGGAATCTCAGAACTAAATGCAATAGCCTTCGCATTCTCATTAATTTGGCACTTAGCCCTATATGCAACTGGGCTGAGATGCCTTGATCCAATAAACACTGGAACACTGTATAGGAAATCTTCTGCCATTACTTTAGGTGCCATTGATGATGCCTCCCATTGTGTTACCTTTTTTGTGAGGGTTTCACGAATCATGCTAAGGTCAGTCAGTTCTCTACCTATCAAACACTCAACAAGGTGAAGAACTGCTGAGAAAATCAGTGGAAATGCAGCTCTTGGTTGGTAATCTGAAGGTAGAGTTATACAACTCATAATCTTGTCATCGGATATGAGCTTTCCACCTGATGCGATGACAAATGTTTGACAACCACGCTTCTTTGCTTCCTCGTGAGACGCAAGAGTTTCTTCTGTATTCCCACTATAGCTTACAGCTATTGTAACCCAACTATTATCCACATACGCTGGAAGATTCGAGTCATGAACATTGATGATTGGTACAGTCGCTGATTCTCTTAGGAGAGCTTGAATGTATTGACCTGCTATGGAGCTTCCTCCCATTCCTATGACACAAATGCCTCTCAACCCGACCTCTCTAAGTTTGACACACAGGTCTCGGGTCTCTTTTGGTATTTGAATTGAAACCAACATTTCGGGAAATGCCTTGACCATACTGTGCATATCATCCAAGTCAATCTGGTTCAACAAAGTTCACTCCTGATATGGAAGTAGAACATAGCACACCTCAAGTTAATTCCTTCGCTAGGTCATCCTTTCCACCCACTTTCAAAGCGAAGACTAATTTACTCTGTTATTTTTGACCTGATAAGGAAACACGCTCTAACATGGAGGACTTGAATTGGGTATAATGAAGACCGCAGCCGTCAAAGGAATGATTCCTGCTGGAAACAAAGTTGGTGAACTCCGAAGTAATCTGTTTCGTCTCATAACTGAAATGCCGTTTGTTTTGGAAGACCGTTTTGGAGCCGAGGGATTTGATACAGTCGCTGAGATATTCAAACGTCTAGGTGAGCAGGATGCCACTGCAATGAAAAAACATCTTGGTTTAGGTGACACTCTGAAAGACTCAGTAGATGCATGGATTATCATCGGTCACATTATGGGCTCAGAGATGGATGTCACTTGGGAGAGTGAAAATCGTGCTGTTGCCAATCATCCGTACTGTCCTCAATATGAGGAATTCAAGAAACATGGTAAGATCTACTGTGAATCTGCATGCTGGCCATATGTTGGTGCAGTCGCTGAGAAGATTGCTCCCGGAGTCAAGATGGAAATAGTACAACAAGCTGAAATGGGTAGGACTTGCACAAAGGCCTTGGTGTACACGCCCTCCAATGTTGAGTGAATCACTTGAAATCTGAATCCGTAGAATTCTCATCTGAAGACTACATGCTGCATGGAGTTCTCACACATAGTGAGTCCGCTATGAAAACAGGTGTAGTTATACTACATCCTCATCCTCTTTATGGAGGGGACATGGAGAATCATGTTGTCGGTGCCCTCGAACATGTTTTTCTAGAAGCGAAATTCACAACACTCCGATTCGATTTTCGGGGTGCCACTACTTCTCCTCAAGGATATTCTGGTGTTAGCGGTGCTGTCACTGATGCCTTGAACGCAATCGAGTTTCTAAAATCTCACGCGGAGGTCAGTGAAGTTGGTATTGCTGGCTACTCATTCGGTGCATCCACAGCAATACGAGTAGCTTTGTTAAAACCACCTCCATTTCTCATATCACTCAGTGCATCGAGAAACCTGATTTCAGAGGATGGGTTTGACACTGAACAACTCTCCAGTATCGAGTGTCCAGTCCTGTTGTTCCATGGACAGTCTGATCGGATGGTTCCATCTGATGATCTCGCATTCCTGACCGAAATCATTGGGTTAGAACTTGAAGACTCTTTGCTCTTAGATGGGGAAGGACATTTCTACCAGAGAACTCTGCCGCTCGTAGTATCAGCTATTCGTGCTTTCATTAGAGCCCTCTCTGTCTAATGTACCGCTGAACCCAAGGGTATCCTTAAGTAGCAGGTCCATTTGCTCTCGATTGGTAGACCGCTGATGCTGAAAGCTTTGGTGTTTGACATGGATGGAACTATTACCCATCTGACTCTCCCTCTTGAAGCGATGAGAAGAGACACCAAGGAATTCTACATCTCAAAGGGACTGCCTCCTGAAATCTTTGAACCTGCGGATGGAATTTCCAGCTCAACAGGCAAAGCCCGTAAATACTTCTTGAATGGTGGGACATCCTTGGAGAAATGGGATGCGATGGAGGCTGAGATGGATACTATACTCAGTCAGCACGAGGGATTTGCTGCAGCCAATGCGACTCCAATAGAAGGATCTCTTGACATTGTAAGAAAACTTCGTGACGCTGGTTTCAAAACTGCAATTTTGACCAATAATGGAAGACCTGCTCTCGACAAAATCATGAAACAGATACCACTCCAAGAGAATTTTGATCTTATACAGACTCGACATGAGTCCCCCAAACCCAAACCCTTCCCCGATGGTTTACTGAAAGTAACATCTGAGTTGGGTGTTGGTCGAAGTGAGGTAGTTTACATCGGTGATGCTCTCATCGATGGTACAGCCGCAACGAGAGCTGGCATTGAGTTCTGGGGGGTTACCACAGGAGAAACTACAGCAGATGCTCTTCATGACGCAGGCGCATCCAAAGTGTTCTCCTCTTTGGAAGGTGTTTTGGAAGAGACACTCTCACTTCGAGGATGAACAAGCCACTATATCACATGGCCAATTGTTAAGTCATCAAAGAACTTGATAGCACCCCTATAATTCAGATTCTAGAGCTTTCCTTCGCATTGCAGCATCCCAATATATTATTTAGGAATCAGGGCTTGAAACGCCGTCTAGTCAAGAGATATCGCATCTCTAGAAGGCAAGGCTTCTGAGACTCGCTCGACTGAAGGTTATATACGCTTTCGCGTAAGTATCCTATGTGACAACCAGCTCAAGAATATCCCAACAGACGCAAAGCACGCTCGAGGTTAATGATTCAATGACGATAGATGAGGGTACATATCTGGTTCTTCGATCCGCATCAGGTGCCTTCACGTGCCGATATCCACCTATCCCTAAGAAGTGGAATTCTGCTGATCGTCCTCATGTTGCTCTGCTCCTTCCTGATGCTGGTGGTATATTCTCTGTCTATTTGTCCAAACCTGAGGATGATGATTCAAAGACGGAACAGGCACTTGAAGTTGCTGACCTCAACCGAATTCCCCCCAAGTCAATAATTGAGATTCGTCATAGCAATTCTCAACACGCATACTACAGACGTGACAATGGATCATGGACTAAGGTCGCTGAAGCTAATGATCCCTTTGTGGTCGAGGTGTTCTCCCACGGATACGCTCCCATCATCATGAATATGATTCCGACGCTCTAGTTTGCTTGTTTTCTTATATCTGATGATGCACAACAAGAGTTATTGCAAATATGTTGGTCATGATTGATATCAATGACTATACAAGAGTATGATGATACAGACTGAATTTTCTGGCATCGAATATATGATCTGGTCTATTCCAGATAATGTCTCGAAGGATCTGTTCAATGATTAAAGAACCAAATTGAGGATGAAGAGAGGTGCCGGAAAAATTGAGGTTCGCGTGGTTGCTTGAGGAGGAGGATGTTAGAAATTCAACAATTACTGAAAGGCTCTGGTACGACCCAGTCCTGAACACACACTCCTCATGAATGAAGATGGCCATAACTCCCTGCTCAGTGTTTGATATTATCCGTGTAACTCCAGAGTAATTGTGAGATAGATAGTCAATGACCCTGTCTGCATGCTGGTCATCAAAGTTGAGAGTCTTCAAGCTTGTGTCCTCCTGAGAGGAACTTGACCTGAACGAATATAGAATCTTCTTATTTTAGATCTAATAGTTCGACCTCAAAGATAAGGGTTGAATTTGCTGGGATAAGCCCACCACCAACATCCCGGTCTCCATATGCAAGCTCTGGTGGAATGGTTAGTTTTCTCTTTCCACCGACCTTCATTGAGAGCACACCGTGGTCCCATCCTTGGATGACTTGACCGACACCAATCTTGAACTCGAAAGGCTGATCTCTGTCTACTGAACTGTCAAATTTCTTTCCGTCTGTCAGCCAACCAGTGTAATGGACAACAACTGTCTGTCCTTGATTGGGTGCATCTCCGGATCCAATAACAATTTCTTCAATCTGTAATTCTGGCATGGGAGAATCCATGTCTGCGTGTTTTTGACCTTTTTGCAATCTGAAATCGCTTGTTTTTGTAGTAAGAATGTCCGCAATCTGACATTTCCTTAAATATAATCTAAACAATATATGAGCAAGGGCCGGGGGCCTTTCTCTCTCAGAAACATGCTTCACTCTCAGAAGCAATCTCTCCTCCTTCATGTTCTCACGGCCCCCTTCTCTTCTCTCTTTTCACGATTTATTTCTTTGAACGCCAAACCGCGAATTTATTGTTACTGAATTCCTGATAGACATTTCTGAAATTCTCTATGATTTGTCTGAGGGGAATATAAAGGCACACGAATTCTCACCTGTATTCTCATCCCGGGAGCATTTGATCTGAACACCATACCGATTAATCAGAAGTTTGATTGTGAAGAGATCTAAGTCGAGTGCAATCTGACATACTATTATGACACTTACCCAAGTCATGCCTTTATCATTCTGCAACATGTCCGCTCTCAGCCGTTGTTAGCTCACATCGTACCTTAGGTCTACGAACTTTTTGGGCCATAAGTGCTCCTTTGTCTACACCGAATGAAGATATCAATAATACTTATATGCTAATGATTCCTATTATTTCTTGGACTGGGGGTCCGAATCGCGACCATCATGAATACTGTCACTCCCTCCCTCTCTCAAAGATTGTTTTTTTCGGACCTCCCCTCCCTCCTCTTCTTCTAACAGGTTTATCTCAAAATCTTCAGATTCACTTGGAAACTTCTACGATTTTATGACCGAGAATTCTTTTGTGCAGTTCTGACATCTGACGATGCCTTCAGATATCTCCTTTTTTCCATACGAGTAGATAGCACTGCAATGCGGACATTGAGTAGGAGCTCCGAAAGTAATACTATCAAGCTCTCCTATCAGTTCGATATTACCACAGTCTATACAAAGAACGGATTTCACAGTGACATATTTTGAACGATTTGATTTTGTTTTCCAATTGAAATACATCAGACTCGTTTGACCTACGTAATATTCATAGATTTCTCCGGGTCGAATGTTTTCACCCATACACCTGATGCAATACCTTCTGTCATCTGTGTCTTTGACCAAAAAGCCCCCTCAAGTTCAATCAAATTTGAAGACGATTTAAGTCTTTGTTGGTTTCAAATATACAACTGTTTCAATCCAGAAGGTTTTAATGGAGTTCAACTTGTGCCATGGCAAGGCGAGTCAAATTGTCCGTGGCAAGGAAAGCTGTTGACAGCACACTAAGACGAATCTTGAATTACACAGCAGAGATCATCATGTCCATCTTTCTGCTTGTCATCATATGCATACCAATAGCGTTTGTTATTCCAATGTGGTTTCAGACTATTGCTCTAGGCATACCAAGGACTGAGCTTGCCCTTGATCCAGTACACTGGATTGGTGCCGACGGCGCCTTCTGGCTAACATTACTACTTGGTCTAGTATCCTTTGTAGTAGGGTATACATACATCCTACGGATGAAACCAGGTACCATTGCTGAAGATAAGCCCGTGGAAGTTGAAGAACCGGAAGAGGATGAAGAAGAGGAAGAGCTTGAAGCCGCCGATGTAGAGGAAGAAGTCGAAGAAGCGCTTGAGGTGGAAGTTGAAGAACCTCTTAAGGACGAAGCAGAGGAAATAGCTGCTGAAGATGTCGTAGAAGAAAAAGAAACTGAAGAAGAGGACTGAACCAATCCCCTTCTTAATCGCGACAATTAATCTATCATGATCTTATTAGCCAGCTTATCGACAAGTGCAGAAAAGGCTTGAGATGCCTTTGATTCTGGCTCTATGATGACAAAGGGACTTCCTTCATCACTCAGTGTGATGACACGAGGATCAAAAGGTAAGGTACCAAGATGTTCAATACCATACTCCTCAGATGCCTTCTTAGCGGCACCCTCTCCGAAAATTTTGTAGGACTCACCACATTTTGGACACACAAACTCCGACATGTTCTCGACAATCCCAAGTACGGGCACACCCATTTTCTGAACTAACTGGATTGCTCTTCGAGCATCTAGGACTGCAACCTCTTGTGGTGTTGAAACGATAACTACTCCATCAATATCAGGGATAGATTGCAGAATGCTCAGAATCTCATCTCCCGTTCCAGGTGGAAGATCTACAACCAATACATCAAGCTCTCCCCATCGAACATTAGCTAGAAACTGGGTAATCGCGCTTGCGACCATTGGCCCACGCCAGGCAACTGCATCATCATCTTTTCTCAGAAGAAATCCCATGCTCATGACCTTAACATCTTGAGGTCCAGTGATGGGTTTGATGAACTCTCCCTCTACTGTGGGCCGTTGACCATTCAATCCAAGAAGCTTTGGAACGTTTGGACCATAGATATCAACATCAACAATTCCCGCCTTCTTCCCTCTACTTGCAAACGATACTGCAAGATTGGTAGCCACTGTTGTTTTCCCAACACCCCCCTTACCAGAAAGAACAACGATTTTGTGTTTGATACCTTTCATATTCTCAACAATTTCAACAGGTACTGGAGGTTTTGGCATTGTTATCAAACCGACGCCGCTTTGTGATTCTAATAAACGGTCGCATATGTCTGAAATGTTAGCTTCCCTTGAATCTAGCTAAGATTTGTCTAGCCAGCGTTTCGTTGGAAGCAGCCACGAAATTCATCATTTTCTCTGGCTCAAGAGAACTATTGAATCGATTTCCATTTTGATCAAGAACGAATCCCCCTGCTTCAAAAACCATGTGAGTACCACAGAGATGGATGATGGGCAGCATATCTCTAAGGTCCACCATTCCATCAAGAAATCCTGATGCAGTCCAGCAAAGGTCTAGAAGATTGCTCGCTGACCTTCTCGTGTCATGCACTGCACTGATTGTTCTCAACGACTGCTCCATGAAGTGCGAGTCCCAAGTCTTCTTTATGTCGTATGAGATTATTGCATCTTTGAGGTCGACTGGAGCTGCTGACCTCACACGCACTCCGTTTCTCGTTACCCCTTTGCCTGATACTGCTACATAGCACTCGTCTGTAAAGACAGAATCTATCACACTGATCTCGGCGTCATCTGATGTCATCATATCTGTGTAGGGGACAATGGAGATGCCTATAGAAACAAGTGGAAGTCCTCGCTCGAGGTTAGCAGAACCATCGATTGGGTCAATGAGTGCAAGGTATTCTGGAGTCTTCTCACTTTTAATGAATCCTCTCTCCTCTGTTAGAATCTCAAAATCAGAACCAGAACTAGAAAGTACATTGATTATTGCATCTTCAGCTTTGGCATCTAGTAGGAGTGTTTTGTCTCCGTATGGGTTCAGATCACCTGTAAGTTCTGCTGCAATGTCAAGGTTCTCAATGATGACTTTCTTGGCACTATCAATTGCATCCTGCATTAACGTAAGTAGAGTCATCTGAGATCAATTTGATGATATTTAGCAACTCTATATCACTTGTTGGGTCTGGATTACAATACCTTAAATGTGTCAAGTCAGGAGATAGAAACATAAGGCCAAAACTGGTGGAACAAATGGGCTTTCTGAGTGGTAAGAAAAAAGTAGACGCGGAACGTGGAATCCTTGAGATGAAGGGCACAATGAACGCCCTTACTTTGAGGGTACGCAGACTTGAAACTAGGATGACTGAGGAACAAAAGTCTGCAAGGGACTCTATGGCTAAAGGTAATCGTTCTGTGGCACGGTCCCATCTTGGTATAGTTGTGGATCTTGAGAATCGAAGGTCTCGTTATCATCAGCAGTTCCTTACACTAGAAACTGCTCTACTTAACCTTGAAGAAGCCAAGACCCAGGCTGAAGTCCTTAGAGCTTTCACCATTGCAAATGATGCACTCACTGAAGCACGTTCAATGTTACGACCGGAAGAGATCCAAACACAGTTGGACAAGCTCTCAGAATCCTTCGAACACATCTCCATTGCAGGAGAGCTACTTTCTGAGGATTTGTCTGGAGCTGACTCAACCGTACAAGATGAGGAACGAATAGACCGCCAGTTACAGGCCATGGAAGCTGAAGTATTACTTGAAAAGGAGGGTGTCCTCCCACCACTTGAGACTGAAGGAGCAACACCTGTAAAAACTGGTAAGACTGGGATCTCAGATGAGAAACGAATTGACGAACTACTCGCTGACTTGGAGAAAGAAGCTCGTGATGAGAGGGCGCGGGAAAAAGAGAGTTAGATCACAATTCACTCAAGCAATTTTCAGGTGTAATCAAAATTGGATATTCGACTAGTTATATTTGATGTGGACGGAACTCTCACTAAGCACAGCAGTGTGTGGTGGAGATTGCACGAACAATTTGAAACAACGGTGGAAGGTAAGTTATACTACAACCAGTACTTCGCTGGAGAGATTACTTACGACGAGTGGGCTGACCTTGATGCTGGACTCTGGAAAGGCAGGACCCTTGAAGAAGTGATGAAGGTTGTAATGTCAACTCAACTAGCACCGGGTGCGAAGGAAGTAATCCAAACCTTGAAGGACCATGGCCTGACAACTGCAATCCTCTCTGGTGGTCTTGACGTTATGGCCAATGATATTGGTCGCAGGGTGGGGATTGACTATGTCCTGACAAACATCCTCCGCCATGAAGATGGAATCCTTACTGGTGGAGTCGACAATCTAGTTGCGTGGGGTGGAAAA
This sequence comes from Candidatus Thorarchaeota archaeon, assembly GCA_019894665.1. Classification (GTDB taxonomy): domain Archaea; phylum Asgardarchaeota; class Thorarchaeia; order Thorarchaeales; family Thorarchaeaceae; genus SMTZ1-45. The sequence continues at coordinate 130,758 of JAGXOC010000001.1, forward strand.
GCTGATGTGGTCCACCAAATAAGCAAACACTTTGAGATTCCACTTGAGAAGACTGCTTTTGTTGGGGATGGCCGCAATGATATGAGTGTCTTCAAAGTCGTGGGTCTTTCTATTGCCTACAATCCTGAAGACCAAGATGTGGCTGATGCTGCAAACGTCGTTGTACGTGAAGATGACCTTAGAGGTATCTTGCCTCATGTCATATCGGAGTTCCAGCTATGAAGAGTACGAAGACATACGCCTGTAACAAAATAATCATCGCACCTTCGAAGAAGTCTAGTTTGTGGTCATCGGTTATCGCTCGTTTCAGGAACCATAAACTTCCAGCAATCACCATGATCTGAAACAGTACGTATCTGTCTAATGGGATTGGCACGAACATACCTATCCCTCCCATGATTAGCAGTACAATCTGCAAGACTCCGCCAATGAGATTACCCACTGCGAGTCCAACCTTACCTTTTGCGGCAGCGATTACTGCGATGCCATGTTCAGGAAGAGCACCCGCAGCACCAAGAATTAGAGCTGCTATTGCTACTTGGTTGCCTAGAAGCCCAATAACCTCGTGGTAGTCGGTGAGGAGCATCTCAACAGAGTGTGTGAGAATTTCACCTGCGAAGAATATGCCTATGAATCCCAGTACTGCTAGAATAGCCGCTGTTCTCTTTGAATGACTAGCCTTTGCCTTCTCAGCACCCTCAACGACATCTCCCGTAGCCAGTGCTCCCGCATAGATTATGTACGATAGGAACAAGACAAAAGATGCAACAGCAGGGAATCGTGGATTTAGGGGTGCATCCGGAGACGCCATGTCCAACACACCAAGAGCAAACATGCTCAATAGAGCTACAAACGTCCATCTGATCAAAACTGCATCTTTCTTGATAGCTTCCTCGGGAAAATCCATGTCTGGTTTCCCTTTTGTGGATATGACTATCGTGATTCCAAGAAGAAGCATGTTAAAACCTGCAGCGATAAGAATTGACAATACTGCGATGTCCAGCAAGTCCTGGTTTCCTGTTGTGTATCCGTCATAGGCGGCTATCCCACTTATCACGGCTTCTGGCATATTGCTTGCAAGACTGGAGAGCATTCCTGCTACATAGGCAGTTAGACCAAGATGTCCTGCAGCACTCTCGAACCCTTCAACAGCCCATTCAGAAGGTCTGAATGCAAGCCATACTCCTCCAATGATTCCAAGAATGATTACGATTGTGGGTTCTATACCTGCGAATCTCAGATAGAAATAGAATATCAATAGTCCAAAGAAAAATGCGAATTCCTTTCTCCCAGCAACCAGTGAGTCTCTTACTCCATGGTACTGGTCATGATTGTCCGTAGACTGTTCGATTTGAGATTCCCCCAGGGTTATCTTGGCTGTTCTGAGTGTTTCTCATCCTGACTATTAATAATGATGGTTTTCTGCGCACAGGTCATCTGAAGTTGCTGTACCTTGCTCCGCTTCCTGTGTTGATTAACACCACATCTTCATCATAGTCAATTGTACCCGACTCAATCAAGTTACGTAGTCCACAGATGCCAACCGCTGTTTCTGGACAAATATCGAGTCCTTCCAGTTTTGAAGCTGTTCTTCTTGTAGGCTCAATCTCTTGCTCTGCGACAGCTACGGCACCACCACCTGAATTTCTGATTGAATGCAGAATGAGTCTACCTGCGAATGGACTCGGTACCCTTAGTCCAAGGGCTTCTGTTTCTCCATTCTCCCAAGCTTCAATGTCATCGGTTCCTTTCTCTATTGCTCGAACGATTGGTGCACAACCCCCACTCTGTGCTGCATACATCCGTGGGCGTTCAGAACCAATCAAACCAATTGCTTCAAGCTCATCGAAAGCCCTCCAGATACCGATAATTGCAGTTCCTCCACCTGTGGGACAGATTATTGCATCTGGAACAGACCAACCCATCTGCTCGCTTATTTCGAAACCAAGAGTCTTCTTACCATCCACACGATATGGTTCCTTTGTGGTTGAGAGATCTGTCCAGTCTCCCTTTAGTTCTCTCATCGTCTTCCCTGCATCTGATATGGTCCCCTCCACTCGGGTGGTTTCAGCACCAAATAGTTCACATTGATGGAAGAATGGCTCAGGAGTGTCATTTGGCATGAAGATATGTGCCTGGAGTCCTGCTGCTGCGGCATACGCACTAGCAGAGACAGCTGCATTTCCTGCTGAGGGTAATGCTATTGCTTTTGCTCCTAATTCGAAATGCCTAGAGACCGCGGCACAAAGTCCTCTATCTTTGAAACTTGTGGTTGGGTTCTGCGCCTCATCTTTGATACGAAGCATCCGGAGGCCAATGTGTTTTCCTAGACGCCTTGACAGAAGTAGTGGTGTCCATCCCTCACCAAGACTGATAACACATGAGGGGGATTTCACGGGTAGGAGTTGCGAGTATCTCCACATGGAATTCATGTTCGAAGGAAATTCTTTCTTAGCCAAATCCTCTCTTACCCCAACTAGGTCATAAACTGCGAAGAGGGGTGATCCGCAGACGCAAATTGACGCGACACTTTCAGGTGAGTGCTTTCTTCTACACTGCGGACATTCCAGGTGTGATATGTGTGATATCAAAAGACTCACGATATTACATGAACACTTAGCCTTATTTGTACCTGTCACTCAGGTTTCGAGGAACTACTATACATTGGGATGCTTATGGGCGAGTTAAAACGGTCAACCTTACCGTTCACTTCAATAGTTGGTCTCGAAAGACTGAAGCTAGCCTTAATTCTCAATGGTATCAATCCACAAATTGGTGGAGTCCTCATCTCAGGACCAAAAGGGACGGGAAAGACAACTGTCGTTCGGGCTCTGGCAGATTTGCTTCCAGAAGTGGATGTTGTTGTTGGATGTAGATTCGGATGCAATCCTGACAATCATGACCTCCTTTGTGTTGATTGTAGAAGCACAGTGGAATCTGGAAAGAAACTCACATCTGAAACACGAACAATGCGGGTAGTCAATCTCCCGCTCTCAACAACTGAAGACAGGCTGATCGGCGCTCTTGACATTGAACGTGTCTTGAAAGATGGGATTCAAGCATTGAGACCTGGAATCCTTGCCGAAGCACATCAGAATGTTCTCTATGTTGATGAGGTGAACCTACTTCCTGACCACCTTGTTGATGATCTCTTGGATGCTGCAGCCACAAAAATCAACGTCATTGAACGCGAAGGAATCTCTATGGCTCATCCCTCTGATTTTGTCCTAATTGGTACAATGAATCCTGAGGAAGGCGAACTGAGACCGCAGTTATTGGATAGATTTCCGCTTCATGTTCCTGTTGGTACTCATCATTCAATTGAGGACAGAATGCAACTTGTTCGAAGAAATCTTGCATTCGAAGAAGATCCCGACAAGTTCAGGGAAAGTTGGAGTGCTCAGCAGTCTGCTCTTCAAGAACGAATAATTAAAGCAAAAGAACTGCTCGCTGATGTCGTTCTTCCTGATGTCAATCTTAGAGCCATTGCGATGGCTTGCGATGCTCTTGAAGTGGATGGTGTGAGACCTGACATCATTATCAGCAAAGCCGCTATTACCAATGCTGCACTCGAAGGTCGAATACAAGTCACCCTTGATGATATGAGAATTGCATCACAGCTTGTTCTCAGTCACAGGACTCGACGGGGCGGTCTCCTAGATCCTCCATCACCTGATGATGTGGATCAAGCTATCGCAAAAGCTGCAGAGGTAGCCAAGAAGTCCGAACGTCGTAAGTCTCCAACTGAAGTTCCAAAGGAAGATGATGACAAGTCAGGACCTCGGGCTAGTGGAGGTCGATTTGGTCGAGGGGATAAATTTGCGACGGTTGGCAAACAGGATGGCAAAAAAAAACTCCGGAAGGAGTAAGGAATCCTCAGGGTGATCCCATCAAGGGAACCATCATTGCAGTCATGATGGTTGTTGTCTTCATCTATTTTGCATGGATTTTTGTCAGTCCAATTAATTTGTTGTTCGGAATACCCCTACTAAATTTTCCTAACGTCCCAGTTTTGATAATTGACACAATAGTCATTGTTCCAGTAATATGGTATATTGTGCGAAAGTGGCTTGATGTTATGACACGACGAAACAGTGGTCCTGCCGCTGGTATCGACACAGTAGAACCAGGTGGTGGAAAACCAGAACCTGGTGATGAGTGGGGTTTAGCCACGAGACCATACTCTCCCCAGACACCAGATATGGTTTCAGGTTCGAAATCTGAGATACGAGAGGCTCCCTTCGGTTTGTCTGATGGCTTCTTCGTCAAGATGCCTGATATTGACACCGGAGAGGAGCTCTTTGACATTGAGAAGCTACGAAGGAGAGCTATGATTCGAGCTCGGGTTTCATCAGGGGGTTGGGTCAAAAAGAGAGTTAGCTCAAGAGCAGTTGGGTCTCTGAAATCATCCGACACAACGAAGCACGGCAGACCTGTTCGTTCGCGAATACCAACTCGTGAACTTGGAAGTCTTCACATTCCATCCACTGTAATGGCTGCTGTTGCACGGACCGGTAGCACCTCGGGAGGGCCCATTGAAATTACAAAGGAAGATCTCCGTGAGAGTGTATTCACTAGTAGGACGCCATTGACAATCATCCTAGTCATTGATGTAAGTCTCTCAATGAAAGGGAGCATGGAGCAGGTTAGGGAATTCCTTGAACGTCTAGAGAGTGAAACACGTGGTTCCAAAGATCGTACTGGGATTGTTGCATTCAAAGACAGTGGTGCTGTTGAGATTCAAGCACCAACAACTAATTGGAATAAAATATATCGAGCATTAGGTCGTCTGAAGATCTCTGGACTTACACCACTTGCAGAAGCACTGAAGAAGTCACTTGAGACCATCCGGCGGGAGCGTATGCGAAACGATGATATCGAACCCCTTTTGATACTTGTTTCAGACTTCTCTCCAAACATTCCCCTCGCACAATCAGTCGGTCCTGGTCATGATAGATTCACTCCAGTTCAAGACCTAGTTCGTACTGCACGGTTGATTCGGAAAGCAAAGGTCCGTTTGGCTGCTATCAATGTCGATCCGGAACAGTCAAAATGGCCTCAGTTCTTGAAGCGTCCTTATCATGAAGCCCTAGAGTTGGCCTCGATGCTGAGGATGAAAAAAGAAGGGTTACATGATCCTATTGAAACCATCCTCATGGTGGATGAATTTCGAAAGACATTCGGTGCTTTTCTTGTTGCCCGAGCAGCAGGAGGTCGAGCATATCTTTCACGGGAGCTTTTGAAAGAGACCTCAATTCTTCGAACACTTCTCAGCTCTAGTCTAACAAGAAGTCGTCTGAGAGAGCAGGACCTACGCCAAGTCGAAACCTATCTTCCTAAGTGATATCACAACAAGGGGTCTCTCTCGATTATGTTATTAGCGTGCGCTCGTTTTCTGACATGCGCACAAGGTTCGAAAAATGTCTGGTGTCATAGTGAGCGAGGAGAGCCCAGTATTGGGTCGCAATGAATCTGCTTTTCATGCATCAGACACAGAATCTGTGCGCACCTCCCATTGAGGTGAGTGTTGTAATGCTGCTTGGAAAAGTACCACCCGAGATTCTTCAGAAAATAGTGTTCGCAAATCTGGGAACGAAAGACCCCGATATTCTACTTGGGCCCAGTCTTGGTGAAGACGCTTCTGTAATTCGTATTGGTGACAAGGTCATCATTGCAGCAACTGATCCTGTAACTGGATCCGTTGCAGATGTAGGTTGGCTTGCAGTTAATGTGAATGCAAATGACATCGCCACTTTTGGAGTTCGACCGCGATGGTTCTTAACCTCGATAATGCTGCCCGAAAAAACTACTCCCAAAGAACTTGGACATATCATGAAACAAATTGATGACGCAGCACAAATTCTGGGTGTTGCAATTGCTGGCGGTCACTCAGAAGTAACTGAGGGGATCAATCGTCCAATAGTTGCAGGATTCATGATTGGAATTGCTGACCAAGGAAAATACGTTTCTTCAAGCGGTGCTCAACCTGGAGATTCAATAATTGTGACAAAGTCGATAGCACTTGAGGGCACAGCAATACTTGCCACTGAAGGTGAAGAATTTCTTACCACAAAGGTTGGACTTGATATTGTTGAGAAAGCAAAGACTCTAAGAACAAAAATTAGTGTAGTGGCTGAAGGAGTTGCTGCGTTCGAAACTGGATTTGTAACCGCAATGCATGATCCAACTGAAGGTGGGCTCTCCGGGGGATTACATGAAATCTGTGATGCAAGTAAAGTTGGGTTTGAGATTTACAAAGAAGCAATTCCAATAGATCGCTCGACAAAAGCTATCTGTGATTCACTAGAGGTCAACCCAATGGAACTGATCAGTAGTGGGTGCATGATTATCTGCTGTAATGAAGACCACGCAACTGAAGTTGTGAACATAATCCATTCGAGAGGGGTTTCCGCAAGTGTGATTGGGAAGATTGTGCAAAATCCCGACCGTAGAATAATAGTAACAGATTCAGATGGATTCGCTCTTCAGCGACCAACAACGGACGCATTGTGGGATGCATTGAAGAAAATCAATTCTTCATGAACTCTTCAAGAATCTTGACTTCTTTCTCCCCAATCCAGTCCAGAATGACTGGTGAGAGCGAAATGTTCCCTTTGACAAAAACTTCATGAGCATCTGATTTTGGTGGAGGGTCACGTTCAATACCCAGATACCAATAGTATGGACGACCGTTCGGATCTATTCTTTTCTCAAGTTCATTATGCATTCGAACTTTGGTTGGTATCGTGACGACGATTTCTGACTTATTTGTGAGAGTACATGGGAAATTTAGATTAATCATATCAATCCCCTGTGGCATACCTTTCTCAAGGACTTTCATCACAAGGTCCTTTGTGATCTCACATACTTTTACAAAGTCACCGTTTGAGCCTGTTGCTCCAAACCAATCACTGGGTGATGCTTGACGAGATACTGCGATTGCTGGTAGACCTCTGATAGCTGCCTCAAACGCGGCTCCCACAGTCCCACTTGTCAGCATGCTCTGATACCCAACATTGGCCCCAGAGTTGATTCCTGATATTATGAGGTCGATGTCATCATAAAATGCTTGAGCGAGAATTACGGAGTCTGCTGGAGAACCATCATGTGTAACGAATTGGTATCCATTCTGGTCATGTTTTTCAGTGACTCTGATGGGTCTCTTCAATGTCAAGGTTTTTCCAGTCGCGCTCCTTTGTCCATCTGGGACAACCACTATTAGCTCTACCACTTCACTAAGTACTTCTGCGAGCTTTAACATTCCCTCACTACGAGGACCATCATCATTTGTAAGACAGACCTTATACACTCGGCATAACTCCTCAAAATTACAACACTTGGTTACCTTCTCACTACTTGATAAGAGTGACGTTTAGAGAGAGAAAAAAGGTTGTGGAAGCACCTTTTACTGCGCTCCCACTCCCGGCATCATCAGATTCGATTACAGGTCATAAGACTTGAGAGTCTTGCGCTTGTTATCGCCTGTTCTTTTGGCAGCCTTGTCGAGTAGCATCTCGACCTTTTTGTCAAGTGCGCCGTAGAAGTCTCCACTTACTTGGACACTCTTCTTCTTTGCATAATCTTGTACTGCCTTTTTAACGATGAAAGTCATTTTATCTTACTCCTCCAAAAGGGTGCTTTAGAGGTCGTTCTAGACCCTTATAAGACTTAGCTTAGAAATGCTTTTTAGGGCGCCCTTTTCCCTATTCTGGACCATTTGCGCATTACGCTGCTACATTGAGTATTTCTCCCAAAACTGGCCCTCTCTAAGTATTGGTTTGTACCACAGTAGGCAACCCTCTATGAAATCCTACAAACACCTAAAAGACTCCCTCATCACTTCTGAATTGGTTAATGCTCTAGAGGTGAGTTTAAGATATGAGATATGCCTATGGTATTATTCTAGGCGCAATCCTTCCGTTTATGATATTTCTCGGCGCCGCAATCATCAAGATTCAATCCCTAGGATGGGATATCTATGTTCTTTGGTTCTTTCTGTCAATAGGATTTGCAGTGTTTCCACCAATCCTAGTGCGCTTTGCTCAAAAAGACGCTGTAAGAGAATTTCTAATCTTTGAGGCAGGTGGCTTTGGTCTATTCTCTCCTCTTTGGATATTTATCTTTACAGACCTCTCCGGTGATTCTTGGACTGTCCTCCTCTTGGATGGGATAATTGGTGGTCTCATAGGTCCAGGACCCGCGAATACTATTGTTCCAATGGATGTCAGCAACGTCATGCTAATTCCACTTCTAGCACTATGCATTTTGATTGGTGTCATTTTCCTGCGACCTTCATTTATTGCTAAACATGGCTCCGTAGGTGAGATGACTGAACTTCGTGAATTGAAGGAATCCACCGAAACCGTCACGGTAACCATTGTGGATCCTTCAGAACCCATTGGTGTAGAGGCAGAAGACCCGATTGAGTATGAAATGCCTGAGGTCGCTCCACCAGTAGCAAGCGCTGACACAATGGCTGATCTCAGAGGTCTCCTAACTGAACTCGGAACGCCTGAACCCACTATTAACCTGATATTCAATGCTGGAATTGCTACAACAACGGATCTCGTGGCAACCAGCCCTGACCAGTTATCGACCCTTACTGGTATAGACAAGAGAACAGCTGAGGACCTCCAGATGGCTGTTCAAAAGAAAGTCTGGTTTGGTGGAATTTAGGAAATCCGTTTATCTCTTGAAAGAGGTCATCGCATCCAAAGCCACGGATATCAGTTCGTCGATTGGTGGTTTCCCTACAATCTTAGCTTCTTTCTCCACGTTCTCTCCAATGGCTACACATATCGTCCCCACTTTCACACCACGTAGATGGCCTATGACGAAGAGAGCTGCTGCTTCCATTTCCGTTGCTAAGACTCCAGAGTTCCTCATTAGCTCCCATTTTCTCAAGGTTCCCTCTGGGTCAGCAACATAGTCTGAATGTTCACTATAGAATGCATCTTTGCTGTGCCCTATACCAACATGGAACTTTGCACTGCTTTCCTTAGCTGCCTTGACTAATGCCATGACGATTTCTGGATCTGCAACTGCTGGAAACTGGATTGGTACATATTGTCGAGAAGTACCTTCATCTCTGACAGAACCAGTGAAGATGACAAGGTCTCCCGCATTAACAGAACGACTGATTGCACCAGATGTACCTACTCGTAGAAATGTAGTGCAACCAACCTTGACAAGCTCTTCAATGGCTATTGCTGCTGATGGACAGCCAATACCCGTCGAACATACTGCAACTGGCACACCTTTCCATTTTCCCTTGAAACTCCAATACTCTCTCTTCTTGGCGATCTCTTCGGGCTCGTCAAAGAATTTCATGGCAATATCTTTAGCACGGTCAGGGTCACCTGGTAAAAGTACAAGTTCAGGAATTTCTCCAGGTGCAATTCCGATGTGGTACTCTTTGTCAGCTGTCATGCTTCATTCTTCTGGCGCAGTTGTCACCCACAACAAAAGGGTTTCGTCATGATAAACTACCGACTTAGAGATAGGCTTAAGAACCCAACAAGACCGACTTGCATGGTTACAATGAGCGAGGAGATCACCGAGCTTCAACGGAAAATACTGGGACTCATCCTAGTAGATGCCCATAGACCAAGTGCTATTGCTTCGATACTGAAAAAGCGGCATGTCGCGTGCAATCAGAACGATGTAGTACAAGCTCTTAGAGACCTTGAAAAGAGGGATCTTGTTGAGAAGCTAAGTGCTAAGGCATGGACTGCGAAGGGTAAAGCCGAGGATTACGTAGACTGAATTCATTGACCCATTATAGATGCTTGACCAACGTCTGAACGATATCGTAGGTTAGTTGTGGATTCTGTTCGCCGAAGATTTCGGTAAGAATAGTGTTTGTTGTCACAATCATACCACGAGCATTTTCGAGTAGTTCCTCGAGCAGTTCCTCTCCTCTTTCAGTCAATGGCAGCACGTGTGCGACTGCCATTCCAACATCTGCTGCTCCCTGATTTCTCAATCTATCAGCAGCCTTCAATAGTGTACTGCCACTTTTTGTTAGGTCATCCACTATAATGACTTCTTTGTCTTTGACCTCAATGTTTCCATGAAGGTCGACTTTGAATGAGTTCTCTCTATTCTTTCCAAAGCCCTTTATTTTGTATCTCTCTTGAGCTCCTTCATCTGGAGTTACGAGAATACAATCACTATAGCCAAACTGTTTCTCTGCGAATTTAACTAGTTCGGGAATCACATCAATTGTTTCGTAGAGATTCTTATCACGCAATTTTTGCACCCAATCAAGACTATCATGGGCATGTGGATTGACGACCCAGACCTTGTTGCACGCATTTGCGATGGTCTCAATGGCCCATCTTCCTGAAACAGCCTCTCCGGTCCTGAATGCTTTATCCTGCAATGCAAATGGTTGGAATGTTAGAACCACCTCAACACTAGAAGGAGGGGCGATTGGATTGCACTCATAACATTTGTGTCCAGTCTCTCGAACAGCTACTGGTCTTGAAAGGAGATCCAGTAAAAGAAGGAGTTCAACCACGCGGTCTGATGTTGTATATTGTTCATTTTCAGCTGGGCCTGATCCGGTACAACTCTGAATGATGACAATCCGTCTGTTTGATATTTCAGAAACATCTTCCAACTTTGCGTATATATCCGCGTTTGGGAAGAGTCTTCTTCTATCATAGTTCAGCGCAGATGTGAACACACGGAATCCTTCTTCTTGAAAGCTCTCCTTCAAGTGTTCTGCACCGCTTGCTAGGATGACATCATAGTCTTTCATAATTGTCCGCCGTTGTTTGGCGGCCACTCTCCCTTTATGAGATTTGTCACACACCCATCTTTCAGGTTCGGGGATTTACGGTAACCTAAAATGGTCGTCATGTAATTGAATCGTGTCACCACAGGTACGTGCTACTGTTGAGTATGACCGCCAGAGACCTATTGCAAAGGCTAGCTAATGATACTGGAATCCCCTATCAAACCATTGCAAGAAAGGTCAATCGAATGATGGCAAAAGGAATGGGTCTTCTTGATTCCGTTAAAAACATTGCAAAAGAACATGGAATCAAGGAAACAAAGTACCGAATTGACGCAACTAAGATAGTCCGAGAAACTGAGAAAATCCTTCGTGAAGATTATACTCAGACCCTGATGATTTCGGCGGTTCTTGGTCAAATGGTTGAAGCTCGAGGAAGGGAGAGATTACCCCCACCAGCGTTCTTTGCTTTCATCGAAATGCTGTCAAGAATCCCTGATGCACCTAGAGACACCAAATCTGAATCTTCTACTGAGATTGAGGACCGTACGACTCGGATTATCGAACTGATGACAACTCTAGTGTCTGTTCTTTGTGAGTGGTCAGAAAAAGGAGTTGCAGGTGTAGCGGACGACTGCCCTGAATCCCTAAGGGACATGGCAAAGGCTGTTTTTAGAAAGACCAAGCTGCTCCAAGGTGGACTCTGGACATGTATCTCATGCGGAGACATTGTAGACGTCAAAGAAATAATAGCGCTCATGTGCACCAAATGCGATAGTAGTATCTCCCGGAGTGACATCCACCAACGATTCGACCAAATGGCTGGAAGAGATCGAACTGGTTATGGAAGAACTTTTTCTGAAGAACGCGATGACTAACGAGTAAGTTGAAAATCTAGTCCTTTCTTGAGAAGCATGTATGCTTCATCAGCGTCAGCTTGAGTGACTGCAATCTCATCAACTTGAAGGATGATATCTCGATCCTGGGATTCTTCTACGAAAAGGACAACAGGGTCCAAGCCTGCAGCACTCCCTGCACTGATGAGGGGGGCTGTGATACCATCGTAGAAGTCAGACCTTCCAAGAGGAACTTCCATTCGTTTCAGAAGTCTGTCTCCTTTTTTCGACAAAACGTGCCCACACGTTGGCCCCTCATGTGTCATTACAGAAATCACGAACCTCGTAGCTACATTTCCTCTAAGGTAAAATAGTAAATCAGTCATCCAATCATATTCCTTGACCATGACATCTCCAAAGATAATCATCACGTCTTCTGCAATCATTCCATGTACGGGGACAACTGGCGGCTTTAGATCGACAGGGTATCTGTTCCATGTTGAGAACGCAGGGGAGTTGAAGAGAAGAACTGTTTCAAACTCGTTGTTCTCATACATTTTCCGACAGAGCGCTTGACCCACAGGGTTGAGCCCTAAAATGACTGAATAGCTCTCAGTGATCTTTCTTTTTTTGTAGCATTCAAGGATTGGGGAAATCCATTCCTGTTCAAATATCGGCATCGTTTCTCGCCCAAATTTCTTTTAACTGATATAGCTAAAGACTGTTTGTCTTACAATTATGTAGTTACATGGACAGAAATCATAGTTTTGTTGTTTTTTCGTGTCCGGGTCCGAATCCGATTGATTTATGTAGAAGCCATCACGCGCCCCGTCTGCGCATAACAAGTGGTGAGTGAGTACTATTGGATAAGTACATAGAAAGTGTCTACAACAGCCTCATTGAGAAAGACCCTCATCAGAAGGTCTTCCATCAAGCGGCGTTGGAAGTACTGGAGAGTCTGGAGCCAGCTATCCAGAAAAATTCCAAGTATCAGGAACATTCTATCCTTGAACGGATTACAGAGCCTGAACGTCTGATTCAGTTCCGTATTCCATGGAAGAATAGAGATGGCAAGATTCAAGTCAACCGTGGATTCAGAGTTCAATTCAACTCAGCCCTGGGACCCTACAAAGGTGGTCTTCGTTTCCATCCTACTGTCACACAGGGTGTGCTGAAGTTTCTCGGTTTTGAGCAGGTCTTCAAGAACAGCCTGACAACACTGCCAATGGGTGGTGGCAAGGGTGGTTCTGATTTCGACCCAAAGGGTAAGACAGATGCAGAGGTTGAGATCTTTTGTGAAAGCTTAATGTTTGAGCTCTACCGACACATTGGTCAGTTTATTGACGTGCCTGCTGGAGACATAGGTGTAGGTGGTCGTGAGATTGGATATCTCTACGGCGCATTCCGGAAGATCACAAACAACCATGGAACCGGTGTCTTTACAGGTAAGGGTGCTGGTTGGGGTGGTTCTTTGATCCGTCCTGAAGCAACTGGATATGGTTGTGTCTACTTCGTACAAGAGATGCTGAAGACTCGTGGCGAAGAAATGAAGGATAAGACAGTTGTCGTTTCTGGTTCTGGTAACGTTGCTCAGTATGCTACCGAGAAGTGTATCGATCTTGGTGCTAAGGTCATTGCACTGAGTGACTCAAATGGTTGGATTCATGACCCCGACGGTATCGATAGAGACAAACTAGCGTGGGTCATGGACCTGAAGAATGTTCGAAGAGGTCGTATCAAGGAATACGGAGAACACTTCAAGGTGGACTACACTGAGACCGCTAAGGCCAGTCCTTGGAGCCTAAAATGTGACGTCGCGCTCCCGAGTGCAACCCAGAACGAGGTTGATGGTAAGGAAGCAAAGATGCTGGTTGATAACGGCGTAATGGCTGTTGGTGAGGGGGCAAACATGCCCACTGTACCAGAAGGTGTCGAAATCTTCCTTGAGGCCAATGTTCTCTTTGGACCTGGTAAGGCTGCAAATGCTGGTGGTGTATCAGTATCCGGACTCGAGATGGCTCAGAACAGTCAACGCTTCTTCTGGACTCGAGAAGAGGTAGATGCGAAGCTGCAACAGATCATGCAGGCCATTCACTCAAATGCTTACAAGACAGCTGAGAAGTTCGACAAGAAGAGCAACTATGTTATTGGTGCAAATATCGCAGGCTTCTTGAAAGTTGCCGATGCTATGATTGCACAAGGTCATCGCGTATAGATTGACATTTGCAGGACCCTCTTTTGGGTTCTGCAACTGTTCTTTTTTCTACAAGTACTGACACGAGTCATTTTCTGATAATTTCTAAAAGTTCGCCAAGTCTTCGTTTGACATCAGATTCTACTGTACGAAGCTCTGCTAATTGTCGGATATGATCAATTCGGGTCTCTCTGTATTTTTCATCCGGGATACTTCCACTGCGTCTCTGAATCTCTAGTTTGTCAGATTCTGCGTTTATCTCGTTTCGCCTGGCAGTGACCAAGTCGAAACCCTGCTTCAGAGACATCCATTCTATCATTGCACTGGATTTTTCTTGCTCCACTCTCTCTCTTCGGTGACGCTCTTCTTCTGCTTGCTTCAGCTGTCTGTTGGCAGCGCGGAGTTCCTTCTGAATCACATACAGCCTGCTCTCCACCTCTCGCTTCACCTGAATAATAAGGGTGGATTCAGCCCACTTCTCTCGATAGAGTGTGATATGTTCTTGATCTGTGAGTTCGCCATTTTCGAGTTTTCGGTCTATGTGGCTGAGCTCAGCCTGAACTTCTAGGAGCTGCTTCTTTATTTCATCAAACGATTTCCTGAGAGAAATCCACTCCACACTGTATTGAGATAGAACCTCTTTCGGGTCTACGTAGTATACATCTTCTGGTGGAGATCCTTCATGATGACTCATTTGTGCCTGCTCCTGTCGTGTGTTCATCAGTTATTGCATGACTTATGTGATTTTCTAAGATGCCATTTTTGATTCATTCTGTGAAAATATTGAGAACCTATCCGTTTAAGAGGTGGATTTGTTTAATGCAGAAACGTTGTGCTTGAGAATGAACATCGATATCGATCTAGTTCCCAAGGATGAAAGAAAAGAGAAACCAACTGACGTTCTGCAAGTCGCTTTTGGCACTGTCTTTTCTGACCATATGTTCTCCATGCGTCATACTGATGGCGATTGGAAAGACGTACGGATTCATCCATACGGACCTCTTCTACTCAGTCCTGCTGCTCAAATCCTACATTATGCTCAAGGAATTTTCGAAGGGATGAAAGCCTACCGAAGAGGTGATAGAGTCCTCCTTTTCAGACCTGAAATGAATTTCAAACGGCTCAAAGCATCTGCAGAACGGATGGTGATGCCTACCATCGAGATCGACTTTGCACTGCACTCATTGATGGAACTTCTGAAGATTGACTCCGAATGGGTTCCAGAGGTGCTAGGTAGTTCTCTCTATATTCGTCCCACGATGATTGCAACCGAGCCCAAACTTGGTGTTCGCCCCTCCAAAGAGTATCTCTACTATGTCATCCTCAGTCCTGTAGGTCCATATTTCAAGGAAGGGTTTGCTCCAGTAAAGATCTATGTGAGTGACAAGTATGTTCGAGCAGTTAAAGGTGGGACTGGTGCAGCTAAGGCAAGCGGGAATTATGCTGCCAGTTTACTTGCTGGAACAGATGCTGCAAGGGTTGGTTACTCCCAAGTTCTATGGTTAGATGCTCATGAACGAAAATGGATTGAAGAAGTAGGAACCATGAACCTGTTTGTTCGATTTGATGATGAGGTCGTAACACCTCCCCTTGGAGGATCTATTCTTCCTGGAGTTACACGGGACTCAGTTCTTACTCTTGTCAAGGACTATGGACTGACTCCAACCGAACGAATGATTTCCATTGATGAAATCATTGAAGGAATTTCTTCTGGGAAGGTGAAAGAGATATTTGGTTGCGGAACAGCTGCTATAATTGCTCCAGTGGGGTCTCTGTGGTACAAGGATACACCACATGAGGTTTCCGACGGTCAGACCGGAGAGTTAACTCAACGACTCTTTGATGATTTGATCGGAATCCAGTCAGGAGAGCTAGAAGACCCTCATGACTGGGTAGTGCCAGTGGAGTAAGCTCGCCTTGTAACTACTCAAGACCTAGTTCTTCACGTTCGGCATCAGAAACTTCAGGTTCCTCTGTTTCAAGAGTATCCCACTCTGGTGGTGGGTCCAAGGATGGTTCCTCTTCAGGAAGTTCAGGAACCATAGGTTTGTAAGAGGTATCCTCTTGAGGGTCATCTTCCTCCTCGTCTTCTTCTTCTTCCTCCTCCTCTGCATCTTGTAACTTGAACTCAGCTACAAGTTTCCCTTCCTCGATCTTCTCTAGAAGCATTCTGAACATGCGTTCAACGACAATACTCCGTCCTTTTGCTTCGAACTCAATATTGCCAATTTCGAACTCGACTTCGCAGTAGTCGGCCTTTTTCTTTCCCTTCTTTCCTGTGTCAGCTTCGACATATTCTTCCTCTGACATAGCATTCAACCTACTCGGTCGTACGACCTGACACCTAATAAACAGTATAGATTGTCCGAAGCATTTTAGTGTAGAAATGTATGAAATACAAGACATCGAGGTGGTTTTCATACCATCACATCTGGTCGTTGACTTTACAAAGTGCACGGGTTGCAGAATATGCGAACTTGCATGCACTGCTAAAAACGAAGGGCGATTCCAACCAAGTCTTGCAAGGGTGAAGATTGTCCGTTATGATGATATTGGAATGGACTTACCCAATGTATGCGGTCCTTGCGAAACCGCTCCCTGTGTTGACATATGTCCTGTATACGCAATGCGCCGAGACCCAATCACAAAGGTGACCTTTCTTGATGAGAGCAAGTGTATACTCTGCAAGTCATGTGTTGGAGCTTGTGTGAATGGAGTCATTCTGCTAGACACGGCAAGAATGAAGATAATTAAATGCGACCATTGTGGGGGTGACCCCGAGTGTGCTAAAGCTTGTCCAACTGGGGCGATAAACTACACTGATGTTTCTGTTGCACCTTCATTGGACCGACACAGTAAGATAACGAGTTATCTCCGAGAGATAGAACGAACCGCTCAAGAGGCCAGCGGAGTTGAATGAAGTGACTGCTGGCGGCTATAAGGGAAAGATTCTACGTGTAAACCTGAGTGATAGCGAGTTTCATGTGGATCCACTTCCCAAGGATTGGATAAAGGACTACATAGGCGGTGATGGGTTTGGGCTCAAGCTCCTCTATGATGAAGTACCAAGTGGCACAGATCCGCTAGGAGCGGACAACAAACTGATTGTGGCTACCGGTCCAATCACAGGCACGATGTGGCCAATGAGTGGACGGACTGTATTCATATCCAAAGCTCCTCTGACAGGTATCTGGGGTGAAAGTCATGTTGGTGGTTTCCTAGGTCCCGAACTCAAATATGCTGGATACGACATGCTTGTTGTGGAAGGTAAAGCAGACCATCCTGTCTACATCAATATTGAAGATTCACATCTGGATCTTCTTGATGCTTCTGAGTTGTGGGGAACGACCACTGATCAGGCTACAATCAATATTAAAAAAATGCAACACGACCCAGACATCCAGGTTGCTGCTATTGGTCCGGCTGGTGAACACCAAGTCCGGTATGCTGCAGTGATGGTGAACCATGCACGAGCTGCTGGACGTACAGGAATGGGCGCTGTTCTAGGTTCTAAGAATGTGAAAGCAATTGCGATTCGCGGTCACGGTGGAGTGGATGTGCATGACCACGAGGGATTCTTTGAGCTGGCTAAAAAGGCACATTCACGAGTCCGTGAGAACCCTCAGGCAAAAGAAATGGGCAAGTGGGGGACATGGGTTCTAACCGCAGTCAAGCAGGAGATTGGTGAGTTACCAACCTACAACCATCGAACTGGAGTCTTTCCTGGTTACGAGAAGCTGACTGGAGACTACATCAGGCCGAGATTCACAGTTTCAGACAGAGCATGTTTTGGTTGTAGTCTTGGTTGCAAGAAGGTCAACTATGTTCAAACTGGACCATTTGCTGGTACACTTGAAGAAGGGCCTGAATATGAGGGTCTAATGGCATTTGGTAGCTCACTTGGTGTTGATGATTTTGCCACTACACTGAAGGCGAATCAAATCTGTAATCGGTATGGGATGGATATCATCTCAGCAGGAGCAACCATCGGTTTTGCCATTGAATCTTTTGAGAACGGTCTCATAACTGAGAAAGATACCGGTGGGCTCAAACTTGAGTGGGGAAACAGAGAACAAATAATACGTCTGCTAGAGATGATTGCGAAGCGTGAAGGTTTTGGAGACTTGCTTGCTGAGGGGAGTAAAAGAGCTGCAGATACAATTGGAAAAGGATCAGAGAAATACGCAATTCATGTCAAAGGAATGGAGGTTTCAGGTCAAGACGGTCGTACACATCGTAGTATAGGACTTGGCCATGCAACATCTGCAAGGGGTGCTGACCATCTTAGAAGCTTGGTTGTTGTTGATCAACTAGGTTACGAGGATGTAGCCATAAAGCGATGGGGCGCCGACAAACTTCCTGAGATTATCGATCCCTACACTGAGAAACACAAAGCAATTGCTGTCTTTGAGAGTGAGAATTCGTATTCTATCCGTGATACATTGATTGTTTGTTGGTATTCAGTTTCATGGCCTCCAATTTTCTGGATGGAAGATTTTGCGGAGATGTTGCCTCTAGCAACAGGGGAGAAGCATTTGGGCAAGGTCGAGAATTTAGTAGAGATTGCGGAGCGCCAGATTACACTGAAACGCCTTTTCAATAATCGCGAGGGAATAACACGAAAAGACGACAATCTTCCAGATCGATTCACCAAAGAGCCAATGCCTGAGGGTCCAGGAAAGGGTCAAACAGTGAATCTTGATCCAATGCTTGACGATTATTACACACTCCGAGGTTGGGACCTAGAAACAGGTCTGCCAACTAAAAAGACAATCAAAAGGCTCTCATTGGAGTGGACCAAAGCCCACTCCTAAAGCGTTTTACATTCTAATGTAATCGACCCTGTGAGTGGCACCGCATGAAGGGCAAGCATATTGATCCGGGCCTGTCCAATCGATTTGCTCCCAAGACATTGGTGCAGAGCAATGGGTGCATCTGTCTTTGATGACTGGTTTGACAAACACTGTGCCCGCACCGCCATTTCCTGCAGCTGTCTGCATCTCCTGCGTTGTTTCCTGTGCTACAGGAGTTGGGGTCACTGTTGCAGAGTCGCTGACTATGTATTGTGACAATGGATGATGCGGTGTAATGTAACTGAACGGTCGTACCAACCAATCGAGATGCTCTTTTGAAATTGAACTCCACGCACGAGTCTGCCAGACACCAAGAAGGTGGTCCTGTCGAGGAACTCTACCCTTGATTTTGAATTTCCCAGATGTCGCCTTTAGTTTGAGCTCATTCTTTCTTGCTTCGAATGTCTCAACCATGTGAAGCGGAAAGATGAACATCTTCTTTTCTCTGGCATCAAACTGATACAACCGATAATTTGTTAGAATGAAGCTCCCAGGGTGATAGGTATAGATTTCTTCCCCTTGCAACCATGCAAAGGTCTGATAGAAATGTCTTGAAAATGGTCTATGGAAACCGATTGAGATCCACCTGTTATATGGATGGTCGGGGTGTACAAATGGAACACCGCTAACCTCACAGATTTTTCTCTGTCCTCCAGCCCGAAGATTATCAAACTCACGAAGTCCAAGAGCGGCTCGGAGCTCTTCTGCCCTCGGCATTGCTCCCACTACATTGACTATTCCATTGACAACCTTGCACATCGCAGAGTTAGCTGTCAACTTGTATTCCTTAACCATGTGCAGAGGGATACTCGCACTCGTCCGCGATCCTCTATCAAATTGTATCCATCTGTAGTTTGTCAGGATATACTCCTGATGTTGACTGAGGACACGTTCGTTTTCAATTGGAATGTACACTAGCGATGACACTGTAAATTACACCAACTAATAGTCTGGTCTGGATATAAATGCAAACCGATTTTGCCAATTAAACTTTGGCCGTAGGGGCTATGACTAAGCCCTTACTGCATTGGTCTAACGGCTGACTGTCTTGGAATTGAAACGTAGAGAATGTCTTCGAATCCAAGAACTCCGTAACCACTCGGATTTTCTAATCTTACGTAGTCATCGAATACATCTTGGACCTTCACATTTGGAATCTTCGCAAGCGTGTCCTTTTGTTGATATCGTAGGTACACCGTGAATTGTTGTCCGGTGGTCTTCAAATCTTGAAAGATGCTCCTCCAGTCTGGCACTCTAGGGTTCCTCCTGATTATGATAGATGGATGCTGGGGGCATTTAATACTTGCTGCTTAGGAGCTTGGTGTCACAATCTTCCAGTCTTGGTCACATGAGGTTGGAGGCCTAATTTGTGAAAAATATGGATGAGGTTATTGTGTATCTGCTCACTACTTTCATAGAAGTAGGTATGAGCAATGCAACCTCTTCTACAGTCAGAAGATCCGAACGCCTTTGGACCTGGTATGAAGTCATGATGTGCTGCGATTGACTGAGCTAAGTCACATTCAACAGAATCCACACTCTCCGCCCAAATGGCATCTATAATCTCTGTGTAGGCATCTAGAAGATAGTCGATGTGCCAATAGATTGTTTTCTCTTTCCGAAAATGTCTCCGTAATCGATTCTCGAGACTAGTTGAACCCCATGGCTGACCCAACATATACCCACAAACCTGACCCAAACGATATCTCACCCAGTGATTTGATCTGAACACTGATTGGTTGTTTGACCCGGATGATGAGCATGTATGGCCCTTTCATCAACTGACCTCGGCGAAGGTTCAAGATGTGCAGCTCGATTTAGTGTTTGTTGTTTAGGCCACTCCATAGACGATATTGTCATAAGTGTTGGAAGAACACCATCAACCAGACCAATGGCATCAGCTGAGATTATCCCTGGAATTCATGTTGTGCGAGGAAAGTTTGCGGGTGAGTTCGGTTTCATAGCCAGCTACCTGATTGTTGATGAGAGTCAGGTTCTCGTGATTGACCCGGGAACCGCAGGAGATCCCGGAGACCGGCTTGTGAAAGCAATCAAGAATCTTGGCCTCGACCCCAAGAGCGACCTTGTTGGAATTCTTTGTACACATGGACATCCCGACCACTCAGCAGGTGCAGGACGCCTCAAGAAATCAACCAACGCGCCTGTAATGATCCACAAAGATGACGCAGAGCTTCTTCAAACCCCTGCAGCATTTCTGAATGAACGTCTCATAATGGATAGAGCTGAGCGATTTTCCATGAAACTCGATAAAGGGCCTCTTCGAGTCAACTACCGTGGAATTGAGGTTGATGAGCTAATCACGCATGGGCAAAACATCTCAGTTGGAGATACAACACTCAAAGTTATCCACACGGGAGGACACTCTGCTGGACATTGCGTATTTTATGATCACAAACGCAAGGCACTGTTCTCTGGGGATGAAGTAAACAACTTTCCGAATGATCCTCGAAAGTTCTACGTTGACAACACTGGGAGTATTGTAGCAAAATTAACAGCTTTAGAGACCCTGTCCAAACTTGGAGCTGACCACATATTTCCTGCACATGATACACCGCATATCTTTGGGGACGCCCGTCTTCAGTTTGAAGCAGTGAAAGATGGAGTAGTCCATCTCCAAGACACATTGCTGACACTATTGAGTGTTCGAGGCGATGCTGACATTGAGCAGTTTGTCTTTGATATTCGACAGACAAAAAGTGTGCCAATTCCTCAGAGTTACGATGCATTACTGACAACAACAATTCACGTCACTCTTGAGGGTTTGAAAGAAGCTGGACTAGTGCGAGAGCTGGGCAATGGAGTTTGGACCAGAGTAGGATAGCTGCCCGAGCTAGATTCAAAAGATGGCGTTATTGTTATCATACATATCCCGACTTTCACGTTCATTGAGGTGAGTCTTTCTATGTCTGAACGAAAAGATGTACACGCGTCAAGTACTGTTGAAGCCATTCGAATGGCGTCTGCGTCTGTATTAGGAACATCAACAGGGCTCGGTTATCCGATTGGAAGTGCGATTGGTGCAGGTAGTATGCTGGAACAGCATTCTGAAACTGTTTCCATGAACATTGTCCCACTGATTTTTGCTATTCGCGACAGCTTGATGTCGTCTGAAGGTCTAGAGCTTCTCTCAATTGAATGGGATCTCGACAGAACACCGGGTCCTGATGTATTGCCTGAGCAGCTTGTGGTTGCTGGTGGAAGAGAAGGAGGCGTTGGTTCTCATGTCTGTGTCCTAAGTTGGGAAAAGGGAGTTGTTGACCCTTTCAAGATTGACAATTATATGAAAGTCCTATCCAAAAAGATTGCAGATATTGAGAGCGCCGTGATCAATAATGAACTGAATTATGAATTAGAAGGACTTGCGGTCATGACACAATTTGCAGACCGTTTGAACAGCGTCTTGTTCGTCGATATGCTCGATCGCCAGTTTCAAGGTTCTTGGGACTCATTGCTAGTGAAACCGGATCATGTAGACGTTGACTTGATTGCTAAAATGGTTGTCGTTGATGATTTTACACTTCAACCCCCTGGAATGAAAATTATGGGTCGCAAGAGTCTGGAGTTCAAACTACCTATTGAATCAGATGACAAGCTTGTTGCCCATTTCAAGAGACGTGTATTGACCCCCAGTGCCATTGAAACATTAACCAAGGTCGTCCCTGAAACAGGGCAAGCACTTCTGAATGAACTGAACTACTATGCCTACGCTGTTGAGGAGGCAGAGGTAGTAGAAGGTGTTGTGAATGCATTGAAAGACTTTCTCGGTCAGAGTGAGGTTACTCTAGCAGACATAAACACACTCAAACCCCGCATCGATGAGTTTGTGAAGATTCTCGGAGAATCTGTCAATGCCTTGGAACATATCGTAGAAGAACACCTTAGCTCAGGAAAATCATTAACTATCGAGAATCATAAGAGCGCACTCTCTTCTTCAGTATCTGTGCACAGTGATGTTTCCTCAGGCACAAAGAACAGCCTTGCCATGAAGATTGTTGAACGAATAATGAATTCGGTTTCTCGCGGATTTGCAAGTTCTGGCGAAATTCGTGCTTGGGAACTCAAAGGCACTATGAGATACGCTATCGCTTATGCGAAGAGAGTATCCCAATATTTCTCAAAGGAGCTTAATCAGTACATTGTGACCAACGCTGCAAAGAAGGCGTTCTTCACAGCTCTCCGTGAATTCAAGAGAGAAACTATTCAGGATGAAATTGGTTCCACTGATCTCACATTATTTGATTTCTTTTACGCTGAGATTCATGCACAACTTAACGCCGCCTTCTCAAAGGAGGCTTTCGAGGGGTCGCATTATGAAGACTTCAAACAACTCATGGATGTAGTCACTCGGAAATTGATTGAATCATTCAAGACCATTGATGTATGGGATTTGATTGGGTTTGAGAATGTAGCCGAGATTGCGAGAAAAGAGATCGCTCTCAAATATTCTGTGGCAGATTTCGAAAAACTAACAGAACATGGACAAGCTCTGATAACACTGCTTGATGAATTTCAAAATCTTGTATCTGATATCATCCCTGACGTGGCTGATACACTTCTCTCAAAACCATTAATTCGACGTATCATTGACAAGATGCTTTCTGAACAGACTAATCTCATTACAGAACTGGAGGCTGCAGTCGAGGGTGCTGGTGAGCGACCTGATGAGTGGAGAAAGGAAGCATTAGAATGGGTTGAGAGCTTCAAGACTGCTTTGGATGATTCAATGACTAATCCACAAGCCCTCCTCGCGCTGTTGAATTCTATTCACGAGATTGTTGGAGAAACCGTCACTCCAAGTGCAATGGTCGATCGTGCCAAGTTTGAGGCTGACCAACGAGAACAGGAATACATGGCTCGTGTACAAGTATGGGAAAATCAATGCAGGGTCATTGAGCAAGAGAATGAAGCTATCCGTGCCCACAATTCAATACGTGAGGAAATGCTTGCTGAGAAGACCAAACAATATGAAACCCGAGTCCGGGAATACGAGGCTGGCTTGAAAGATTTTATGGAGCGTTTAGAACGTTATAGAGCTGATCAGGCTGCAGAAGCTGCCCTAGCTGCAGAAGCTGCGCGAGCAGAGGAGGCTGCTCAAGATATAGATACGCCTCCACCAGCAGAAATTACCACTCCTATTGCATCTCTAGCAGCACCTCCTACTGAGCCTTTGAAACCCTCCCCCATTGATGCAGAATTACATGAGATTAGAACACAATATCCTGTCAAGGATGAAAATCCCCATCCTCCAAAACCTGATCCTGACCCTTCACTCAAGTACTTTGTTGAGCTACGAGATCTGCTCCAGAGTAAGCTTGACCATTTGAAGGAGCGTGAGAAAGATATGGAGGCTACTTTTGCAAAGAAGGTACTTCGACTTCAAGTAGAAGGAATTGGAGCTGCCTCTATGATTGGCCTCGATATAGGCGATGAATTCGTTGAGTATCTGATGGGCTCGAAAGTTCGTGGGCTTGGGAAATTACTCCCAAGAATTGCCCGAATGTATCTACGCGACCCGAAGGAGGATGGATTACTGTACCTTGTGACGTTTGAACATCGTGTGGGCGAACTGACTGTTTCAGTCGGGAGTACATTCCTGAGGTGATAATGATGGCAAGCTCTTGGGTATTAAAGACACGTCAAATGAGTGAAGCTGGTAAAGAGATTCTCATTAGAGAAGCACTGGCATCGCATATGCGAAGTACTAGGGATCGTCAATTGTTCCATGAACTCCTCAAAGAAACTCAACCATTGCAGGATGTTTTCTCATTCTTTGCAGCATTCTATCTACATAGCTATCAGGGTGTTCGTCTTCTTAGTCCATCCGAAGAGCCTGGTGCGGGAAGTGAGATGAAGGATGAATTGGGTGACGAAGAGCGTCGCCAGCTTGAGATTGAAGTTCGCCAGCTATTCTCGGACAAACAACGTCAAGAAATTGATGTTGCCAAATTGGCTAGTGAGTTAACCCTTCGTTTCATTGACGATCTGAGTGGGTCTAGTCCATCTCCTGACCTTGACGAGAAAATAACCGCTCTGATTAAGAACACTTGGAATCAAATTCCCTCTGAATACAATGGTAATCACGATATTGACCTAGTTCTCGAAGTCACAGGATGGGCCCAGCAATGGCGCCATGAATTATATGTCAAAGCATCTGGACTGAAAGAGAGCTCTCTCTCTTTAAGAGACGAACTGCAAAAAGAACATCCCTCAGAAGTACCTGAAACAACAGTTCTTCGAATGGGTCTTGAGAAAATTCTCGGGTCCGCTAATTATGCAAAGGGTCGACTTACTGATGCAATCATTCCTGTAAAAAGCTGGGACGCAATAACGTCAGCAATCTCCGAAAGATTCTGTAAGCCACCGGAGGCTCTCAAAGGTCTAAGATATGCACACGAGATACGGTTAGCGATGCTAGAGTCTCTTGAAGATGAATATGATACACCTACAACACTCGAGGGCTATGAATCTAGAATGGGCCATGTTGTGATCAACAAGGCTGCTGATATTCTTACAACTGATCCTGATTATGCACTTGAAACAATCTCAAGTTTCCTACATGTGAGTGTTGATGACATTCGAGCACAACTTCGTAGGAAAGGCATCAACGATCAATCTATGATAGGCCCCGGTTTGAAGTCACTCACAGAAGAAACTGCTTCTGACTCTGCTGCTCCCGAAGTCAGTAAAGAAGAGATGGAGCACCTAGAACGCTCATTAAAGACCCTTGAGAAGATTGAACGAACTCTTGATGGCCCCGTCAAAGGGATGCTCCGTTCTAGAGGAATGCGAGCAATAGAACTTGACAAAATCAATATTGACATGTTCACAAAAGATCGTGCAAAACTTGCTGGCATAGAAGTGGAGGTGCTCGAAGCTTTAAAGAAGAAGATGCGAGTTCCACCGCCAGAGGAAATAATTAGACTTCTCAAAACACGTGAGCAGTTTCAAAGTGGCGCCCTGAGCACTCTTGGTATCTCATCAGCCCGTGATTTCAGTCAACAGAGAACTGAAGAAGAAACTATTCTGAGTTTGAGACTTGACTTCATATGGCATTTCACGATTGGAATTCTGACTAACTTAACACGTGTTGTAGAATCTTACATACGATCCAAACAAGACCTTCTTCGAATAAAGTCACTACTGAAAAGCATCTACGAAGATAGTGAGATAGGATTACAATTTCTTAGAGAAGAGATTTTGATTGATCTTACTTCCATGCGTATCTATGAGCTGAAGGTTCTTTATCCGGAGCTGGATGCTAAGACAATCTGTACTTGGATGCATGCTCGTCTCTCCAACAAAGATATGATGGCCGCAGAGAAAGATCTTGAGAACTCCACAAGTCCAGTCTTTGATGGTATTGTCAATAAATCGCTGGATATGTCTAACCTGGAATTCGACAACTATGCAATTGCGTATGACATCATGCACCGGTTTCTGAAACAGGAACGTCTAGAGAAACTCGCGAAAGAGGAATTTGCCTTCGAGACTAAGCAGAAAGAGAAGCGCAGAATTGAGGAAAAGAAGGAAGGTATTGACGTCCTGATGTACCTCCACAACAAAGGGCGTACTGTCTTTCGTGCAATTAGCCGAGTTGGAACCAAAGGACTCGAGTGGACTCCTAATGACACAACCAAGTGCGCAAATCTACTTGCATACTACATCAAAACAAACCGAGGACGCAAGATATGCACTGCTTGTGGTTCAATCACAACGGATGCCAAGTGCCCACAGCACGGTACCAATTTCATGAAGGATTCCTTCGACATGGACAATCTGTCAGTGTTCATAATGCGAAGTCTTTTCGAAATCAAAGAGGGTCTAATAGGTGAAGGAAGGGGCGCTGAGCCAATGTCTTGGGACAAAGCCAAATCCACAGTGGAACGGGAGATTGGAATACTCAAGAGAAAGGGTAAGTTGACTTCTAAAACAAATCTGAAGGAGCTAATGCCTGGGGAGATCAACTACGTAGTTGGCCCTGCTTTATGTGCAATTGTTGGAAAGTACTTCAACGAGTCCCTTGGTTACGCAGCACGCAGAGCTGACATTGCATAAGAGATTGACTCACTGACTCTTGACATTCTGTGAAATCCAAGCAAGATAATCCTGAGATCCCCACTCTATTGGGAGGATGACATACTCTGGAACCTCATAGGGATGATCTTTTTTCACAGCCTCCCAGAGAACCTCAATGTGTTTGGTGTCTGTCTTCATTATCAATAACGACTCACTGTCCTCAACAATCTCATCTTTCCAATGGTAAATGCTTGTGACCTTAGGGATGATGTTTACGCATGCGCATACTCGTTTCTCAACTAAGGTTCGGGCCAACTCTTTGCTATTCTTTATTGGACAAGTTGTAAGGGCAACCACATATTCAGGCATGACATATTGTTCACACGGGTGCCATATAGCGACTTCTGTTGTTCTTTCTTAAAGCGAAGGTCATTTATACCCACTCCAAAGCTCGAGGTTTCGGTGATTCGATGAGTAAGTTCAAGCCAGAAGGAGTAATGCCTGCGCTAGTGACCCCGTTCACACGTGACGGTGACATTAGTGAGGATGGTTACAAGCAGGTCATTGACTACACTATCGAAAAGGGTGCAACCGGAGTAGTGGCTCTTGGCACAACTGGTGAATTCTCATACTTGCGGACAGAAGAACGCAAGAAGATGTTGAAGCTGACTCTTGAGTACGTTGATGGGCGTGTACCAATCATTGCTGGTACGGGTCAGCATACCACACGATACACAGTTGAATTAACAAAGTATGCTGCAGACCTTGGATGTGATGCAGCGTTAGTAATCTCACCTTATTACCTTCGACCAAATGACAAGGGATACTACGAGCACTATGCAGCGGTCGCTAGAAAAGGTAACTTACCAGTTCTAATGTACAACATACCCCAATGCACACTTGGAGTCCTTAATTCAAACGTTGTTGAGGACCTTGCAGAGTTGGACAACATTGTAGGTATCAAAGACAGCAGTGGAAGTGTGCCTTATGTTCTCGAGTTGATTCAGAAACTTAAAGGCAAAATGGAGGTAATTATCGGCGCAGATGAGTGCTTCTTGTCTGCCGTTGTGGCTGGCTCAAAAGCTGCAATAATGGCCTCAGCTAATGTTATCCCGCATATCTGGCTTGAAATAATGAAGCTGGCACAGAGCGGAAAGGTTGAGGAAGCCGCTAAACTCCAAAGGTCCACCCAGACCTTTGCACGTATGGTCTTGAAACATGGAGCAGCTCCACCAGTTAAGGCTGCTCTGAAGATGCTGGGTGTGAATGCTGGTCGTTCCAGGATGCCACTCAACAGCGGGGGTACACTTCCTCCTGAAATCAAGGAAGAGATTCGTATCGAGCTTGAAAAAATGGGTGTAATCGAGAAATTAGAACATCCCCCTGTTCAGAAAGAGATTCAGATTCTTGAGTTCCTTAAAGGTCAAGGAATCACACTTGGACATTCTGCAGAACTGATGATAAGCAATGCAGCCACTGACATGGTGTCTGTAGGTGTCGTCGCTGGACCAAAGACCGGGTCAATCGGTCATGCTTTTGTTCGACTACTCACTAATCCAAAGATTGGACACGAGGCTTTGACCGTTATTCTTGAACCAAACCTTCCAGTAAAACCGAGCAGCCTAATGCTTCCAACAAAACAGATACAATCGATGCGCCAAGCATCATTATTCTATGGTCCTGTACAATCAGGCGCTGCTAAAGCAATAGCCACTTTCTTGGAAGCTGGAAAGGTTCCTGAGAAATCGTTGACTGATGATGTAGCAATCATTGCATTGGACATTGATCTCAATGCGAGAGATCGTCGTGAAATCACTGCAGCTACACAGCAAGCTGTCGAGAGTGCACTTGCTGGGATTTGGAGTTGAATTTGATGACTGAAGATTATCGTTTCAAAGGTGTATATCCCGCACTTGTAACACCTTTCGATGAGAATGGAGTGAATGAAGAACAATATCGTGGTTTGATTGACTACGTTATCAAACTCGGTGCCACTGGGATTGTGCCTTGCGGCACTACTGGCGAGTTCACCAGTATGAAGTTCGAGGAGAAAGTTGAAGCAATCCGGATAGCATGTGAGGCTGCGAAAGGCAAGGTTCCAGTCTTAGCTGGGACTGGTGCAGCATACACTAGCGACGTTGTCAAATTGACACGCAGAGCAGTAGAGTTTGGCGCAGCAGCGGCTCTTGTAGTATCACCATATTTCTTGAAACCCTCTGACAAGGAAATCTACGAACATTTCGAGAAGGTTGCCAACAATAGTGACATTCCTATCTTTGTCTACAACATTCCACAAGTGACTGGAGTTCCGCTGCATTGGACACTTATCGATGGTCTGAGAAACATTGATGGAATTGCAGGTCTGAAAGATTCAAGCGGGGACTTGGTGAACCTAACAACTATCCTTGTTAGAAAACCAGAGAACTTCCAAGTCGTGGTGGGTCATGATGAGGTCGCACTCCCCGCTCTTGCTTCTGGTTGTGACGGTGCAATCCTTGCGAGTGCCAATGTCTTTCCTGACCGCTATATCAAGATGCAGACTGCACTTGCGACAGGCGATTTGAAAGAAGCCCTAATCATTCAGAGAAGCATCCAGAAGGTTGTACGCATTTTCGTCAATCACGGTGGTGGGCTTGCAGTCAAGGCCGCCCTCAATATGATGGGTGTTCCTGTGGGTCCTGCGAGACCTCCCCTTCTAGTGGGTGATTCTCTTGGTTATCATATGCATGACGAGATTCGGACTTGTCTTGAAGACCTTCAATTAATTCCAAGTGGATTTGTTACCTTCAAAATGGGTGACCGCTCCATTGAGACCGAGACCTATCCTAAGGCAGTAGGCATGGTCCCTGATGTAATTGAGGACCTGACCTTACTCCACGGCGAGGCTCTGTTCGGTGGCGCCAGTGATATCGCACATGTAGACCTGATCATGGGGATTCGTGATGGTCCTATGAGCGTGGCTCTTGAGAATGCAGGGAAAGTTATAGAGGACACACATCCCTCGAACATCATCAAGGACCTCGAGTTGACCACGGTCTTTGCACCAACTGTCACAATCACATCCGAGCATCACAAGAAGATGGTCTACGAGGTTGCTCAAAGAGGGGTGGCAGATGCTGTTCGAAGGACTATCACTGACACGATTATTCCTGAAGAACTAGTTCCTGACCTAGTGATTGCGGCGAACGTGTTTGTTCATCCAAGTGCGGTGAATCCGACACGCGTTCACATCAATAACTTCATTGCAGTACGACACGCACTCAGAAGAGCGATAGAGGGTCGTCAGAGCGTGGATGAGATCATAGCAAGGAAAGATTCTGCAAGGCATCCATTCGCCTACAATCCATAAGATGGGTTGTCACCTCAGATAGAATGAACTATGTTGAAAATCACAAAACCCTTGCAATTGCACAATAGACGCCTATTCTGTTATCT
>JAGXOC010000200.1 GCA_019894665.1 Candidatus Thorarchaeota archaeon
GAGCAATACTCTGAGTTCTATCAGCGTTTGAACATACTCGCAAAAGGAGCGGTGCTTCAAGGAATCAAGCTCCAAAGATTCGACATTCTATGGCAGATTCGTCAACGATTTGTCGAGGGTGTAGAACCAGTCAAAGAGGAAGGGCGTGAGTGGGCAAAAGAGGTCGTCATGGCCATTCCGTTCATAGGTTCCCTTGCTAGCATTGGAAGTGCAATCAACGCCGTTGGAACAAAATTGACTCCAAAGATGAAGGGCAAGTATGGTACAGTTGGAAAATGGTTACAAGATCAACTTGGCAAGAATCACATCGAACAACTTCTTGAGATTCTCTGGAAGGAGCCCCGTCGTGCTGAATTCTTTTACCTATCAGCATTCTTGGAAGATATCAACAACAGAGATAGTCCTAACATTCCAATTCTCTTTCTTCTAGATCACTTCGAATATGTAGACGAAATGAAAGCATTATGGAAGTACATGGGACGCAAGATCAATGAAACGGAACTCTGGACCATCTTCCTGTCCAATCTTTCAAACAGTGTCGGCGTTCTTGCTAGTAGGCGACCTGCAACTGCAAGCAAGGATTTGGAGATTGAAGAAACTGAACTGTTGGAGTTGGACAGAGATAGTTGCTTCGAGATGCTCGAGCTACAAGGTGTTGTTGGCAAAGAACTCCAAGAGAGGATTGTTAGTGTCAGTGGTGGAAATCCTTTCGTGATCGATGCGATTTGTGATATGATCAACACTAGTGATGTGTCAGTTTTGGACATTGAAGGTCTCCGAGCTGAAACACTTGCTGATGTACGACTCCAGGTATGGAGACGTCTGTTTAGTCAGGCTGAAGGGCTAATGGACATAATCAACAGAGCGGGTTTGGTTCCATTTTTCAACAGAGATATCATAGAGATGATCACTCCCACATTTACCTCTGATTATTGGGATAGAATGATTCGTTTGAGCTTTGTAAAAGACCAAGGTGATGGGACCTATGTGCTGCACGATTTGGCTGAGGATCTTGTAAAAGCTGAACTTGGGTCAAGACTAAAAGACCTAGCTAAGGAAGTTGCTAGATTTCTTATGGAGGGTTATGAAGCTACGAAAGACTATACTCTACTAGGCATGTCATATAATGCAGAAGCGCATGTGTCCTTGATGAAAGTATGTGAGAAAATAACGTACAAATCGATTGACTTCAGTTGGAAAGTAATGTTGAAGGAGGCTCTGATTTTTCTTGATGCTGTTTCTATTGACAGTGAATTTGTCCGTGCAGTTGTCAACATTTGTCGTGCCTGGCACCTCAGCTGGCTCAATAGGATACCAGAAGGGGAGGAGGCGGCCCGTTCAGCTCTTGAAACACTAAAAACAGTCCCTGGTATCTCTGAGAAAGAAAGGAATCGCTTTCTTTCATTTGCTTTGACACAGGCAGGTGGTTTGAAGAACAGGTTGGGGAGATATGATGAATCTGAAGATCTGCTTGAAGAAGCATTTGAGCTAAATCAGAAGTTTGTTGCTAATCCACCGGATTCTATGACACCCGGGAGAGAACTCTATGAGGAAGCTAATGTTCTCCATTGGTTGGGAATCTTGATGCGTTCAAAAGGAGAAAATAAGAGAGCTCAAAAATATTTAATCTCAAGTTTAGAAAAGTACGAGACGTGGGCAACCATTGAGAGAAAAATGTCTAAGGAGGATATAAATAGACAAATCGCTTATGTCCTCTGGCATTTGGGTCATCTATCAATTACTACCAACCAGCTTACTGAAGCTGAAAATTACAGTCAAAGGGGATTGGAATTATCAGATATCTCGATAAGTGTGCAGAATAATCTCACAATTCTCGGACTTTCCTTGCAGTTGAGGGGACTTTTGAAAGAAGCCAGAGAAATAATTGAGAAAGAAACTGAGCTATCAAGAGAGATGACAGCTGCATCCACAGAATTTCCAACCTATCTTGGATCATTGTCAAACCTATTCTCAATTCAATACTTGAGTGGTGATTATGGAGAAGCAATTCATACAATTGAGCAGCTTCTGCTCTTACATAAGGACTATGTTGAGAAAGCACCTGAAGTTTACGTACCGAAGTACATCGAGTATCATCGATTTCATGGCAATGTGCTAAAGAAGATTGGTAATCTCGATAAAGCGAGAACAACCTACCAAAACGGTATAACATTAGCGAGAGACTACATTCAAAAAACAGAGCACGTGGATGATCGGATAATAATACCGATATTGAACGACTATGGCGTTTTTCTGCATAAGATGGGTGAATTGATGAAAGCAGAAGAGTGTCTTGTTGAAACTATTGAGATCTGTAGGCGGTCCTTGAGCGTAACTTCTGAGTCACTAATTAGTACTCGTTGGCTGAGCACTTGTTTCTGCAACCTTGGAGCACTGTTGCTAGAAACCGATAGGGTTGAGGAAGCTGGAGAGATTTTGAAAGAATCCCTTGATCTACGACTGAAGATTCAGAACGAAGCCCCTGAAGTGTTCTATTACTACAGTTACATCGCATCATCGATGAACAACTTGGCAGTCTTCTATGGAAGAACTAGCAGTTACGAAGAATCTGAAGAACACCTTAACAAGGCGATTGATATGCGATTGAAACACCGCACTGAAGAAACATCAGAAGTCTTTGATCCAGGACTTGTGGCAGTCCTGAGTAATATGGGTATACTGAAGATCCAATCTGGAGATGTAAATGAATCAAAGGATGCATTCAACAAGTCCATAGCAACAGCAAGAAAGTTGTACCAGAGGAACCCAGAAACACATCGTCAAGCTTTGATTAAGGTTCTCTCCAATTTTCATAATATTTTGGAAGAAGATGATGATTCAGATAGTGATTTGTATAAGGAAATCTCCGCAGAGCTTCAGCAGTTGGGAACCACAGGAATTCCAAGTCAATTATCGTGGTTTGTAGAAACC
>JAGXOC010000201.1 GCA_019894665.1 Candidatus Thorarchaeota archaeon
GACCAAGCTTCAGGAGATGGCCAAGACCGGAGTGTTGGAGGTGGCTGAGGACTGGAAGAAGGTCAACTCCGAGATCGCCAGGGTTCTCAAGGAGGGTGAGAAGAAATGATGTCCTTTCCTTATCCTTTGGGGAAATATCGCAAACGCTTGCGAGACCGTCTCCGCTGGCCCACCATGCTCGAGGTCTTCACAGTGACAGCTCTGTTCTGGGGGCTCTGGCTTGGAGATATTTTCACATCATGGACTCTTGCGATTCTGGCCCTTGCATGGTCCCGTTTTCACAATGAGGAGAAGGTGGACGAAGAATGACAAAGATGATTGAAATACCAGGCTATCAAGAGGCTAGAGAAACAGCAGCCAAGTGGAACAGTTCACTCAATGCTTCCAGAAAGAAACATGGGTTGTCCATAGATGATGTTGTGGCTATGTCACCAGGAAATGATCCCTTCTGGATGACACCAGGAAAAATCCTCAAGGCCATATGGGCAAAGAGGATCATGGATAATGTAATCAAACAACACCTTAGTAGGATAAATGTACCTGACATACATCTTCGTGACATACACTACATACTGACGGGAATGAACTATTCGATTTGGGATGGTTCAGAGACCTATCAGAATACGGATGCACATTGGAGTGATCTCATCACTGCCTTTGCAAATGCGAGATACCTAGATTTGGTGGACCCAACTCTCATCAGAGACAACAAGAACAAGTATGACAAACGGACTGACTATAGAGAAAACTATGGGTTTGGGCCGCGTGTTGAATGTGGAAAGAATGACCTGAGCAAGGAGAAGGTCTTGGAACTTTTCACATCTTGGTTTGATGGACTCAAGAACTGGCACAATCACATGACTGTGCATGTGGAGATATGGGCGGAGAAGGACCTTGCGTTATTGGAGCAGGTTGCTGAGAGATACAAGATTGATACTGTAGTGGGAGAGGGAGAGACCTCAGTCACGCAGGTCTATCAAATCGTCAATCGTATCAAGAAAGCTGGCAAGCCAGTCAGGATTGGATACATTGCTGATTGTGATGTGGTTGGATCCAATATGAGTAAGGCCATGTCACGGAAGATGGAGTTCATCATTCACATGTTAGAGGAAGAAGGATTTGATGTGAAACTGACACATCTCATGCTGACCCCTGCACAGGTCAGTCAGTACGGTCTTCCTACTATTCCTATGAAACAGAGCAAGTCTGGAGCATATGAGACCCGTAAGGATGAGTGGATGGAAGCTCGCGGTCTTTCAGGGGCAGTAGAGATCAACTCATTCCACGCTCTGCACCCAGATGAGTTCAAGGACATACTTGTCAATTTCATCATGTCATACTTTGACTCTGACATAAAGAGCAAGGTACGTGATTTCAATAGTGACCAGACTGAAAAAATCAAGGAACTGATCTCAAATGATGAGAGTATCAACAGTCTTCTCGAGGAGTTTCTTACAGCACTGACTGATGCTATAGATGAGATAGACTGGGAAGAGCAAGAAAGTGAATATGACACAGATTTCAGTGATATGCTTGATGAGCATGATGAGCTAGTCTATTCGGATCGGGATGAGCATTATCAGTGGATGCTTGACACAGAACTAGACTATGGGGATCAACTGACTCGGTACAATGAGTATGAGGCTGGGGAATTAGACAACCCAGAAGAGGAGGGAGAAGAATGAGTCAACAAGCGGAAGAATTGACTGAGATGTTCTATCCTCTAATTCAGAAATGGGAGGAGGATTTCAATTCACTGCTTCTCAAATGGATTGAAGATGCAAAGGACAATCTGATGCCCTTCCCGATACTCCGCCCACTGATTCGACTTGTTGTTGATACACACATTCAGAATATGGAAGAGTTTGAGGGGGGCGGGGAACCGTGACCACAGATACTCAAGTTGACACCAATTTCTACTGGACAGTCAGTCTGCAGAACCTGCCGATATTACTGTTTTTCGGAGAGGTCTGCAAAACCTTCGGGTTCCCAGAGTCATATGACACCAGAGATTCAATCCCTGGTATGCGACATGAGGTCTGGGAGAACCGAGGACTGTACTTCACCTATCTGGATAATCGAAGACAGAAGGAAAATGCAGACGTCATTATTGTCTGTACAAAAGAGGAGACACGGGACGGCATCCTGAGAGTCCTCTCGAGAATGGCAAAGAAACGAGAAAGAAGAAGGAGGAAGTGAAATGACAACGATTGCAGAAAAGACACATGCAGAGATTCTGTCGATGACGAGGAACCCAAGATTTCTATGGTATAAGACAATATCTTCAGAAGAGAAAAAAGAAGCAATGGAGATTGTTGATATTGCTGGTCGAGCCAAGCGTAGTGTATCCATGTCAGGCAAGAAGAACCATATGTATGACAATACACATTCCAAAGAGTCTAAGGCCAAGATTAGTGCAGCAGGGACAGGCAGAGTTGTTTCTGAAGAAACCAGAGCCAGGCTGAGTATAGCAGGAACAGGCAGAGTTCTTTCAGAAGAAACCAGGGCTAAGATGAGTGGTGAGAACAACTCCAGATGGAAAAATGGAGCATCATTCAAGCCCTATTGTCCTCTATTCAATATTGACAAGAAGGAAGAGATCAGAAACAGGGATGAACGCAGATGTCAGCTCTGTGGCAAGTCTGAGATCTTGAACGGAATGAAACTCGACGTCCACCATATAAATTCAGAAAAAATGCAGGGATGCAACGGAATACCTTGGTATCTCTGTGCTCTATGTCGTTCTTGTAATTCCAGAGCAGACACACTGGAAAATGAGTTTCTGATTGTTTCTAATCTGAGTCCAGTTAGAAGGAGGTGAATAAAAATTACAGAAAGAAAGAGTGAGGAAACAGAGACCGCGATTACATTGGCTCCCGTAAGCCCCTTGGTCAGTCCATCA
>JAGXOC010000202.1 GCA_019894665.1 Candidatus Thorarchaeota archaeon
TCATATGGACCTCGACTTACTCCGTGAATAGTAAGTTCCTTGTTCACAATTGAAGTTGGATTTAATGGATAGTCAAGACCGTGCATGCTCTTTAGATTAACAATACCGCCATTTCGAACAGCATCAAATGCCATCGCAATCCCATCAGTATTGCCAGTGGCTTCAACAACGATCCTGGGACCTACACCATGAGTCGCAGCTAGTATCTTCTTCTTCCAGTCATCACTATTGACGTCCATAGTGCTCATTAAACCAAGTTGCCGGGCAAGCCCCAATTGCCATCGATTCCGTCCTACTATATACACATCTGCACCACTTGCGTCGTAGACTTGTGCTAAGAGAAGGGCAATCTTACCACTCCCAAAGATAAGCACTGGCTCGCCTTCTTCAGCCGGACTATCAGAAACTGTCTTGATTGCAGATGCGAGAGGTTCGGCAAAAGTAGCAGATACTATATCAACGCCTGTTGGAAGGGGATGAACAAGGTCAGCAGGAACACTGATGTATTCAGAGAGACCCCCATCTAGAGTAATTCCTAGGACATCCTTTTCTGCACAATGATGGCGAACGCCAATTCTACAATACCAACATCGACCACAGGATAGATCAATCTCAGTTGTCACTGTTGTGCCAGGAGTAAGCTCAGGTACAGAACTCTCATGCACAGCTCCAGCAATTTCATGCCCAAGAACAAGTGGTAAGGGAACTTGGTAATCACCCTTCCAAATTGCAAGATCTGTACCACAGATACCTACTGAACGCACTTCTATTCGAACATCTCCGGGCATAAGAGGAGGCATTGGCGTGTCCGCAAGTTGAAGGCCATCCGCAGTTAACACAAGTGATTGCATTTCAATTTCAAGCTAGTTTCATGATGGGGAATAAACCCTTCGATGTTAGCTGCATATCACTTATCAGCTTCGCTGGGGACCTTTAGTTCAGAACAAATAATCGAAATCATAGAGGGAAGCAGATGGACAGACCTGTAATGTTCAATGGAAGATTGAACAAGGATGAGGTAGATACTTGGTTGAACCTTCTGAATGATACCAGTGAGTCCAGCTATAAAGACCGCAATCTCGCAAAGGCATTCTTAATGCTCCAAGAGAGCTTGACATTTGTTTCATCCTTAGAGAATAAGACCATTGGTGGAACATCGATATTCAAAGATAAAACTAGACTTGCTATGGTTCTAACGTCTGTTGTGGTAGATAAGGAGTTCAGGGAGTCTGCGGCATATCAGATTATCAAATCCTCTTTGCCATTTTTCAAGACAGTAGCGATTCGTGACGTGGATGCATTAGTGTCACTTGACGGTAGTATGAATCCACTTGGATTTCCCCTAAGTCTAGAACTTGATCCATGGGTACTAAAAATAATCAAACGCATTGGGTTTGAAGAAGTGGGAATCCTAGAACATTGTTCATTTGAAATGGATGAAGAGATCAGAGAAAACCCAATCAACTGGAACAAAGAAGTCAATGTTGAAGAAATAAGAGAACTGATTTGGGATCAGAGCGAACCAATGGGATTGACTAATTCTCTAGTATGGCTTGCCCGAGATTTCGCGATAAGTAGTAACTGTCTTGCGACAGCTACCGTGGGGGGGAAGACAGCAGCAGTTGCGGGTTTCTGGAGATTAGCAGATTCATTTTGTATTTCACCGCTTGTCACAGATCCAGTGAAATTGGGCTGGGATCTGGTGGCAGAGAGTTTAATCGCGGAAGCGGTACAAAGAGATGTAAAGCGCATTGATTTGCCTGTCATAGGACAGGGACAACAGGATCTAATTCGAGCACTTGAAAACAGGTGTAGTCGTTTTTCATGTAGGAAGTTATCGTTGCTGAGGAAACCACTTTAGCTTGTGCTAGTGAGAAACCCTTTTGTTTAGCCAGAGTTTGTCAGGGATGGTCATCGCATGTCTACAGTTAGTCTGAGAAAAAGCGGCACCGGATTTCTATTGAAATACGGGGATGTCAAGCTAGCTCTAGACACAGGCATCAAGGGCGAAACTACACTTCTCTCACATTCTCATTCAGACCATATTGGAGGACTCAGAAACGCTAGACACATCATTGCCACTGAAGGAACCTTCGATACGTGGCAAGCAAGAAAATCGAGCAAGCTAGGAAGTAAGACCATCATCAAACATGGAGATATGTTTGGCCAGATTGGAGTGAATATCACAGCGCTGAATGCAGGACATGTTCTTGGTTCAACCATGTTCCTTCTAGAGTTTGATGATAATCTCAAGGTCCTCTACACAGGGGACTTCAACAATGTAGATAGTCTGGTTCACATGGCAGCAAAACCAGTTGAAGCGGATGTTCTGATAACTGAGGCGACCTATGGCACTCCACAGTGGGTTTTCCCAGACAGGAAGACGGTCCATGCTGACATTCTTGATGCTGCAACGAAAGCCATGGATGAAGAGCGAATACCTCTGTTTCATGCTTATTCACTAGGGAAGTCTCAGGAAGCTATCGCACTTCTCCAAAGTGGTGGATTCAGAGTGATATCTGGGAACACAAGCATAGACAAGGTTTGTTCTGTTTACAAACAACATGGCGTCGACCTGCGGCACTACCCGATTCAGAGTGAGAACCTGACCGAGATTCTTGATGAGGGGGCAGTCATAGTTAGTTCATCCTCTCGCCACACTGTGGACAACATGCAACGAACCATAGGAAAGAATGTGTTCGCTCGATATGAAATCAAACTTGAGAATTTCAATCTCTCAGGCTGGAGTGTAGGCAAATTCAGAGAGAGAGGATTTCCTTTGAGTGCACATACCGATTTCAATGGTCTGCTGGACTTCGCACAAGAAGTTAAACCCCGGGTCGCATATTGTTTCACAGAGAATGGAAGAACTC
>JAGXOC010000203.1 GCA_019894665.1 Candidatus Thorarchaeota archaeon
CCCTAGGAGTGTGTGATCTATGGGGATAAAATTGAGCAACATCACTGGTCGTGCATGGGTCTTTGGAAACAACATCAATACTGACCAGATCATACAAGGGCAATACCTCACACTCCTCGATTACAAGGAGATGGCTAATCACACCTTTGAGATGCCAAGACCTATGTTTGCATTGAAGGTGAAGAAGAATGATATCGTCATTGCTGGTAGTAATTTCGGAGGAGGATCATCACGCGAAGAGGCACCAAAGGTCCTCATGCATAGTGGCATCGGATGCGTCGTGGCTGAATCATTTGCCCGAATCTTCTACAGAAATTCCTTCAATATTGGGCTTCCACTAATCATTATTCCAAACATCTCCAAGCTCGTCAAGGATGGAGAAACTGTGATTGTCAATCTATTGAAAGGAACTCTGACAATCAAGGAAAAAGGGGATATCGTTCATGGAAACCCCCTGCCAGAGAGAATGCTTGAGATACTCAAAGCTGGTGGAGCAATTCCCTGGTACAAGAAAAGACAGTGAATATTCATTTCCTGACTGGAAAACACTAAAAGGTACCAATCCGAAAAACTCCATAGGCATATTCTGAGAGGTCAATTGATGAACGTACTAGTCTTTCTTCTGATAAGCTTGATACTTCATGCGATACCTATCCCATTCAGAGAAGAAATGTTGAGGCCAAGTAAACTGATCAAATGGCTTCCGTTACGACTCATTTGGGGAACTGCTGCATGGGTAATCATCTGTTTGGTATTGGTTTCTGCCCTTCCCTGGGCGGTTATTACTCTGATAATTAGCTTTGGCGGCTTGCTGGTGTTTTCCAGCGGTTTCCGTGGAGGGCCGATTGAGGACGTACTCGAGGGCATAAGAGTCCCGCTCACTTGTATTGGAATGATCATCATAATAGTCATGCCAATGTTCTCTGGAGTCATCAGTTGGACTGCAGACGTGTCTAATGCAGAGTACTTCGATGGTATGATAACTGAAACCAATGAACCACCATTCAACAATACAATTGCAGATGACAAGGTGAGATTGGTCACAGAGGAATATGCCAAATACGTAGCTGGTCAGCACATGGCACCTTTCGGGTCTAATGTTTTTGTAGCGGCTGCTCATATCACAACGGATCCAGATGGTACGTTAGTTTGGGTATGTACGATAGTATCGACCAATGTTCTTGCTGAGAACTACGTCAAGGGATTCATCGTTATTAATGCTAATGACCCACAAACGGTGGAACCTCATCTTATTTCTGAAACCGCA
The DNA here is from genome assembly GCA_019894665.1 of Candidatus Thorarchaeota archaeon. GTDB lineage: Archaea > Asgardarchaeota > Thorarchaeia > Thorarchaeales > Thorarchaeaceae > SMTZ1-45. The sequence continues at coordinate 1,268 of JAGXOC010000203.1, forward strand.
ATTCCTGTGGGGGAGGGCTTGTTCTGGGACAGAAACATCCAATTTGGAAACTACTTGAATGACATGACTGCGACCTATCAGTATGCATATCCCACCTGGGATCCATCTGGTAGTCTTGTATACGTACAGACAAGGACTCCACTCGGTTTCGACTTTGTAGAGCGAGCAAGTGGACCAATCGTCTATGCAGAGAATGGTACAATCTATAGATATGCCACAATCGAAGAGACCCCAGATTGGGTAACACAGGCGTATGGTGAGGAATGGCTTGAACGTCAGATCTCGAGATGGGGCGGATATCGCCGCGGGGATGGATTTGATCTCTTCGCTGGTGGTCTGCTCTGGTTCATTCCACCTTCGAACGACAGATTGGAGATAACCGAAGACACTCGGTACATAATCAATCCTGACACTAACCGAGTTGAGGCGTTCATTGCAGTACATCCAGTGACCTCCACTCGAACGCTAGCAGGTGTGTTCAGAGCAACAAAGGATGCTGTGTTCTACCATGACCTGAGTGCTGAGGGGTATGTCAGTGGTGATGCTGCTGCAGCCAACGTGGTTGCAGATATCGGGGCTCCAGCGAGTGGCCTTTACTATGGCGCAATGCCTCTGCTCTATCCAGTTGTCATTAATTCAACACTGACCAAGTGGACATGGTACGCACCAATCTATTGGGCAGATTACTACTACGATTCGGACAGTGAGGAGTACACAGCCACAAACATGCGTCTTCATGCGTTGGGACTTGTGGATGCTTCAAACATAGATCGCTTTGTTTGGAAACCTCTGGGAGGAACAATCTCGGGTGAGGAACTTGTGTATTCGGTCCGCTCAGAGTATGTAGAACTCTTTGGTGGCTCAGTTGAACCTGAACCATCAGATACATTCAATCTGACCGCTAACGTTGTCAACAAGACATCATATGTCGATGGTGGAGATACTCACATTGTACTTAGGACTAACAATGCCACATATCCATACATCGAAGGAGCACGTGACTGGATGAACTTGACAGACTGGTACACACTACTCAACGAAATCAGTGTGAATGATAGTTTCACAGCCACAATCCAGATGGTTGGCGAAATGTATAGAATTGTCGCTATCGTCAAGATTTAGACTTAGGAAGGGGTTCGTCCCCTTCCATCTACTTTCTTTCTATCTTGGGAAGAATTCTTTGAAGACTTCTCTTTGGATTAGGAAGCGGAGAATCTCTGCAGTTCCACCACCAATCGTCATCAGTCGAGCATCTCTATAGAATCTCTCAACAGGATAGTCTGTTGTGTAACCCACGCCACCGAGTATTTGTATGGCATCATTTGTGATCTGAATGGCAGCCTCAGTTGTGTATAGTTTAGCAATAGAAGCCGCTTTGGTTATATTCTCACCACGGTCATACATTCGTGCGGCAGTTAGTGTGAGTGCACGACCAGCCTCAAGTTTCATAGCCATATCAGCGATTTTGAAGCTCACTCCCTCAAAAGCACGGATAGG
>JAGXOC010000204.1 GCA_019894665.1 Candidatus Thorarchaeota archaeon
GATCAGAAGCCTGCCGATGCTCGGTCTTCCATCCAACAGGGGCAAGCCGCATCACGTGAGGTATCTGCGGCCAGGTACCTTTTGTGCGCGAAGCGTACAGACCATATCGCCGGATGTATTGACATCCTTTCGGGGGGATATGTTGTGTCAGCTCCAGCAAGAAACGTATCACGGAAAAGGTTTCCGTTTTTCCCTTTTATGTTGTGTAGCCCATTATGTTGTATAGAGGACGTAAGTCGTTACAAGAGCGGCACTCCGCGTGACTGTAGACAACATAATAGATTCCTAAAGCGATTTGAGAAAAGCCAGCAAGTCAGGATTGTTGTTCCAGTGTGTATCCTCTGATTTAGCGAATATCTCGCAATGATTGAGCGCTTTCGCCTTCATCTCTAAGTCCACCTCAGCATAAATATTAGTCGTGTCGAGTGAAACGTGGCCAAGCCAAGCACGAATGGTATTGATGTCTACCCCAGATCTCAAAAGATGCACTGCTGAGGTATGGCGGATAGTGTGCGGGTGGATCCGTTTGATTCGTAGCGAGGGGACCTTGTGGACTGCTTTGGACACACAGCGCTCAACAAGAAAATAGATGCCGAAGCGGGTGATTGATTGTCCATATCGGTTGAGGAAGACAGGCTCGCTTAAGGCCCTTCCATCTACAAGATGATGAAGGTTTTCAACTGTTAATGCCCACAGGGGGCAATAGCGTTCTTTATTGCCCTTGCCGAGAATCCTAACCGATGGTATCCCTTGGAAATTCAAATCTCTAATGGCAACTTGAGCTACCTCGCTAGCCCGAGCTCCGGTATTGTACATGAAGAGTAGAAGAGTATAATCACGTCTGCCTTGCGGTATATTCCGATCTGGGGCATCCAGTAAGGCATCCATTTCCCTCTTCTCAAGATAACCGACCGCTGGTGTATAGGTCTTTTTGAAAGGGATGGACCATATCTCAGCAGACCATGCAATATGCTCAGGACTTCTCTCACCTATGAAATGCGACAGTGCACGCATTGCGGCAAGCCGCTGATTTCGAGTTGCTGCACAACATTTTCTTTGTTCCTCTATATGCTGGAGAAACGAATATATGACGGAAGACTGAATGTCACTGACAGACAGTTTTTCTATGGGTTTCTCGGTTTTTTGGGCAACAAAGGGAAGAAGTAATACGAATGTATCGCGGTAACTTTCTAGAGTGTTCTGTGAAAGATTACGCTCCCCAACCAAGTGTTCCGTCAAGAAATGGCGGATCCAGAATCCGATTAGGTTATTATTTGACATGGGTGGCCTCCGATAAGGCGTAACGCTCAAAGAGATTGCCAGCTTCATGTAGAAGTTCTGGAATCATCTTCAGGTAATGTTGCGTAGAAGAGATGTCCAGATGTCCCAAATATGTTGAAAGATGAGGTAACAATCGCTGGACATCATATCCATTCTTGTACCAGTCTAGAAGACGATTTACTGCGAAGGCATGCCTGATATCGTGAAGACGCGGTTGATAACGTGCTCCATCCTCTCGTCGGATACCGCAAAGATTACACAGCCGTCTGAATGTCGTTTCAACGCAACGAAGAGTAGGTGGAAGGCCATTTCGTTTGACAAAGAAAGCTGAATGTTGATTCTGTGAGTTATTCGCAGCATGCTTCATCTCCGCGTACTTCTGAAGAACAACCCCCAAACGATGGTCTATCGGTACAAGACGGCTTTTGCCGAACTTACTATCACGAATGATGATTAGATCTTCAGAGAGCGAAACGTCCACCATTGTGAGTGATAAGGCCTCACTGATACGAAGACCTGTATTGAAAAGAAGGAGTAACAGGGTACGAAAGCTCAGCCCGTCCATATGGCAACGGGTTTCCTCCAAGGTATCAGCCGCCTCTAATAGCAGATTGAGTTCCTTTGGGGTGTAAATGTAGGCAACATAAGGAGCTGGATGTTTAGGTGTTGTAGCAGGTAGTGGTGAGTGGGTCACATATCTCCTCGCGATAGCATACCGATACAATCCAGTGAGAGCTCGAAACTTCTCATGCCAGTATGAGGTAACCGATCCCTTTCCATAAAGATAAGCTAGGACAGATTCGGATTTGATTTCTTGAACATCAACATCTCCTTCGAAACTATGAAATGCTCGAAGAAGAACCGCATTCGATTCGAAACTCATGCCAAGTGATTGCTTGAACTCCACGTACTCAGTGACTAGTTCGCCAAGTTTCATAGAACACCTCCGAAATTGAATTGTGCAACCTTCCGAAGGTTTAACAGATCAACCTTCGCATAGACTTGAGTAGTACTGAGCTTTCGGTGTCCCAAATGATCCCCAATCTCTTTGAGCGAAAGACCTTCCGCTAGAAGGTGAGTTGCGCATGCATGGCGCAAAGAATTCGGACCACGGTGTGTAGTGGAAATCTCCGCGCTCACTATTCTCCTACTCACTATGTTGTAGAAGCTCTGAATCTCCAAAGGCTTGAAAGGTGCTTTAAGTGTCAGAAATACTTCACGATGGGTGCTTTGTTGCCGAACGGCTTGCAAGTAATGTATGAGTGCATTCCCGACAACAGGGACAAGAGGATATACTTCAGACCGTCGCTGTTTAGTACGTGTAAACGTAATTCGGCAGTCTTGCCAACCAATATCATTGAGTCTGAGATTTGCTACTTCACTGGAACGTAGACCATACATTGCGAAGAGCAGCACAATAGCACGATCGCGAATATCAGACGGACTCTCAGTACC
>JAGXOC010000205.1 GCA_019894665.1 Candidatus Thorarchaeota archaeon
GCCTAATTTAAAGTCTCGTTCTTGGTTAAAATTGTATTGTGTTGGGTCTGGGTATTGCGTCAAATCTACGTCACTTGTATCTAAAAGATATTGCGTTCCTGCGACTGAATCTTGCATTAACACCCCGAGACATGGCAAAATTTGGCCTCCTGTACATCAATATTGGAACATGGGATACTCAGCAGATCGTATCCCAAGATTGGGTGAATAGATCCAGTAATGGTCCTATGACACCCTATCCTCAAGTCAGCTACGGGTATCAGTGGTGGATTGATGATTGGTATTCAGCAAGAGGGTATAATGGTCAATTCATCTATGTAATCCCAGAACACGACATAGTGGTCGTATTCACTTCAGATAACGAGGATGGTCCCTATGAGTATGATATGCTTGTGGGGAACATAGTTGAAGCAGTTACTAATGACTATCCTGTTGGGACGCAAGATCCTCCAAGTATTCCTTGGCTTCTAGTGGGTGTTGTTTCTATTGGCATTGTGGCTATTGTTGTAATAGTTACTCGATTGAGAAGATAGTTGATTGACCTCCAACCCAATCGCTCCAAAAGAACATAAGACGGGCACGCATTAGGTTGTGTGGTTGATTGTAATGGAAAAGCTTCCACTCGATGCACTACCTGATGCATTACCCGATGCTATTGATGAAGATAAGTATGTCATCTGTACGTACTATGTTGGACTTCCACCCTTCATGGATGCTAGGGAGATGGCACATGCTGCAGCTATTGAACAGAGCACTGGTACCTGGACTCTAGTCCCTGGAGAAACCCCAGAAGTTCGAAGGAGACACGTTGCCAAAGTTATAGGAGTCTATGAGGTTCCTCAACACGAGTATAGTTATCCCAAGGATTTAGAGAGAAGAGAGTACATTATGCAGGTTGCCTATCCATGGAAAAACTTCGGAGCCCAAATCCCAATGCTGCTTAGTACAGTTATAGGCAACATCTCACTCTATGGAAGAATCAAGTGTCTTGACATGAAGTTCCCAAAGAGTTGGCTCAAGGGATTCAAAGGACCAAAATTTGGTATCAAGGGTCTCCGGAATCTGCTGAAGATAAAGAAGAGACCTATCCTGAATAATATGGTCAAACCATGTGTCTATACTTCTTGCCAGATGGGAGCGGACCTTGCCTATGAGGCGGCCGCTGGAGGCGCAGACATCATCAAGGATGATGAACTTCTTGCAAACCCTGATTTCAATACACTTGAGGATAGAATTCCGAGGTTCATGGAGGCACTTGATCGTGCAGACTCAGAGAAAGGTGAGAAGACCATCTATACAGTCAACATCACCGATAGTCTACCTAGGATGTTCGAGAACGCAGAGAGAGCCATCGAACTGGGAGCGAACGGGCTGATGATCAACTTTCTTGCTGTTGGGTACTCTGCATTCCGCCATGTCAGTGAAAATCTGGCACCAAAAGTGCCACTACTAGCACACATGGACGTTACGGGAGCACTATCCTACTCACCGATAGTAGGCATATCATCGAACATTGTGACTGGAAAACTACCCAGGATCTGTGGTTCCGATATCACTGTATTTCCCGCACCCTATGGAAAAGCTCCGGTCCTCAGGGAGCGTTTTCTTAATGTCGCGCACGATATGATCATGCCTTTGCATAATATCGAGCAGACCGCACCAATGCCCAGTGGTGGAATCAGCCCAGGACACGTTGAGGAAGTCGTGAATGATCTAGGCCTAGATATTGTGATTGGCACTGGAGCAGGAATTCATGCTCATCCCATGGGCCCACGTGCTGGAGCTATTGCATTCCGACAAGCATTTGATGCGAAGATGCAGGGTATCCCGGTGAGTAAATATGCCAAAGAGGAAGGGCACGAAGAACTGAAAGCCGCAATGGCATCATGGGGTTCTGGAAAAACAGGGGCAGATTTTTAGCTATAAGAGATGATATTTCAGGAGAAACCGGCGTGATGAAATAATGGTCGACCTCTCAGAACCAATTGAATTTGCAGGGCTTACAGTCAAGAATCGATTTGTGATGGCGCCTATGGTGAGAAATCTCGCTACCGAGGAAGGATTCGTCACTGACGCAGTTGTGCAGCACTATGAAGAATGCAGTAAGGGTCAGGTGGGACTCATCATTGTGGAGGCTGCAGCGATTACTTGGGAACATCGAATAATGTCGAAGAACATTGGAATCCATGATGACAAGTTGATACCTGGTCTCAGAAAACTCGCTGATGGAATAAACGCACATGGTGCACGGTCTTTCATTCAGATAAACCACTCCGGACTAAAAGGTCATGGAAAGACGAGATACCTAGGACCATCGAATATACCGGTGTTAAAGAATACTAATCCGGAACAAATCTCAGTTGATGAAATTGAAGATGTCAAACAATGGTTTGTTGATGCGACTCGGAGGGCTAAAGAGGCAGGTTTTGATGGAGTAGAGATTCATGGTGCTCATTACTATCTCCTGAGTGCTTTCCTTTCATCGTACACTAATCGACGCGATGATGAGTACGGAGGGTCTACTGAAAACAAGGCTAGATTCTCGGTTGACATCATCAAGATGATTCGAGAGGAGCTCGGTGATTATCCACTAATCTTCCGGATGAACGGGTTTGAGAATGTTGTTGATGGAATCTCTATGGAAGAAGGCATAGAGATTGCAAAGATTGTCGAACAAGCAGGGATTGACTCGGTACACGTATCATG
>JAGXOC010000206.1 GCA_019894665.1 Candidatus Thorarchaeota archaeon
ATGATCGAGGGTTTGTGTTCATTTGAGTTGAATCGAGTAATTCTTCTCAGTAACCGAGAGAGATGATATTATCAGGGAGAACGAAGTGAGAAATTTGCCATGATAGAGGTCTCTTCAGACGCAGCAAGACGATTCATCTTAGAGGTCCAAGGACTTCGAACTGTTAAACCGTCTAAATCAGTCATGAGTGTAGCGAAGAGAATTCACAACATCCAGATTGATACGATGTCAGTCGTGTCTCGAAGTCACAACCTAATTGTGTACAATAGGTTCCCGAGGTACAAAGAGGGGGATGTATGGAGATACCTCAAGGAAGGTAAACTCTTCGAGTACTGGTCTCATGCCCTCTGCCTAATTCCTATAGAGACCTATCCCTTCTACGCTAGGAAAATGGAGAATGTCAGAAACACAACAAAGGGATACTATCAACGATTTGGTGTTAAGATGAAAGACACCGTGAAGAAGGTTTACGAATACATCAAGAAGAATGGAGAAACCTCAAGTTCAGATTTCAAGGGTAAGAGCTTGGGTTGGGGAGGGTCGCTGGAAAGCAGGTCAATGCAGTATCTTCACTATGCTGGACGAATCATGATTGCATATAGGAAGAATTTCCTGAAGTTCTATGACCTGACAGAGAGAGTACTTCCGAGCAATATCGATTCCAAACCAATGGAAGACACCGAACTATCTCGTTTTGCGATCGAGTTAACTCTGGGATCATTAGGTCTTGGTAATCATCAGGATATTCGCACATATCTAGGACGTTGGCCAGCTCAGTTTCTCTGGAAGGGTCGGAGACCTGTAATCGAGAGATTCTTGGATGAACTCGTTCAGGAGGGGAAATTAGAGCAAGTTGCTATTGAGAGTGTGAAAGATACCTACTACATGCTGAGTAAGAATGTCAAACTGATCACAAAAGCAGAAACCAGCAACCCTGAAGAACCAGTCAAACTCCTTACTCCATTTGACAACATTATCCGTGAGCGACACTATCCTAGCAACATTTGGGGTTTTGATTACAAGTTAGAATCCTACGTTCCAGCAGTTGATCGGAAGTATGGGTACCATGTTCTTCCAATTCTTGATGGGGTCAATCTTGTTGGAAGATTAGATGCGAAGGTTCACCGGAATGAGAATCGAATGGAAGTCATTTCGCTCTACCTTGAAGATGGTTTCTGGAAAGATGAGTCCGGATTAGAACGATTGATTCAGGGATTCAGAGATTTCTGCAAATACCACCAAATAAACGATATATCTGTCAAGAAGGTTTCACCGAAAAGTGCAAAGCCCAAAATAGTGAGTCGTTTGAAACAGTGAATTCAAAGTTTCTTTGAACCCTCTCTGATAACAAGTTTAGTCATTTGTTCACGGTTCTCAACATAGTACTTTCTCACAAGATCAGGATCCCTCTTGCTCAGCTCTCGAAGCACCCACCCTGCGGCTTTTCCCACGAAGAATTCCTTGTCTGAAATGTGTGGGGAAACAGCTTCGAATATTCTGTCATTAAATTCAGGCTTGTATTGTGACTTCAATGCGAGGTGTAGGAATGGTAGGACTGAAGCTCTCCGTCTCCAAAAGTTGTCTGAAGTTCGCCATGTTCGTAGGGTTTCGTCCACCATTGCGTCTCGCAGGATCATTGACCCAATTGTAGGAGAACACAACGGATCTATTATTCCCCATGTATCTCCATCTTCAACCCATTTGTCTGCAAGAATCATTGCGGTCTTCACAGATCCTTTCTTAGCATAGACCTTCAAAACGTCAATGGCTGCAAGTCGAGTCTCGAAGGTCCTAATTTTCCAAAGCCCATCCATCAACGCGGGTAATTCATCAATCTTTAAACCTTTGATATTTTGCTTCACCGTTCTGTGAATATCAGGCAACTCAACACCAATGAAATCAAGAGATGATGTCTTCAAGTATCCAGCAATCTTCTCCTTCCGATAGCTGTCACCTAGACTCTTAAGGTCCTCAAAGATTCGACTGATTGGAGAATCGGGCATGAAGTCTGGTATGAAATCGGATGAATTTAATCATAATCATCGAAAACTCGATGACCTATAGCTCCAAGATATTATCATAAGGAGCAGAAGCAGCATCCATTGAGAGGACTACTATGACTGAGATTCCTATGCCTGCTTCGGATCCATATCAGCCAGCACCTCAGAAGAGCTCAACGGGCTCAGATTGTTGCAAATGGGGAGCGATAATCTGTGTCATACTGATTATCGGAATGGTAGTCATTGCCATGGTTTTCATGGGTGGTGTTCTGAGTATGTTTGGTGGTATTTTTGGTGGCGGATCATCCTATGATACACGGTCCATTACCAGCTATAACAATTCAAACGTTGATCTATTCCCTACATTCTACTATGACGAATTTTCTGTTTCAAGTGCTGAAACTATGACATCCACATCCCCGGACATTTACTTCGAAATCAGTGTTGTTGATACAGGAACAGATGCTGTGTCTGTAACAATACATTTCGCGATCTATGAAATGGATCAAGCGTCATTTGATGCCATTCCAACATGGGGTGGTGTTGCTCCGTACTTGGTACAATCAGCGAATTATACTAGTTCTGCTACCTCGTTCTTCAACATCAACAACTATGCGGATACCTACACCTGGGTCATCTGGTTTGAGGCTGCTTCAAAGACATCTACCTGGTCAATAG
>JAGXOC010000207.1 GCA_019894665.1 Candidatus Thorarchaeota archaeon
AGAGATGAGTATTGACCTTGCACTTCTTGTTGGGACAGGGCCTAATGGAAGGATTGTGGAGAAAGACGTTCTTACGGCGCAGAGTATCCCGCAGGCCGCTGGGTCAGATGATCGAAAGGTCAGACAAGTTGAACGTATGGCACCACTTCGGAGAACCATTGCTCGAAGAATGACTCAGAGCGCACAGAACCCACACATCACCATGATTACTGAGATTGACATGACGGAGGTGGTGGAGCTGCGCAAGGAGATCAATGAACGTGTTGAGAAGAAACATGGTATCAGGGTTTCCTTTAATGATATCATTGTAAAGGCAGTGGCTGACATACTTGAACGGTTTCCAAAGTTCAACGCAACTCTTGTAGGTAATGACTTGATCATGTTCGATGAAGTGAACATTGGTGTTGCGATGGCTACTGATGATGGCCTTATTGTGCCGGCTGTAAGAACCGCAAATAGAAAGTCGGTTACTGAAATTGCTATTGAAACCAAGGACTTTGGAAAAAGAGCTAGAGAGAATGCGCTTAAGCCAGAAGAACTCACTGGCAGTACATTCACCGTTTCAAATCTTGGTCCCTTCAAAGTAGATCTGTTCATTCCTGTCATCAATCCTCCTGAAACAGCTATTCTCGCTTTGGGACAAATTAAGAAGAAACCAGTTGTTCTTGAGGACAAGATTGTCGTCAGATCAATGATGATGGCTAGTTGTGCTGTTGATCACAGAATACTAGATGGAGCTCCAGCAGGACAATTCCTAGCGGCTCTGAAAGAAATCCTTGAGAACCCTTTCATGATGAAATTCTAGCTGAGAATGGTCTTACCTAAAATTGCGGAGAGCGCGGTCCTCTGGTTTCAGTGTTCACAATCCGCTTCATTCCTTGAAGAGAAGCCATAAGATGTCTATATTTTTGCAAAGCTTGTCCAATGTTTCCTATACAGAAAAAGGGAATCTCCTTGTTTAGATTTGGACATGGTTTTGGGTAAAAAACATTGACATGTTTGATCTCAGCGTCGGGTGGACTGAGCGCAAAACAGTCAGGCATTATGTTTGGAAAGTTTGTCAGGTCAATGAAGAGATGATTAGGTATCTTCTTCTTATCCCCTTGACCGACAATTCCATCCATTACAACAGTGGCAGCAAACACGAAATCATCTTTTTGCGCTACTGGCTTCAAAGTTGGAAATACTTCTTTTGTTTCCTAATTTTGCTGGATATGGACGGGCATATCATAACTCCCTATGAAATCGTTACATGATGTACAGAGATAACACGGCATAAGTATTCTATCCCTCAAAATCAGGTGGACCTTATATTCTAGAGAACAGACATCATCTCGACACGAGTTATTCGTGTCGCCTCGAATACGACATCTGCTCTGCCTCAATCGTTGCTCTGAGGCCTCCTGCCGATGGTGAGCAACCTACTTTGGCCATCGGCTACCCCACTCATTTTCCTGTACAACAAGCTAATCAGGAGCGTGTGTATGTAGCAGGTGAATTAGAATAAACGAGTGAAATACGAATGACTTGGCGGTTGATTGATGAAGATGGCACAGATGTTTATCAAAATCTCGCAGTTGATGAGACTGTTGCTAGATTCACGGCAAGTCAAGAGAACAAGTTGAACACACTCCGATTCTGGCGTTCTAACAGGGCAGTGGTGATTGGCAGATTCCAATGTGTACACAAAGAGGTAAATCTGTCCTTCTGTGAAGAGAACAAGATTTCAATTGCTCGAAGGTTTACTGGAGGAGGAGCTGTTTATCACGACTTGGGGAACCTTAACTTTTCAATCTGTGCGGACCGCTGTGAGAAGCAGGTCCCAAAGACATTGAAGGAAATCTACGAGTATTTTGTTGGTAATGTTTCGAAGGCTCTGAAATCGATTGATATTCCAACCCAATATGATCCAGTTCGCTCTTGCATCAGAATAAGGGACCTGAAAATCACTGGGACAGCAGGTTGGCTCAAGAGAGGCGTTGCTTTTCTCCATGGGACCCTGTTGATTAACTCCGACCTTCCAATGCTTCGACAAAGCCTTTCACCACCTGAAGGACAACCCGTTTTTCTCCGCGATAAGACCAGGGTCCGATGCATGGACAGTAAGCGAGATCATGTAACGACTATTGCGGACCAAGTCAAAAAGTGTCCCTCAGTTGACGCAATCAAGAAAGCAATAGCACAGAGTATCGAAATAAGCTCCAGACAATCGGTCCAGAAAGGAAGTCTGTCGCAGAAAGAGAAGCACACTGCACAGGCTTTATATCAGAGCCGCTATTCCCAGTCCGAGTGGAATCTGGGTACACCAGCCCAGGGAATCTGAGGAATGATCCAATGACTGATGATGTTGAGAAGACGCTGAAAAGTTTCATGAAACACTTTGGTGCACTTAATCGAGATATTCCAGATACAAGAAATGCATTCACTGACCTCCAGAAAACAGTGCATAAAGATGGTGCTCTATCAGCCAAGGTCAAAGAGATAATCTGTATCGTAGCTTCGATTCTCTCGCCCTGCGAGGAATGTATGGTCTACCACACAAAACAGGCGATTACTCTAGGAGCAACAAGAGAGGAAATCATGGAAGCTTGTTCAGTCGCCATAGTTATGGGCGGAGGTCCTGCAGCATCACACATCGCTACTATACAAGACTGTCTAGATG
>JAGXOC010000208.1 GCA_019894665.1 Candidatus Thorarchaeota archaeon
GCATATGATTGTTAATCCGTCTGGCTAGCGAAATGATCTCTGGTTCAACTTTCCATGTGCCATACTCATAAAGTCCAAATCTTAACAACCAGGGATCTTTTGGCAAGCAGTGTCCGCCAACACCGGCTCCGGGAATATGCATGTGCCTGTCGTCTCTGGCATTTATCAGCTCTATAATCTCATAGATGTCCGCACCGAGACTCTCAGAAACGAGCGCCATTTCGTTTGCAAAGGCTATATTCACATCGCGGTACGCATTCTCGATGGTCTTTGACAACTCCGCACTTAGGGTGTCAGTTGTGTAGATTTTCTCCTTCACTATTTTTGAGTACAACTCAACAGCTCGCTTCGTGCTCTTAGGAGTGATTCCACCTACAACTCTTGGCATGTTCACAATGAACTCGATCAATCTTCCAGGCATCACACGTTCATATGAGAATGCCAGGTCGAAATCCACGCCTCCTGATAATTCTGACTCTTGCTCAATAATCTTCTGAACTATATTTTGAGTCGTACCAGGCGCAACAGTTGACTCGACTATTACTAAAGCGTCTTTCTTAATTCTTTGACCGATATTCTTACTCACCTCGCGTAGTGAGGTATACTGAGGCATATTTTGTGTGTCTGTAGGAGTTTGAACATCAATTAGGATAATGTCTGCGTCCTTCAGAACTTCAAGACTGTCAGTGACTTTGAATGTTTTCTTCTTTACAACTTTAGCAATCAATTCGTCTAACCCGGGTTCTACGCCTTCGATGGGAGATTTACCACTATTCAGAACATCAATTTTCCATCCGGATCGTTTTGATTTTCTCTGCAGACCTGTGACAGAATATCCCTCAACATCCGCAAAAAGTGCAGCAACAGGTATTCCGACATATCCCATCCCAACTACGACAATATTGGTGACCATCATCATAACCTTCTCAGACCAAACCCTTCGGCCAAGCTGAGGGTCGCAGTCAACTCAAGAAAAGGGTTGCGATGGGCAGAGCGATGTACGCCAATTGACCATACAGACCCATCATTTGATCAGATCCCTGACATGGAACACTCCAACAACATTGGTTCGACCTGGAATCATCTTCACACCGGATGTGAACACAATATCTTTCTCCTTACTGATAAGCCCCATGTCGTACGCCACCTGAGTTGACTCCCTGACAATGTCATCGACGCTGTCTAGGTCTTGTTTGTGTGTTATTGGACAGACTCCCCACAATAGCCTGAGCCTCCTAGACACCCTTTCATCCTGAGTGACTGCGAATATGCTAGTAGGGGGTCTGAACTTGGATATCCACCTTGCAGTATAACCACTGCGTGTGGCTGTTATAATACCATCAATCTTGTCGGGAATCAGTGAGACTGCATTGTAAGTCATATTCCCGATTATCTCTACAATCATCTTCCTGGGTGAGGTGATATCCAACGGGTCCTCTCTTGTAATAATCTTCTCAGTGCGCCTGACAATTCGTTCCATCATCTCAACTACCCTGACAGGATCGTGACCCACCGCGGTCTCACCACTGAGCATGACTGCATCAGCTCGTTCCATTATGGCGTGAGCAACATCACTGACCTCTGCCCGCGTTGGAATCATCTCTTCAGTCATTGATTCCAGCATGTGTGTTGCAACAATTGCGGGCTTTGCCCAGATGTTTGCTCTCCTGATGAGGTCCTTCTGAAGAATTGGAACATCCTCAATGGGCACTTCTATTCCCAAGTCCCCCCGAGCAATCATGACGCCATCTGATTCCTTTAGGATCTCGTCGAAGTTCTTTATCGCAAGTGTGTGCTCAATCTTACTGATTATCCAGGCATCCGCAGGACCGTTAGCTGTGATGACCTCTCGCAGTTTACGTACATCATCACACTCAGTCACAAAGGAGAGTGCAACCAGGTCCGGTTCCAATTCGGCTGCCACGTCCAAATCTCTGAGGTCTTCTTCTGTAGGAACGGCACAAGAGAGTTTGATTCCAGGGATGTTTACTCCTTTTCTACTTGAAATCGGTCCCCCATGAAGAACCTCTGTGACCACGTCAGTCTTCTGTATCGCTTTAACTCTCAGCCTGATAATTCCGTCATTCAATGCGATGATGTTTCCTACCTTGACATCTTGAGGTAGTTCCTCATGGGATACTGAGACCCTACTTGCATCACCGACAAACTTCTCGGTTGAGAGGACTAACTCGTTTCCTGTGATTAGATCTACGCGACCTTTGACCTCACCAATACGAATCTTGGGACCTTGAAGGTCAAACAGAATGGGAAGTGTGTCATCAACTGAACGGATAGTGTCGAATGTCTTTCCTGCACTCCTACGGTCTTCGTGAGACATGTTGAGCCTTGCCACATCCATTCCCGCTTCTACCATCTTCTCAAGAACTGCTTTTGGTTTCGAAGCTGGCCCAATAGTACAAACGATTTTTGATTTGGTTTCATGGAAGACCATTCAGTTCACTCCCATCTGTTTCGCAGGACACGCGATGTAATAGAACTTGTCCTGATTGGGTACATAAACACGTGTAGATGGATTGACATAAATCCTAGTTGCCCCTCAGCAACAAAGAAGTAAGACGAGTTATTCAAGGTGAGCGATATTGGTGAATATAACGAAGATACGTGCGCTTGAGATTCT
>JAGXOC010000209.1 GCA_019894665.1 Candidatus Thorarchaeota archaeon
CCATGATGCTGAGCGACAACCAGGGTCTTGGCCTTCTGGACCGTGTTCAACTCGTTCGTGATACGGAGGCATGTCAGATTGCGTCCTTCGTAGCTCTGGCCAATTATCTCCAGATCAACGAGTTCGGGTACAAGACTGTTCATATTCTCAATCTCTTCATCCACCTCAGCGGGATCGTGGAACTGCTCATCATAGAGCAGGGTCACTGGATCCCAAGTTCGAACCACAGATGGCGTGACTACCTTCTCCATGACCGGTATTGTTCCTGCTTGCTGTGATGCCATCACTTGAACAGGTGCGATGGTCAATGTAAGAATCAGAGTGAGAAGCAGAATTCTTGATTTGTTTTGTGAGATCTCGGTTCACCTCGTGTTTTGCGTTAGCTTTGAGAGCCCTAGATGCTATACCGGACAATATTGCGTTCTGGGACCTATTAGCAGAGTATCAAAGTATCCCCACTCCCTATAATAGCCGTTTAGTTTCACGTAACGTCTAGCGGTTTTGATTGTAAGTCACGCAGGAGAAACTGACCAATCAAGTCGAGGAATCAAAGAAACGATTTGTACCTGGGAAACCTGCACTACGGTTAGAAGAAGAAGGAAAGGCGGCACTTGTGACGTGTTCTGAGAAAATCGCTCTACTCACTGACTCACTCACGATGTGCAAGAACATTGGACTCTGCATGGACATATTGAACTTCGAGAGTGCTTCGGAACTTCTGAAGGCAGCTACGGGTTACAGCTATACTTCAGAACAGATCCAGAAAATAATGGGAGACTCTGTAGATCTTCAATTCCAACTCAATCGTAAATTTGGTCTCACACGCAAGGATGATACTCTCCCAGATCGCTTCACGAAAGAATCACTTCCCAGAGGACCTACAATGGGATCGACTGTTGATATTGAGAGAATGGTCGATGAGTACTATGACCTTCACGGTTGGGACAACTAATCGCTCGAATCACTGAGTTCCTATTGCTGAAACAATGTACATAAGAGGGAAAGGGCGAAACCACAACCGGCGACAGCTCATGAAGAAAGCAATCATCGTCTATGAAAGTGTATATGAAAACACGAAAAAGATTGCGGAGGCAATCAGTGACGGCATCAACAAGGTCGAAGGTGTTGAGTGTGTGGTCAAAAAGACAGGAGAGATTCACACAGATGACCTCTGCGATTACGACGCGATTCTTCTAGGGTGTCCCAACCATAACCAAGGACCAGCTTTGAATCTTGTACGTTTTATTGATAGAGCTGCAATAGTCCATCTCAAGGCTAAGATTGGCGCATCATTTGACACATATACTGGTGGAAATAGGGATGTAGCTGTGGCCAAGCTTGAGACCATAATCCAAGAGAAGCTTCCAGGTATCTCCCTTGAAGGAAGATTTTCAGCAAAGGTCACAGGTCGAAAGGGTCCTCTAGCTGATGATGAAGAGGCAAGAGCACAAGAGTTTGGAAAAGAGTTTGGACAGAAACTCATAGAATAGTTACTTCTAGGTGCCAACAATTCATAAGCATCGGTGTATAGTGGATAATGGATTTGCATATGTTAGGAGGTAGACCTTATGCAATTGAAAAAGATGCTATTCGCGATACTTATTGGAATTATCTTGTTCATCACTGACATGTTGTTTGGATGGATGTCATTCTACGTTGGTGGGATTTGGACACTCTTCCTCATTGTCTTCATTGTCGGAATCCTTGCAGGTGACATATCTGGAGGATTCGTTGCAGGGTTCTTGACTATGCTGTTGGGCGTTGGACTATTAGCTATATTCCCAGAGATACTGGTCCCTGGAGTTACTGTTGGAGGAGACATTCTCGGTCGGATGTGGCTCGTCATGGCAATATCACTCTCGTACAGTATGAGATTTCCAGAAGCGCCAGTTCCATGGATTGAAACATTAGTGATCGTTATTTTACTAATCGCACTTGCCCCTATAGTTTACGCAATGGCCCTGATATTCGGTCCTTTGGGAGGATTGATTGGTAGGTTCATCTATCCAAGAATCTTCAAACCAGAGGGAGCTCCGTTAAGGGCTACCGCTCAGGTACCTCAGCCGGCACCACCCGCATCTGAGCCGCCAGCTCCACAAGAAGCCCCTCAGGAAGATGTTGTAGTAGAAGAACCAGAGGAACCATCAGATCTCGAACCATCTGAGTGAAGATCGAACAGCATAGGCAGTGGAAAAATTCACACTAGTTACAGTTATAACATAATAGTTGCTATTAGCATATTAAGAGCTGCAACTAGTTCTGAATATACCAGATATCAGTGCATGAGCAGATGTCATTTGAATACTCTGGGAAACCTCCATGAGATAGAGCAATGAAGACTGAGGCGTTATCGATGTCCGGCACAGAAACAAAGACAGAGTGCGGCAAATGCAGTTGTATCATCATGTACACGTCTGAGTTTTGCGTGTTCTGCGATGCAGCGGCAGAGATACTAACCGAGGCTCTAACAAACTTTGGGATTTCCAAGACTGTTATCCGAGAGGTTGATGTTGAAGCCGAGGATGAGTGTGGTTGCAGAACTGATGATGTCACAATGTTGCCTACTATCAAAGTCTGTGATCAACACCTAACAGGACTGCCTGAAGAACAAACCATGAAGGATGCAGTAATGCAG
>JAGXOC010000020.1:0-14562 GCA_019894665.1 Candidatus Thorarchaeota archaeon
CCTATTCCAAGCTCAAATCGTCCATTGGAAAGAAGGTCAATCGTGGCCGCCTCTTTGGCTAATAAAACTGGATGACGAAAATCATTGCAAATAACGATGCTGCCAACACGAAGACTTTCAGTAGAAATAGCGGCAGCCATGAGAGCAGGTGTTATAGATACTTGCTCAACAAAATGGTCTGGCAACAACAATGTAGAGTATCCAAGCTCCTGTACTCTCCTAGCTTTCTGCACCCACTCTTGGCCTGATTGAGCACCATTACTGACCACACCAAAACGAAACGGTTTCTTCCCTGCCAATTCTTATCACCTAAGCTCCTCAGCACAATTAACATGCGGAACTTAAGCTTTAGCCTATTTGTCCTATCAGAGTTCGGAAGTGTACAAGGATTGATTTCATTCCCAATCGAGAAGTCGCTTTTCACCTTCGAGACTTCGAACTTCAGTCACGTCTTGTGTAACTTCTAGGGTTCCGATAAATTCGCCATTGTCATCTCTAACTGCGTAGTAGCTTATCAGGAAAAACCTGTCTTTCATCTGAATCCAGAATATTGCTTTGTCTTTCTTTCCCTCTTTGAAGTATGCTAGAATCTTCTGAACCTTATCGTAACTCTTACTGGGATGACAGTTTATCACGCTTCTACCAATGACGGCAGGACTCCTTGGGAAAATCCGTTCATCCGTGGCTGAGTAGTACTTGACCTTTTCATCCACTCCGACGAATGATATGTCGAGGGGTAAGTGACGCAAGAGCAGATCAATTTCTTTTAACGTTAGACTTCCAGTATTCAAGTTGATCTTAGGAGATTCTGGTTCCTGATCCACCTGATGAATATCAATTGGTGAAATTGGCTTCCATTCTGTTCCAGGTGTGACCCAAGCATATCCAATCTCTTCTTCACCAGTTCGAACTTTAACCCAGTCATACTCTGACAGGTTTTCAAGTGACATAGGGAACAGAATATTCTCCTCTTTGTAAATCAATTCCTCAATGGCGGTTAGAAGCTCGCTAAGATTGGATGCATCCACCTTGCTGAACATCTCACGAATCTCATCCTGTTTTGCCCACATCACAGTGGATGGTCCAGTGACGCCTGTTTTTTCAAGTAATGGAAAGAGTTGGTTCTGCAACCGGGTGTAATGCACGATTATCTTCTTTAGTTCCTCAAATACACTATCATCCTCTGGACTATCTTTCAGGAGATTGACCAGTTTTATTGCCTCTTCATTCTCTCTCATGTAAGTATGAATAGGATGACCTGGTGTAGTTTGCGGTGTCTGTTGAACATCAAGAGATTCCTTGAAGACCAACACATGGATATCGCACAGTGCGGTCACCTGCTGTGCTGTCAGCTCACCTGAATCAATAAGTGATTGTTCCATCTCAGCAATCTCAGTTGCACTCACATCAATGAGTATCTCCTTGAACTCCGACTGTAGCTTCTTGATATCTTCTCCACCGTGTAGGTCTAGGACAAGATCTTTCAGTTTTCGCTGCCGCTTTGTTAGCTCCTCTTGCCAATCCCCTGTGTCTTCATCCAGTTTGTCAATGGTGACCTCTTCATTGGCATTGTCTGAGATCGATTTAGAGAGCAAAATGAAAATGCGTTTTAGTGGAACCTCAGCCATTTTCGAAACATCTGTTAGAGTAGCTCGTCGTCCGATTGTCTTCTGTAGAATCGGATTCCGTAATCTCTTGAGTTTTGGTGATATCTCTATTAGAGTATCAAATAGAAACGGAAACTCATTGGCCAATTCCAAAATCTTTGTTGATGCCTTCAGTGTGACTGCCATAGAAACACCTCATTCACATGAGATGGGTTTGGAAGTTAACAATATTTAAGTAATGTGGTGGGCCAAATATCTGGTTAATTCTGCTTGGTCTTAGTGAATCCGCCATGATGAAATTCAACCCTGCATCGAAGATGCCTGGCTTTACAGAAGTCCTCAATATCCTCTTCCATCTCATTCCACAATGAGGGTTCTTTTCGAATCTCTTTGTAATAATCAAAAAGCTCAGGATAATTTTCAGAAATCAATTTCATAATTCGAGGAACGTTATGCCCACGAAAGTTTAGATTCTCAAAACGGAAATCATCGGTGATTACAAGCGCCGCTTCTATAATAGCCTCCCAGTCTGATATCTTCGGAAAGATTGGAGAAACAAAAACATAGGTCGAAATACCTGCAGCAGCGACTTTCTTTAGAGCACTCAAACGTTCTTGTGGTCTCGATGCTCGGGGCTCAATGATTCTTGTGAACTTCTCATCGAGTGAATTGAGTGAGATTCCTACTTGGATATTCTCAAATTGT
Organism: Candidatus Thorarchaeota archaeon; assembly: GCA_019894665.1. GTDB lineage: Archaea > Asgardarchaeota > Thorarchaeia > Thorarchaeales > Thorarchaeaceae > SMTZ1-45. Next base: position 2,313 of record JAGXOC010000020.1, read on the forward strand.
TTGAAGAGAACAATATCCCGTTCCACTAGACTGGACTTCGTGAGTATCTGAAGCTTCGCTGTTGTTCCAATCAATTTCTCGAGGACTCTACGAGTGTTCTCATATTTGATTTCCAATGGTGTGTAAGGGTCTGTGACTGAACTTAGTAGAATTGTTTTGTCTTCATATTTCTCAGGTTTGATCTTGTCCCAGTCGTACTGCTTAACATCAATGAAATCCCCCCAAGTATCTCCACCATGACCTGTAAAACGCTTCATGAATTCGGCATAGCAGTAAATGCATGCATGTTGGCAACCAATGTATGGATTGATGACGAAATCAATCCCTGGAATATTGCTCTTCGTAATGATGCTCTTGGCTTGGGTTTTATTGACTATCATCTATCTTACATTGCTATACCTTGTTCAAAACTCTGTCTAAATAGGTGAGCTCCTATGGTGTGATTGGGGTAGGGAAGGATTCCCAGACCTTCCTTTCCCGATTTGGTATCTTTGTAACGCCTAAATCAACATTCCACCTGTCATTATCCAAACTACTAGAAGAGTTGCCACTATTGATCCCAAGTATATTCTTCCTGTCTTGATATAGAACGCTGTCATCAAGAAGAAAATACCCGCGAAAATTGGTATGTACGCCATGAGGAAAATTCCGTAGAGACCCATCAATAGCAAGGGTCCGGTTCCAAATAGGAACATCGGAAGATAGTTGGCAAGAATCATCACGAGAAGTGTGGATTCCATGAGGAAGACAATCTTGATCCACCAAATCATTTGAGTCTTTATTGGTGAATCAGATTCAGGGATTCTCATCATACCGTATGTGTACACTCCTCCATTAATCAAGAAGAAGGGAAACACTGGAAGAATGTTGACCAAGAATTGAATAATCTTCTCCGGTGTGAGGATTTTCAGAACCGGCCACATATACCTAAACTCAATTGCGAGGATAATCTGAGACGCACCCACGATGACGTAGAGATAGGCAAATAGAACAACTGAGAGGACAATCGTTCGCAAGATTATATCTCTGCTCTCAGGGTCCCTTATAGTTTCAAAACGCCCCAGATCTGCATATGTGATACCCTCTTCACCAACTGAGGCTTTTCTGAACCAGAACCTGTAGAACAGCCCCGCGATCAGAGCATTGACGAGAAACCAGAGTATCAAACCATTTCCTGTCACCAAGAGAAAGATTGGAGCAAAAGCACCAAGTACAGCGCCACCAATCATTCCAAGAGACGGCAGTATTAGAAACGTGATACCCCCAATTACAGAGTTCAATATAGCATAACTCCACCATTTATTGCCCTTAGTTGGTATCTTCTGTGGCAGTGGTCTTGCTATCCGATTGAAGTATGGAATTTCCAAGAGTATGCTTGCTAATGGAATTAGCGACATAAAGGACATTATCAGGGCGAATAGGGTTGCACCTTCTCTAATCATATAGGTCTGTGATGCAGCGAGAGTTTCAGATTCAGATGCGGAAACACCCATCAGTGCCTGTAGCATCCATGCGGTTGTTTCACTGACACCCTTGGAATTCCAGGTTGCTCCGGGGTGGGTGGACGGACATTGTGCATATCTGTGAGCTGAGCCATCTGAGAAATCACCATATGTGAAGTCAGCTTCGGCATCATTCGCAGAAGTGAGATTCTCATTGTATGCTATCATCTCAAGACTGTCTTGCAGAAAATCTGCTCTGGATTGAGTCGTGAACAGTTCCTCATAGAAGGACCATACAGCCAGGTAGTTGTTCATGTAACTATTAGCTGTAAGATTATACGGTCCATCTGCTTGAATCACGATTGCTCGATGGTCCGGGTTCGTTGCAGCAATTGCCGAAGCAGTGCCTGCACCCATACTGTGACCAACAAGTCCTGTCTGAGTTTCGTCGACATATGGTAGAGATTTTAGCCACTGATAGGATGCATTGCCTCCTAGTGTGGAGTCAAAAGTTCCAAGGAAATATCCTAGGATATCAATGATACGATCAGAGTCTCCGTGACTGGTCTGGTCAAGAGCCAATGCAACTATACCTCTTTTTGCCAGCTCCAGTGCAGCAGGTCCTTCCGTGTCTTTGTCGTTATTCATTCCATGAAGCAATAACACTCCAGGTGCAGGATTAGCTTCAGTCGCTGTCAATGGACGGTATAGTTTACCAGTCACGGTCATTCCATCTTCATCTACAATACTGATGTAATCAATGTCTATTGTACCAAAATCATTTTGCACTGCATGACCCAGTAGAGCTGATGAACCTATCAGAATAAGGCAGAGAATTAGGAACTGTTTCTTTCTATCAAATCCGCTTAAGTTACTCATAGGAAACACCTTGGTAAAGCTAGCAGTGTACTAGCTCCTCCACTATAAAAGAAGGTCGACTTTATTTCTCAGATAACGTAGAGGTAGATTGACTCCTCTTCCTTTGTCTTTGTAGGAGTCCAGCCATCGAGTATGAAACGATACGAGACTACACGTGATCCTGGCTTTAGTTCACTTGCAAGCTTGTCTCTGATTTTCTTGTTGATTTCATATCCCTGGTATAATGTGACAACAGTCGCGCCCTCAAGACTCACCTTGAAGAAGTTAGCTCTAATCACGCGGACTTTCTTACGAAGATTGTGACGTCGAATTGAGAGCCGCGACCACAGCAATCGGAGAGGATCAAGCTCTATACCAATGGATGTGGCACCAAATTCCTTGCCTGCCATGACAACTATGCGACCATCTCCAGACCCTAGGTCATAAAGTATGTCATCACTACTAACCTCTGCAAACTCAAGCATTGATCTTACTCTCTTCTTGGGTGTGGGGACCCATGGTGCTCCTACAACCCCCGACCAAGCTATCCAGATAACGAAAATGATAATGCATATCTCGATACCTAGAATGAGTAGCCAGTCAACCATTTGTGATTCATCCTTCGATTGTGATAATCTGGCTATACTTCTTTCTTCCGAATATACACGAAACCTAAGTAATCCTATCTCTGAATACTGTCCTAACAAGTATGATGTTCATTGCAAGAGTAACCAGCTCAAGAAGACCCACGACAACGAAAGCATATGACATACCAATGATAGGATTAAGCACTCCAAATATAATCGGTCCTATCGTGATTCCAAGATTCCCAAGAAAATTAAAAAATCCCATCCCCATTGCTGAATCTTCTTGACCTACAATATCTCCTACTAGTGCCATGGCCGGTGGTGATGTAATACCTGCAAAGAGTCCTAGAATAGCCAACATTACGAGCAGTAAGCTGAATCCTTGTATACCGACAAATCCAATGATGGAAATGACTGCTCCAAATCCCAGACTTCCAATTACGAGCTGACGAAATCGGCCATGCTTGTCTGAGAGTTTACCCATTGGATATTGTAGAATTATGAAAGGCATAGCGAAGATTGCAAGTGCCATACCTCTTAGCGATTCATCTAACCCTAGTACTTCTGATAGGAAGAATGGGAGTGCTGTCAAGATGAAACCAATATGGAGTCTATCGAAGAGATTGAAAATCCCGGGAACAACTAGCTCTGGACTTTTTCGTGCAATCGTAAAACTCTGCTTTAATGTTGGCCTCGCTTTAGTCATGAGTGGGTCTCTCAAACCGAGTAGTGCTATTGCAAAGACCACTACATTGAGGCCTGCAGCAGTATAGTATGGAACGAATACACCCACTGAGGCTATTACACCTCCAATTGCTGGTCCTAGTCCCATAGCCAAGGCCAAAAAAACTCCGAAGATGCCCATATTCCTTCCACGATTGTGACTTTCAGAGAAATCAATTGCAAGAGTCATGAATGTCTGCCATGCCATGACAGTGAAAGAACCTTGGAGAAATCTATAGAGTAGAAGTAGTGGATAGGATAATGTTGTTGGCATCAGCAAATAGAAAACTATCGAACCTGATGCACCAATCAACACGAATAGACGACGTTTCGCCCATCGATCTGACAACACCCCTGTAGTAATTCCGACTATAAGATATGAAAGGTACAAGGTGCTGTCGAAGAGAGAATATTCGAAATCTGTTATTCCAATAAATCGATATTTTATGAATTCTGGTTGATTTACATGTAGAATGGCTGTGGCTGTAATCGCAAAAAGTGTTAGAATACCCAGAAGGACAACACGCCTTGTGCCAGATGTGGATTCGATTTCAGCTAGTACCTCTTGGTCATTCGCCATAGTGTCTCTCTCTGAATGTTGGTTGACGTGCGAGTAAGACTTCTGTTAATCAAGTTACCCAAATGACAATGCATCGACATTCAAGTAGAACTTATAATATTAAAATAGATGGCTTGTGTCAAAGGTATCATGAAGGAGATACTACCTTTGGATGAACAAACGCTTCTCACGTATCTGCAACTACATTACTGGACTCGGGATGATATTCAAATCCATAATCTGCGGAATATAACCACTGGATGGGAGACTGAAATTCTCTCATTCAATCTTGAGTGGGCAGAAAATGGTGAGAGAGAACTCCAGAGACTGGTGGCTAGAATCTATCCTGGAAAGAATGCAGCCATTAAAGCACAACGTGAAGCCACTACTATGAAACGACTTCTAGAATTGGGATATCCAGTTCCTGTTGTTCAAATTGTAGAAACTGAGAAATCTCATCTTGGTCAACCATTCATGATCATGGACCGAATTGATGGAGGCACCTTGGATGATAAGCTGCATGAGAACGAGGATAAATGGATGAAAGAATTCTCTATCCTTTTTGTCAACCTGCATCGGTTGGATTGGAAGAAAATGCAAGGTACAACTGGATACTCTCCAAACGATGACCCCTATTATTACATCAAAACTATTCTTTCAGGATATGAGAAAGATCTTGAACATTCTCAAAAGCATGAACTCTATCCAATCATCAGCTGGTTGCAGAAGAGAATCGACGATGTTCCTTGTAAATCCCCTTCTATCGTTCATGGTGATTTTCACCCGTTCAACATTCTTGTTGATGAGAATGACAAGGCATTTGTTATCGACTGGGGCGCATCAAAAATCACGGATTTCCGTTCAGATCTTGCATGGACACTCCTTTTGCATTATGCATATTCAACTCAAGAAAATCGCGATGCTACTCTCAGAAACTATGAAACGACCTTAGGACAAGACGTCGAGCAGATAGAATACTTTGAGGTTCTTGCTACTCTGCGCAGACTCTATGATGTCACCTCTTCATTTGACAAAGGTGCAGGTGAGCTTGGTATGCGGCCTGAAGCGTTGGAACTGATGAGAGAGACTATCGGGCACATAGTGAGAGTAAAAGATAGACTGGAGGACCTGACTGAAATTACAATCCCTGAGATTGAGCAGTTTATTCAAAAGTTGTCAGAGTAAACTGTGGACACTTTTTCTAGTGTATTTATATATCAATATATAATTTTCATTTTATAATCTATAAAATGAGGTGAAGGTACTGACACGCGTCACGCCTATACTTATTGCAACAATATTTCTAACAAGCTTACTTATGGTTCCATCATTGTTTGTCTTTGGAGGGAGCAATGCTCTCACAAACATTGATGCATCACCAGAATCTCAAGCATTACTATCACAAATGCCACACAATGCTAGAGTCGCAATATATGACGAGGATAATCTCACTACACCTGCAATTTCAGTAGCGGTGAATCTCACAAATAATATTGCTGAGATTACAACTATACTAGAGGATGCCGGCCATTCGGTTGAAGCACTCACTGAGGAGGACATTCTTAATCACGAACTGATTACCGCTGATTATGATGTTTTCATTCTTGTGAACAACGTTCCTAGACCAAGTATTACCAATCTTGTGAAGGAATTCTGGATGGGTGGAGGTGGACTTATGAGTTTCACTGGAGCACTGAGCTATCTTCTCTACGGAGGAATTCTCGATTCTTCTCTTACTACTGATCCCGGAGGTAGCCACTGGATATACCTGACTACTGATGCTCAAAATGTGACTTCCCGTCACCCGACTATGAAAGAACATCACATCAATGATACTGTTTCTGAGAGAACTGAAACTTGGGCAACAACCTCAACATCTGTTCTTGATTCCTTACCGAATTCATATTACTCAACCGTTCTGTTGAGTATACCGGGTAGTTCCTTTTTTGTAACCGGATTTGCTGTAGATCTTAATCACAATGGAGGACGTATTGTACAACTGCCTGGTGATGGATCATCAATCCCAACTGATTTCGAGAGTATAATCGTGGATTCAGTTGAATGGCTTATTCCAAAACCAAAGGGCCGAATCGTCTTTGACCTCAGTCACAGTGCCCGGATAGGTGTTGATTCATGGGATGATGAGTTCATAACTGTCTGGACTCCAGTTAATGCCTTTACACAGTTCCGAACACTGGCTGTGAATCACTCCTATACATTCGACAAGCTATATCCCTCAGCTTCAGGCAACTTGACTGCTGAGCGTCTTGCCAAGTATGACGTACTTGTCATCAATTGGCCCGATTTGGATTACACATCTGCTGAACGTGCCGCTGTTGAGGCTTGGATAGCTGGTGGTGGATCTCTTTTAGCCCTAGGTGATCGAACAGGGCTATCTGGTGGGTATGCTGGTGACACTTTCATCAACCAGTTGCTACAGAACTTTGACATGAGCCTCGGAACAACAGATATCCTGGACTATCAAACAATGACTCCTGGAACACATCTCACCCTCGAGGGTTGTACTGGATTGTACATAGGATACCGCAACTACCTGAGCGTGATTGGCAATGCCACTCCGATCTGGTTTGATGGCACTGATGTTGTTGTAGCTGGTCAAGAATTTGGAGAGGGCAGGGCAATCCTCTCTGCGGATATGAACATCTTTGACAACTCCGAACTACCTCAAGACGACAATGTGCGGTACGCACTCAATGTCTTGAACTGGTTAACTGCCAACGATGCCGAGATTCTTCTATACTCAGATTATCTAGGATGGTACGATGCCCCTAGCCGAGCCCTTAGAGATCTTGGACGTTCATATCAATTATTCACTACACGTGAGTATTTGGATGACTTCCTAGACTCTAAGTCATGGGAGCTCTTAATCTACAATGCAGTTAATCATATTCAGGAACTTACTATACTAGATGAACTCTATGCATACGTAGACGACGGTGGAAGGTTACTCATGACATACTTTGCAGTGGATGATCAATCAACACATCCCCTATGGTCAAAGATGGGTGTGGAATATTCTTCCACCCTTTTTGGGACTCCATCAATGTATGTCTGGGATGCTTCTCATCCTATTTTCTCAGAACCAAATGACCATGGATTGAATAACTACACATCTGTACCCCTTTTCGGTGATGATGGTGATGCAGTGACAGTCCGAGCTGGTTATACCGCACTCGCAGGGATAACTGTGGACAATCAAGCTGATATGGCTGCCATTGTAGTTAGCAGTGATAGACAGACTCTCTTCAATGCCTTTGTGATCGACAACTTTGGATCTGATGAGGATGACTCAACCTATGAGGATCGGGTTGAACTCTGGGAGAACGAGATTACCTACATGCTATCCACAGGTGGTGGTCTACCATTCAACCTTGATCCAATGACACTCCTGATCATCGGTGCTGCTGTTGTCGGTATCATTGTAATTGGAGTATTAGCTTCACGCCGGCGAGGGGGCGGTTCAGCTCCAGCAAAGAAACCTAAGAAGAAGACTACAAAGAAGAAGAAATAGTCAGTTTTGGGAGGTTTCAATAGAGGGACTTCCCATCTTCCTTTTTTTTTATCCTATTTGATGTCGTTTCTGGAAACGTTGAATTGCTTCATGACCTAATCGACCAACAGCCTTGTCAAGATTGTCTTTTCTTATTCTAATCATTGACGGTCGACCGTGGCAACAAGTATACTTCCCTTGAGTTCTAGAGAAATCCTCTATCAAACTCCGAATCTCATCAACGTTCAATGTTTGTCCTGCTCTCATAGCCGAATGACAGGCTGTCAGTTTCACGAGTTCATCCATGAATGAGTCATGAGCTTCTGAAACACCAATTGTGGTCATCCTGTCAAGAAGTGAGATGAGTTCAGTTTCAGACGTAACTTTCCCAAAGATCTCTGGTACCGCAGAAATGGAGACCTCATTACCACCAAAACTTGAAATTGAGAAACCAAGTTCTTCTAATTTTCCTGATAACTCTAGAATCTGTTCAGTATCGGTGGGACTTAGACTCAATACGAACGGTTGCAACAATTCCTGGACTGCCACTCTGTTTTCATTGACTTCCTTTCGTAACTCTTCATAGAGCAATCTTTCATGAGCTGCATGCTGATCGATGATTAAGAGACCTTCTTCATCCTCTAGGAGAATGTAGAGTTGGTGGACTTGACCAATTATCCTAAACACTCCACCAAGTAGATTCACCGGGTCTTCATCTTCGCCAACATCGGTCAGTGGCTCAAGGATTGTTTGTTCCACCAACGGAACAGTTCGTTGAGTATCTCCAGATGTTGACGCTACTCTTTCCCCTGCTGGTTTCACACTACTCGTTTCACCCTCGTCAAGAAATGTTTCCAAGGACTGGCTCTCAACCTGTGGCTTATCCACACCGAGTGCTTCTCTCACTGCCTTTGTGATGATGGAACTCACCTTTTCGAGATCAAGAATTCTCACTTCTCGCTTGGTTGGATGAACATTCACATCAACGTCTGCTAAGTTCATCGCGATATCCAACGCGCAGATTGGATATTGTCCTTTCATGAGAAATGTTGAATATGCAGACTCTACTGCATGGCTAAGACGCTCATCAGATATGGGTCTCCTAACAACTGCAAAATACTCACGAGACCTATTTCCTCTTGAAACCGGGGGCATTGCTGCAAAACCCTGCACCCACACACCCTCCTCGAAATAATAGATCTCCACTAATCCTTTCGCAATATCGCTCCCCCAGAGATATGCGATCCTGTCGATGGAACTCTGCATTGGAGGACAATCAATTACTACTTCTTCATCTTTGATTAGTCTGAAGCCAACATCTGTTCTGATGACTGCATGTTTCATGACGACTTCGAGAATTCGTTGTCCCTCAGCTTTGGAACTTCCTAGGTGTTTTCTTCTTACTGGTATTTTCTTGAACAGGTCGTTGACTTCAACGGTTGTACCGATTGGTCTCGAAGAATCGGATATTTTGGGGTCTTCTCCGACCCTTGACACGATGAGGGTTCCAACCTCCTCTTCTTGCGTCTGAGTTGTTATCCTGACATCAGCTACTGTTGCAATACTTGCAAGGGCTTCTCCTCTGAACCCATAGGTGGAGATAGCATCGATGTCCTCCTTCGTTGAAACTTTACTTGTCGAGTGCCTTTGAAGACAGACCTCACAGTCTTCACCCGATATCCCTGAGCCATTATCGGAAACCACAATTCTGTCAATACCGCCGGCTTGGATGGAGATGTCTATCATATCTGTTCCTGCATCAAGCGAGTTCTCGATGAGTTCTTTGACAATTGATGAAGGGTTCTCGATAACCTCTCCCGCAGATATGAGTGAGATAAGATCCTCGCTCAGGAGTTTGATTTTGCCCACTACAACACCTCACAAACGCGACGCTGAGTACTCCACAATTCCACCAACAATGGTCATCTCAACATCAATTTCTATAATCTTATCCGCAGGAACTTCCAGGATATTATCAGAGAGCACAACAAAGTCTGCTCTCTTCCCAACAGTTATGCTTCCTAGGGTGTTCTCTTGGAATACTGAGTATGCACTCTCCATCGTATAACAACGAAGTGCCTCTTCGACTGTGAGTCTAACTCGATCATTGTAATGTGTTGTAGCAGACCAGATTCCATAAAGCGGGCTGTATGGCATACCATCTGAACCAAAACAGAGTCGAGCTCCGTTATCAAGAGCAACTCGGAACATATTCATTCCTCGGACTCGTTCTTCCTCGAATCTGTCGTCATAGAGTCCTCCGGGCTGTTGCCATCGACCCACGAAATTAGGTTGCATTGATAGAATGAGACCAAGGCTCACAGCTCGACGAATTTGATACTCGTTTATCATCTCTGCATGTTCAATTCTGTGTCGTTGTTCTCTCAGGATGCTCTTGTCTGGAAGATTCTCAAATGTGGAGATGACCATCTCGATTGCTTCATCACCAATTGCGTGTGTCACCGTCTGTATGTTGTGTTCCACAGCTTTCTTCAATACTGCTTCATACTCTTTCTGGGGGAAGAGCAGCATGCCCTTGTTTTTTGGGTCATCACGATATCCATTTGCAACATATGCAGTCTTTGCACCGATTGAACCATCCGTGAATATTTTCACCCCTCCAATTCTTACCAATGGACTGCCCATTCCTGAAGTAAGACCCAAGCTGATCATGTGGTCCATCTGTTCGACTGGGATATTCACAATCATTCGAGTTGTTTGTTCATGTCTTGTTTCAATCTCTCGGATATGTCCCAAGGTACCGCTGGATGCATTATCAACAACTGTAGTGATACCCTTCTCGTTAGCAATCTTATTACCAACTTTCACACCTTCCACAATTTGTTCAGCAGTTGGTCTGACTTTTTGCCAAACCTCTTCAATGTCCTTCAAAACACCAGTTGGTCTTCCTAGTTTATCTTTCTGAACTCCCTCTTGGTCGAGAGAGATTCCGAGTTTTTTCAGACCAAGACTATTCACAGATGCGAGATGTCCACAAATACGTGTGGCCATTATCGGGTGGTCCTTACTGATCGGGTCTAGATCCTTAGACTGAATGAACCTCTTCTTGGTCCACTCGCTCTCATCCCAATCGTACCCGAGTATCCATTCGCCTTTGGGGTATTTAGATGCCGCAACTCTAAGGAATTGAACAGCTTCTTCAACAGACTCAACTTTGCCAAGCTGCACATGTGCTGCTTTGACACCGGCACTTGTCAGGTGAGTATGTGCGTCAATGAAACCGGGGATGACTGTCTTCCCTCCAAGATCAATGACCCTCTTTGCATTAGGGACAAGCTCTAACACTTCATCCTCTTCACCCACAGCCAGAACTTTGTAGCTCTTTACAGCAAGAGCAGTCGCAGTTGGTTTTTGTGGGTCCATTGTGATGATGTTCCCGTTGAAGACAACAAGGTCAGCTTCTACCTTCATTACTCACACTCTCTCTTGTAGAATTAAATTGACATATCTTTCTTGTCATGGTGGGTATCGCAGAACGCAGTTTTTCCAATTATTTATCCAACATATCCTCATATACATAGAATGACCATATTATCGTTAGATAGACCATATTCATTGACGCCGCCGACTGCTAATATCAGGTTTGTCTGATGCGCCACCGCGTTTTACTGCGGAATAGCATTCTGGATGCGTCATGGAGATGATTCAGATGCGTACGATGTGTCTAGCCAGACGACTCCGGCCAGCACCTTCACAAGTGCATACCAGTCTGAGAGTGGTCAATCAGCTACTTCCTGGGCTTTCACATCTACACAATACTACGTGTCTATCGGATTCCCACAGTGGGATGGTTATTTCGTTTATCAGGACCCAATATTTGTTGGTTACATCAGCAACTCTGGTAATCCTGGCGGCGATGTTTCGTTCTCCTCTTTGGGTATCAATCCTTCAGTACCATCGTCAACTGATGCTGTTACTGTTGGTGTAGATATCATGACTGAATATGAGGTCTGGAACGTTGACCTTCAGTACAGTACTGATGGCTACAACTTTGATGGTATCTCAGGCATGTGGTCTGACTCACCCAACCATTGGATTGGTGAGATTCCTGCCTATCCTGAAGACACTCAGATATGGTACAAGGTCGTTGTGAATACTGACTCTGGCTCCTATGAGTCTGAGGTAAAGGCGTACATCGTTGGCCTAGGCTCAGTGACTTCACCGACATTGCCCACCACTTCTCCACGACCAACCGGACCTATTGATCCGTTTGAGCTATCGACAGAGATGTTGATCATGCTAGGAGGTATTGGGCTTGTGGTTGTCGTCCTCGGTGTGATGGCTAAGAGACGCAAGTAGAACAAGAAGAGGGGCTCTTTTGAGGCCCCTCTTTCCCGCTTTTTTTTATACTATTTTTTCGGAACTTTCTTCCAATCATCCAAGAATTTCTTGATACCAATATCTGTGAGAGGATGATTCACCATCTTATCAAGAACTGCAGGTGGGATGGTCGCGATGTCTGCTCCAATAAGTGCTGCCTCGTAGACATGGATTGGGTGTCGAATACTGGCAACAATAATCTCTGTTTCAAGCCCGTAGTTTGCGTAGA
>JAGXOC010000020.1:14658-28971 GCA_019894665.1 Candidatus Thorarchaeota archaeon
AGATTTGAGCGATTCCCTCAATTATCTCCATGCCAATCTGACCGATGTCATCTAGTCTACCAATGAACGGTGAGACGAATGTAGCACCTGCTTTTGCTGCAAGGATTGCCTGATTGGCGCTGAAGACTAGGGTGACATTGGTCTGGATGCCTTCGTCTGTACAGACTTTGACCGCCTTGAGACCTTCCCAAGTCATGGGAATCTTGATTGCAGCATTGTCAATCCAGCTGTTGAGCTCACGGGCTTCTTTTAGCATTCCTTCAGCATCTTCACTCACGACCTCAAGACTGATTGGTCCTTTGACAAACGAAGCAATCTCGTCAATAACTGTTCTGAAGTCACGACCCTCCTTGGCGACGAGTGATGGATTTGTTGTCACACCATCGACCATTCCTCTCTCATGGGCTTTTCGAATAGCATCAACGTTTGCAGTATCAATGAAGAATTTCAACTCTAGTTCTCTCCTTACTCGACCATACTGTGGTCTCTACAGGTGCAGGCAGTAACCAATCTCGATTTAAAACGTGGGGTTTAGTTGTTTATTACACTACTCACTCAAGTAAATGAATTCAATGAGAGGTGGTACGTTTTCTAGCTAAAGAACCATGACCTTGATCATTGCCTCTCCATCAAGAATCAGTTTCCCATCCTGGTTCGTACACATTGTCTTCAAAGTGATGCGTTCATTCTCGTCATTCAAATCGATGATTTCAACTCGAGCTGTAATCGTGTCACCTATTCTTGCAGGACCAAGGAACTTCATTGATTGTCCCATATAGATGGTTCCTGGACCCGGAAGTTTCATTCCAATTGCCGTACTGATGTAAGCTGCTGTGAGCAACCCGTGAGCAATCCTCCCCTTGAACATAGTGGTTTTCGCCCATTCCTCATCAAAGTGTAATGGATTGTAGTCACCACTCAAGTCACCAAATGTCTTGATGTCTTCCTCTGTTACTGTATGAGTCACTTCAGCTGATTGTCCTATTGACAGATCTGAATATTTCGTTACTTTCATTCTATTTCTTCTCCTTCTTGATTGGTCCCCAATCTATTGTCATGGCATTCCATGACCATCCAATTCCAGCCGCAGTCAGGACTACAACATCTCCGTCTTTGATCTTACCACTCTTGATACCCTCTTCAAGTGACACAATCGAGTCATTTTGCCCCATATGCCCCCACTCATTGAAATATGTGGATTGCTCATATGGGTCAACACCACACTCTTTGGCCACGAACTCGAATGCACTTCTCTTCATCCTGATGAGACCAAGATAGTCGATATCCTCTCTTGAGTATCCACTCTTCTCAAGTGACTCATCAACAACCTTCAGGAAGTTACTCATCGAGAGTCTGTCAAGTCGGTCCTTCAGACCTGCTGGATCTGTTACATCTAGATAGTGTAACCTTTGGTTAATGGTTTCACAGGTGGTTGGCATCACTGTACCTCCTGCAGGAACATACACATCCTCTGAAAACTGACCATCAGAGATGACGCTACCTTCAAGAACTACGTTATGTGGATAGTCATTTCGGAGAATCATTGCCACGCCACTTGCTGCTAGGTCGTGCATGAAACGAGTCCGAACGTTGGAATAATCGATAAGGTCGCTGTTTCTGTATCCGCTGCCAATCAAGACTCGCCTGTATCCGTGAGTCTGCATCAGTGACTTGGCAAGAATCATCGATACAACGATAGTGCCACACCGCTGGTTGACATCGAAGGCCCACGCCTTTGTTGCACCCACCTCATTCTGAAACTTTATCGCATAGGTCTGCATGGGGTGTTCAGCATACACTTCTCCAGCCCATATCACCAAGTCAATGTCCTTTGCAGGATCAATACCTGCACGTTCGATAGCAATCTTTGCTGCCTTGACCCCCATCGCAACAGTGTGGTCATCTGGACCGGGTACTGATTTACTCAACAATCCTATCTTTGTCTTGATGATATCCACAGGAGTTCCAGACTGCTTGGAGATATACTCAGCTGTATGTCTCTCCGAAGGAATATAGGTCCCAATCGATTCAATGCCAATAGGTTTCATGATTTGTCCTCCAAATCCTTTTTCAAAATCTTACCTGCAGCACTCTTAGGTAGGTCGTCACGAAATTCATAGTATTTGGGTATTTTGAAGCGTCCCAGCTTTCCATCAAAATATTTTCGGATTTCATCCTCTGTCAATGACTCACCACTTCTCAATACAATGAATGCCTTACCTACTTCACCCCATTTTTCGTCAGGAACTCCTATAACAGCAGATTCTGAAATCTTGGGGTGATTGTATAGAACCTCTTCAATTTCAGTAGGAAAGACATTCTCTCCTCCTGAGATGAACATTTCCTTCTTGCGACCAACAATATAGTAGAACCCATCTGTATCTTGCATTACTAAATCCCCAGTGTGAACCCATCCATCCGATTCCATCACCTTCGCCGTTTCTTCAGGTTCTTCCCAATATCCACTAAATGCGTTTGGACCTCTGAGCAATAACTCTCCTACCTCTCCATTTCCTATCGTATTATTGGCATCATCAACTATCTTCATGTCACAGTGGAATGCAGGAAAACCTACAGATGTTGGTCTTTCTTTTACAGCATTATCAGGTAAATAGAAATTATTTGGTCCCACTTCAGTGAGTCCATACCCCATCTTCAGAATCTTACCACGTTCCCAATATTTTTCCATTATCGCAACAGGACACGGAGCACCGCCACTGATGAACACTCGTACATGTTCAAAGTTTGTCTTCTTGAAATTTGATGATTGAGATAACATGTTAAATATAGTAGGGACTCCAACAACGATTGAGCATCTCTCCCGTTCAATTACTCTGAGTGTTTCTTCAGAATCAAAATCACCCATGATGATACTTAATGCTCCAAGATGAAAGAATGGAATGAGAAGTACATTCATTCCCCCTGTATGAAAAAGTGGAAAGAGTAGTGGTTGAATATCATCTGGTCTAAGCCCCCATGAAACAATCGTATTAACCGAGTTCCAGAATACCAATCTGTGGGACAGAACAGCACCTTTGGGTCGGCCCGTAGTTCCTCCCGTGAAGACGATCAGGTACGGGTCATCCATTGTGATTGCGGGTCTTTCTACTGCACCAGAGGATCTCTTGGTCATGAGTGAATAGAGATTGGGGTCCGAATTCAGTGACTTTTCTCCCATGACTACTACTTGCTGCTTTTCAAGAAATGGACGAACCTCATTGAATTGGGTTTCTAAATTGGGGTCATAGAATACCATCGAGGGATTTGTCTTTTTCAATAGGTATTCAGTCTCGAGTGTGGTAAGCCGAATATTGAACGGAGTCAGAATAGCTCCAATCTTTCCGCAAGCAAAGAGAATGTCGAGAAAATCGAACCTATTCTTAGAGTAGACTCCCACTCGATCTCCTTTCTGTACTCCTGAATCGAGTAGTAATCTTGCAACTTGATTCGCTCGTTTATCCATATCTTCGAATGTGTATCTCTTACCTTGGATATTGTCAACTATCGCTTCCTGTTTTGGAGTCAGTAGCGCTCGTCTTCCGGTCCAATCTCCAATCCAAGACCAATCATCCCGATTCACTACACAATCACCTATCGATTCAGAATACAAGCATTACAGAGTATTAGTCTTACTGAATGCTAGGTTGCTATTAAACACGGCCTCCTGTAAGATTTTTCCAAACTAATCACAAGATATATTATTGACGGGCATCACGGCTACTGCTGATAACCAATTCTAGAAATCTCTGGTCACTTTGGGAGGTAGTTGAATTGTCCTTATCGAATGAGTTCATCCTTAGTACAAATGGATTAACCAAGAATTTTGGTGGGCTGCAGGCTGTTAATGGCGTAAGTCTTGATGTAGAGAAAGGTTCGATTAAAGCAATCATCGGTCCGAATGGTTCAGGAAAAACGACTTTCTTTAATCTGATTACAGGAGTCTTCCCCCCTTCATCAGGTAAGATATTCTTCGAAGGTCGAAATATAACTCGCTCTTCAATGCATCAACGCACACGACTAGGTATCTCACGGTCCTATCAGATAACAAACATTTTTCCATATCAGACAACATTCGAGAATATTCGATTGGCAGCTCAGGGCTGTAGTGGTGCAAGAGTGAACTTTCTTGGAATGCTAAAGAAAGCAGGCTCATATGATGAATTCCATGAGAAAGTCTTGGATATTGCTTCAATTGTGGGTCTGGATCCTACGAAACTCTTTATCCCTGCTGCTTTGATTCCACACGCTGAACAAAGAAAACTAGAGATTGCAATGGCTCTCGCTTCCGAGCCGCGACTTCTCTTACTTGATGAACCCGCTGCTGGAATGGCTATTGAAGAGATACCAGAAGTCATTGATGCTATTTTGCGGGTCAAAAAATCATATGGTGATCAACTAACATTGCTTGTTGTTGAACACAAGATGGACATTGTTATGAACCTCAGCGAGGAGATTTTTGTTCTATCTGAAGGAAGAATGATCGCCAAAGGTCCTCCAAAAGAGATCCGAGAGAATGAAGAAGTATTGACAGCTTATCTAGGTGGTACAGATGAAGAACTTGCTTGAAATTCATGATGCTCACGTGTACATCGGTTCCTTCTACATCCTGCAAGGAGTCTCACTAGTAGTACCTAAAGGAGAGGTCACTCTTTTACTAGGTCGGAACGGCGCTGGAAAAACTACTACAATGAAATCAATACTCGGAATATATCCGCCGTCAGAAGGAAAGATTGTCTTCAAGGGTGAGGAGATATCAAATCTACCTACCCATAAGATAGTCAACAAAGGTATAGGATATGTCCCTGATACCAGAAGGATATTCGGAACACTGACAGTTGAACAGAATCTAATCATATCTCGAAGAAAGGGGACCTCCAAGGATGTAATGGAAGAACGATTGGAGTTGGTCTTCGATTTGTTTCCTGACATGAAAGGGTTCATGAAACAGCGGGCAGGAACTCTATCAGGTGGTCAACAGCAAATGCTCGCTGTTGCTCGTGCTTTGATGAATGAAAATGATCTGTTGCTCATAGACGAACCTACTGAGGGCTTGAGCCCACTTTTGGCTAAGAACCTTATCAACGCCCTTGACAGATTAAAGGAATTTGCGACTATCTTATTGGTCGAACAAAACTTTCGGACAGTGTCAAAGCTGGGTGATAACTTCTACATTTTCGATAATGGAAAAATCGTTCATGAAGGCGATAACATAGCTGAGTTAATAGCTGACAAAGAACTTGTTGCACAATATTTGGGGGTAAGCATCTAATGACAATGCAAACAGAGAGATTCTCTTCTCATGACTATATGGAGAATCACCCGCAAGTCATTAAGATACTTGTATGGACAATTGTTCTCATAGTGATAGCAGCTATTTTGGTTGTAGTTGGGATAGTCAATAATAGACTTGATTTAGCAATCCTTCTCATAGTGGCAGCAGCTCTATTGGTAGTAGCTGCGATAGTCAATAATAGACTTGTATCGGCAATCTGTCTCATAGTGATAGGAGCTATATTGATTGTTGTAGCTATAGACGTTTATACATTGGAGGGAGTCATTGTAAAGGCTAGCAAATCATTTGTTAATGGTCTTGCACTCAGCATGTTGCTCTTCTTGATGGTCTCTGGCTTCTTTTTGATCTTTGGTCTATGTGACGTAATCAATTTCGCGCATGGTGCGTTCTTTATGTTGGGAGGTTTCATGGGTTTTGTAATCTATCTTGGAACCGAGGCACTATTCCTAGATCCGAACCTACCGTTCCTTCTTCTCTTCGGAGCTAATCATTATGTTATGTCAGTCTTTGCGTTTATCGTCAGTGCCCTTGGAGCCACAGCAATAATGGCTCTTATTGGTGGAGGAATAGAGTTCTTCACAATTCGACGACTATATGGTAATTCTATCGCTCAGATATTATTGACAGTTGGTTTTATGTTTATTATCACTCAGGCCGCTGAGATTATCTGGGGACCTCCACAGTTTTCGTATTTCATTATTCCCGGTTCTAGTTCACAATTAGACACGTTCTTCATGGGTGGTGTTCTTGTTTTTGGTGACATAATATTTGAGACCTACAATATTTTTCTGATCTTTCTAGGATTTGCAGTTGGTGGATTGATGTTTCTAGGATTCAGAAAGACACGTATCGGACTCCAGATTCAAGCAGGAATAGAAGATAAAGAGATGGTTGAAGCATTAGGCACTGATATCAGAAAATTGTTTACAATTGTCTTCATGTTGGGTGCCGGTCTTGCAGGACTATCAGGTGCTGTCCTTGTCCCTATGATTGGTGCAAGCTCGGGTCATGGTCTTACATACCTCATATACGCGTTTGTCATAGTTGTGGTTGGAGGCGCTCATTATGGTCGCTTTGAAGGAACTTTCTTTGGTGCACTTATAGTCGGTCTGTCAATTCAATTTTCATCATATTTCATTCCATTTCTTGAGAACATCATTGTATTCATCATTATGGTGATCATTCTCATAGTTAAACCAGGAGGACTGACGGGTCATGAATAATGAAAGCAATAACGAAGGGAACCTGAAAAGAAGTGTCCGCGGGATACCCTCTATACTATCGAAGAATAGGACAGTAATAGCTGTTGTTGCGTTTTTGTATCTAATTCCATTGGGTACAACTTCAAGTTTTTCCCCCGTTCGAACCCTACTCTTCATCATTACTCAGATAATGATTTTTGGTCTTCTTGCAATGTCTTTTGATCTACAACTAGGTCGTGCATCACTTCTGAATTTCGGACATGTTGCACTCTTTGGGGTGGGAGCCTATTTCATGGCATATACTTTAGACGCAGGTCTTCTCCCCCCGCCCTTTAATCTCATAGCTACGATTCCATATCCCCTTACGCTAGTTTTTGCAATGCTAGTTGGTGGTGGTCTCGGGCTCATAATGGGGCTGACAACGAGCCGTATGAGAGGCACAGCGTTTGCATTTATTGCCTTAGCCATATCGATGTTCATCTTCAATTTCTTTCGTCAAAACCCTGATATTTCTGGGGGAGAAACAGGACTGCAGGTTCCAACTCCTGATATCATTAGGACTGGTCCTTTCTATTTACTATTTGTAGCAATTGCTTTTGTATTCCTTGCCGCATTTTTTGGAACGGTCATCCTATACATAAAGAAACGGACAGACTACGCTGGTCTAATCCTTCTAACTCCGGTTATGGTGGCCTTTACAGGAGTCCTATTGATTTTTGGAACAAACATCTTAGGTCCTGTGTTAGTGTTCATTGCCTTTCTTGTAATGATCCTTCTCAACCGGTTTGAGCGGAGCAAATCATTTAGTGACCCGCTTCGAGAGAATCAAACATTAACAGGGGAAGTAAAGTCAATCAACAAACTGACTGCATACGTATTACCTTTCATTATCATGATAGTAGTCCTAGTTGGGTTGTATCTCAGTTTTGCTACAAACATTGCTGACATGGTATTACTATGGATTGAAGACTCTTCATTATATTACTTCACTATTCCAGTGCAGTTCTATCTAGTATTGACTTGTCTTGTGATAATCTATGCATTCGTAAGACGATTAATTGCATCTCCATTTGGGAGAATGATTACTGCTGTTGCTCAAAATGAAGAACGGGCAGAGGCTTTAGGCTACAACAGTTATCGTGCCAAAATAGTTGTGCTTGTTATTAGTGGGGCAATTGCAAGCCTTGCAGGAGCGTTGTATGCACCATTCATTAGAATTATCGTTCCAGACACGGTATTAGGAGTCGAAGTTACAATCAATGCAATGCTGTATACAATTATCGGAGGAATTGCTACACTGCTCGGACCATTACTTGGAACTGGAGTTGTGGTGTACTCTGAGCTAAATCTTGTAGACCTCATAGAGGGATTCGGCTTACCTGGACGTTTGTGGTTGATCGTATTAGGGGTGTTGTACATCGGTATTGTCCTATTCATGCCTCTTGGAATCGTAGGTTCTATTGGTCGTAGGGTTGATTCTCTGAAAGGTAGCTTCCGACAAATGAAAGTACGTCAATTTGAGTTTGGACTGAAGGATGCAGATTATTGGATTTTTGGATTACTGGGCACTATGGGTCTAGTTCTGTTGCTGTCAGAAGATCCTAGGTTTCTCCCTATATCCTACGGGATATTTGGATTTCTGGGAGCATTAGGTCTCTTACTTATGCTCCTCTTTAGACGGGAGATTGCATCAAGAATAAGAGGGTTCATCAAGAAGCGACGCTTACGACGACGAAAAATAGGTCGATTTGAGTTTGGACTGAAGGATGCAGATTATTGGATTTTTGGATTACTGGGCACTATGGGTCTAGTTCTGTTGCTGTCAGAAGATCCTAGGTTTCTCCCTATATCCTACGGGATATTTGGATTTCTGGGAGCATTAGGTCTCTTACTTATGCTCCTCTTTAGACGGGAGATTGCATCAAGAATAAGAGGGTTCATCAAGAAGCGACGCTTACGACGACGAAAAATAGGTCGATTTGAGTTTGGACTAAAGTATGTTGACGATGTGTTATTTGGATCACTAGGAACATTAGGCATACTCCTATTGTTGACTGAAGATCCTAGATTTCTCCTTATATCCTACGGGATATTTGGATTTCTGGGGGCATTAGGTCTCTTCCTTATGATTCTCTATAGAATGGAGATTGCATCAAGAATAAGAAGGCGTTCTACCAAAGGAGGCGATTGAGTTACCATATGCAACTATAGATGACATAGACCTCTACTATGAGATTCATGGACCCCCTGAGGCTCCACCCCTTGTGTTGATAGGAGGATGGGCTAGTTATCGCTGGATATGGTTCCGACAGATACCCACATTCAGAGAAAGATACAGATGTATTGTCTTTGACAATAGGGGGGCAGGAAAAAGTTCCAAACCCGACTATCCATATACCATAGAGATGTTAGCGGCTGATACAGTTGGTCTGATGGATGCATTGGATATTGAAAATGCGCACATCCTAGGGATCTCAATGGGTGGATTAGTAGCACAACAAATTGCCATCTCGTATCCTGAAAAGGTCCGAAGTTTGATTATTGTTTCAAGTCATTTTGGAGGATCGAATTACATTCCTATGGATGATAGAACAATGGCCAAGCTAATTGCTCTACCTACTGAAACAATATCAAAAGAGCAAGCCAGGGAGATGCGTCTACAGGCTACTTTCAGTTTGCAATTTCTCAAGGAAAACAAGGCGATCATGGAGCAAATAGACGCGTGGGCTGAAAAACATCCCACACCAGTATTTGCCCAGGTGCATCAAAGCACCGCAACAAGTGCGTTTGACTCTGAATCGGAACTGAAGAAAATCACCTCAACCACACTCATCTTACATGGAGATAATGATCGTGCCGTTCCGACTAAGAATGGAGAACTGTTAGCTGAAAGGATACCCAATGCGACATTGAAGATCATAGAGAATGCATCACATTTCGTCATCGTTGAGAAATATGAAGAGTTCAATAATGAGGTTATGAAATTCATCGATGAAATGGAGAAGAGATGATCTGGGGTTTGATAAACAAACTCAGAGGTTGTTGTAGATGGTACGTTCAGCTGTAATCACAGGTTTGGGAATGTATGTTCCCGAAAAGATGTTGACAAATGAAGATATTGAAAAGATGCTTAACCGCCCTGGGACTGCCGATTGGTTAGTAAAGAATGTGGGCATCAAACAACGACATATCATGGCTGAAGATGAGGTGACATCTGACCTTTCCTTCCATGCTGGTCGTGAAGCATTAGATAATGCAGGATTGGAAGCTGACGAACTAGACCTAATAATTGTGAGTACAGACACCCCTGACTATCTATCTCCAGCAACATCAGTAGTGGTTCAACACAAACTCGGTGCAAGGAACGCAGGTACGTTTGACGTCAATTGTGCTTGTGCGGGTTTGGTTTCTTCTTTAGACATAGCCTCACGTTACATTCAAACAGATTCTGACATTAAATCGGTCTTGGTAATTGGAGCATATGGAATGACCAAGTTTGTTGATTGGACCGATCACTACACCTGTACTCTGTTTGCTGATGCTGCAGGTGCAATGGTCTTACAAGCCAATGAGGAAAAAGAAGGATTCATCGCTTCGAAACTAATTGCAGATGGCACCTTTCACGATCATCTGGGCATTTTCGTAGGAGGAACAGCTGAACCTCCAACAGTCGAAGCAATCCAGAACCATAGACATCATCTATCGTTTCGTAAGAGGTTTCCTGCAGACACAAACCTTGAACACTGGCCTACAATGACGAGAGACTGTGTATCAAAAGCTAACCTGTCCATGGAGGATATCGACTGGATCTTTTTCACTCAGGTAAACTTACGGACTATTGAAGCAGTCATGAATGAACTAGATATGCCAATGGATAAGACCCACACTGTCATGGATCGATGGGGATACACTGGTTCTGCCTGTATTGCGTTGGCTATGTACGATGCCGTAGATCAAGGAAAACTCCCACCACCCGGACAAGGGAAC
The DNA here is from genome assembly GCA_019894665.1 of Candidatus Thorarchaeota archaeon. Taxonomy (GTDB): domain Archaea; phylum Asgardarchaeota; class Thorarchaeia; order Thorarchaeales; family Thorarchaeaceae; genus SMTZ1-45. The sequence goes on from JAGXOC010000020.1 coordinate 25,141, forward strand.
GGTGAGAACATTGCTCTCTGTTCATCTGGAGGCGGTTTCAACATGGCTGCCGCTGTTCTAAAATGGTGGTAAGGGATTTTTATCTCGGTTGTGACTGATTACACAATAAGTGATTACACTATCGAAGGGATACAAATGGTCAATCAGTTTGATTATCTTTCCAAGCGGGACATCTTCTCTCCTGAGGCTGAAGCTCTAGTTGATGTGGAGACCGGGAAGAGATATTCATATAGAGCGTTCAATAGACGAGCGAATAAGGTGGCGAACTTTCTCCAAGAAATGGTTGAGTTTCAAAAAGGGGATCGCTTATGCATTCTCGCTCACAATAGCTTGGAGTATTGGGAGGCATTCTTCGGATGTCAAAAGTGTGGAGGTATCTTCAGTCCGCTCAATTGGCGTTTGGTCGCTCGGGAGTTATCAGGTCTAATCGATGACCTCTCTCCCTCTGTCTTGTTGTATGATTCTCACATGATTGATGTCGCATCAGAGCTGAAGCAAGAAGTCACTGTTGACCACTGGGTTTCTCTAGATTCTAAAGGAGCAGGAGTGAAAGGTTCCCTTGCTTATGAGGACATAATGAGCAAAGCAGCAACCAGTCCACCTCACCCAGTGGAACTCTCCTATGAAGATCCTATGGGTATCGTGTATACAGGTGGGACGACAGGGCTGCCCAAAGGTGCGATGATAACCTATAGACAGGTTGCATTCAACACTCTTAGTACAGTAAGGGACATCCTTCCAGGTGATGTCTACATAAATCATCTACCACTCTTTCATGTCGGTGGATTGTATGTATATGCAATTCCTCTCTGGATCTTGGGAGGAAAAGTAATTCAGATGAAAGGATGGGACCTTGATACTCTGGTTGGAGTGATCAATAAGGAAAATCCCAACTTCTTCTTTGCTGTTCCCACGCAATATCGAATGCTGATGAATCATGCTGATTTCAGATCAATCGACTTCACCAATGTCCGTTTCTTGACATCAGGAGGTGAACCTCTGCCTTTGGATATAATCAAAGCATACCAAGAGGTTCATGATGTGAAATTCAAACAGGGTTTTGGAATGACCGAGGTTGGTCCCGGGTGTTTTGCTCTTGACCCTTGGGATGCAGAGCGCAAGATTGGTAGTATAGGTACTCCTAACTTCTTCATCGACGCCAAGGTGGTTAATCCTGAAACGGGAAAGGATTGCAGTGTAAATGAGGTAGGTGAACTCTTGTTTAGAGGACCTACAGTGACCATCGGATATTGGAATCGCCCTGAATTGAACAAGACACTTCTCGATGAAGGTGGTTGGTTCAAGACAGGAGATATGGTGTATTTTGATGATGAAGGATACTACTATGTAGTTGATCGAGTGAAGGACATGTTCATCTCTGGAGGTGAGAATGTCTATCCTCGAGAAATAGAGAAAGTCTTGGAAGAGCATCCAAAGATTTCCCAAGTTCAGGTGATTGGAGTACCTGATTCCAAATGGGGAGAGGTAGGACGCGCCATTATAGTGCTGAAATCAGGACAAAAGACATCGGAGGAAGAAATAATCGACTTTTGCACAGGGAAGTTAGCGAAGTTCAAAATTCCCAAATCAGTGCGGTTCGCTGACAGTTTCACTCCGTACATCTCCGGAGCTGGGAAAATCCTGAAGCGAGAATTAAGAAAGGACTTTGGACAATAGGAGAAATCGTAATGCCAGTCAGCAAAGTAAATGGAATAAACATCTATTATGAAATCCATGGTGAAGGTGAACCAGTAATCTTTGGTAATGGTGTCTTTCAAAATACATCAGGGTGGGTTAATCAGCTTCCTATGTTTTCCAAAGAGTATCAAGTTATTTTATACGATATGCGTGGGCAGGGACAGAGCGACAAACCAGATGAGCCCTATTCCTTCGAGATTCATGCGGATGATCAAAAAGCTCTTCTCGAAAACCTTGGAATTTCCAAAGTTCATCATGTCGGAATCAGCTATGGAGGTGAACTAGGTTTGGTCTTCGCGCTGAAATATCCAGATATGCTGAAGAGCCTGGTGGTTTGTAGTGCTGTTTCGTTTGTTGGACCCTTGCTCTATAAGATGGTCCAATTATGGAGGTATGCCTGTGCTCTTGAGGATCCTGAGATGTTCTATTACGCAACATTGCCTTTGAATTTTAGCGAGACTTTCCTTCGAGAGCAAACTGCTGTTCTGGAACAAGCAAAAGCACGATACGTAGAATTAGATTTTCCACCTCTTGTAAGATTGATAGATGCTTTTCTTATGTTAGATATCTCAGACCATCTACCATTGATCAAAACACCTACTTGTGTGATTGCTGGTGAGAAAGACATTCTGAAACCAGCCTATCCGTATTCGAGGTTGATTCACGATAGTGTGCCCAATTCTGAAATGGTCATTATTCATGACTCGGGACATGCCATTATGTTTGATAAACCTGAAGAGTTCAACAGCGTAGTTCTAGGATTCTTGCGCAAACAATCCCAATAATGCACTCTTTAGAGAAGGCAGTTTTTCGATTCTCACTTAATTTGCCAAGAGATATATAGCTCCTAACCCACCCTCAAGGGTTAGACATAGAGCTTTCTATGTTCTAACTCTGACAGTATTCTCACAAAAGAGGGACTGTTATTGGAGGATAGAAGATGAAAAAAATGAGAATAGTATCTCTATCTCTATCGTTGCTATTGTTAGTATCCATATTCGCACCTTGTTTCTTTGTCAAACCTGTTGCTGCACAAACGACTCCAATTAAGATTGGAGTTTTCACACCTGAAACACAAGGTCTGATAGCTTATGGACCTTGGACAAAACAAGGATTCGAGTTGGGAATGATATATGCAACTACGATGATGGGATATGATAATGAGAATATGACCGAAGCAGGTCGACCCTATGAAATTCACTATTATGATACCAAGGGCGACCTGACATACGCTGCAACCCAAGCAACCACAGCTATCGAAACGGATGGTATTGACATCCTCGTCGGAGCTACTTCTAGTGCGGTTGCCGCAGCAATAGCACCTATTGCCGAAAGTTATGAAAAGATATTTTTCATGACTCCAGCCGCTGCTTCTTCGCTAACTGCAGACGGATTTAATCCGTACATTTTCCGTATCGCCAGAAACAACTGGCAGGATGCCTATGCAGGCGTTACATACGCGATGGACACACTCGGTCACACCAAATTTGCATTTCTTGCCGCTGATTATTCCTTTGGATATGATGGCGTTGCTTCAATGACATCTGTGATTGAGGATAAGGGAGGAGTGGTGCTCGGTTCCGTGTATGCAGGTCTTTTTGATACTGATTTCACTGCAGATATTGATGCTCTCAAAGCTCTAGATTTAGCAAACGACATTGAGTATTTGTTCATAATTTGGGCTCTTGACTTCTCATATCTGTACAATGATATGACAACACAGAATCTTGCTGCCAATATGGAAATTGCTGGAGCATGTATTGATATCCTTTCCATGAACACCATTGAAGCGAGTTTGACACCTCCAGCTACCTACATCAATTCCACTGGGCTTTGTCTATATGGTTATGACCTACCAGACAATACAGTTAATGACTGGATGGTGGCTCAACATGTTACCAGAAACATTAAGCCAAATGGTCAATATGGACTCCAATATAGAGTTCCGGAGCTATTCACTGCAAGTGCATTTGCCACAGCGCAATTCTTGGTAGATGTCACGAATGAGGTCGCGGACCTTGATACTGACTTGATGATCAACTATCTGGAAAGTGGTGTTACCATCAACACTCCGAAGGGACCAACATACTTGAGACCTGCTGATCATCAAGGACTTGCAGAGATGTATATCGC
>JAGXOC010000210.1 GCA_019894665.1 Candidatus Thorarchaeota archaeon
GGACTTAAGAAAGTACCAGTGTTGAGTTGGTTTCGAACCTCATTCCTGAGCCAACCATCAGACCTCAACGAGTTGGATACTCTGAACTCATCGAGTTGTCCAGCAAAATATCCAGACCCTTCGTAACTCGTTTCATAGTCCCCACCACCAAGTCGCCATTCCTCGATGTATGACATATTCGCCTGAGTAGCGCTACCTACTTGGCCTGCATCTGTATTCCAATTCATATTAACCCAGATTTTGTTGTTTGAGGGATCATCTTCATCCGCATAACAAGCAATGAAATACCATTGATTCGCAACCCAGTTTGTAGTCTGAGTCCATTTGTACATAGGAGCGTTTTGTGAACTCTCAACCTTGAATACAAGTGTGCCATTTGGCACTGTGCCTTGCGCATAATCTTGGCCAACTAATGCTATTACCATATCATAGTCAATATCGATATACTTCTCCATTATGACTCGTGTATTTAGCGATGAAGCAGAATGAGTACTAGGAATTCTAAACCAACCAGTTATCAGAACATCATTCTCAGGAGTGAGTGTTTCATCAAATGAGATGTAGTCACCAATCCCGTCGAAAGTCTGACCATAACCAGCTCTGGCAAACACTTCTTCGTTTCCACCCCGAGTACCATCATAGTTGTTTCCTGTTGAATCATAATGAATAGACCCAGAACTCACGGATTCACCTAGATGCCAGACTGCCTCGAAGTCATTAGACCATACTCCAACCGGGTTCTCCAAATTATCAACTATAGGAGACCCATAGTACATCGTAATGTAATTATCAACTCCAGATGTTAGATTCGTCTTGACCCATGCAACAAGTAGAGCAGTGTTTATGGAATAGTCTTGCTTGAAATATTCTAGCTCATGGTCTAGAATTGTGTCACCCACTGCGAACAGAATATCTGATGCATCAAACCGAACCTTACTTGTATCAAACAAATCACCATCTTCGAATTGCACTAGCACTGGATAATCAGTCACTGTCCCATAAATCTCACCAGAGGGTATTGTTATGACCTTTCGGTACTCGAATGATGGGAATCTATGAGTGGGGTCTGTAGTTGTCTGGTTATTGGCTGAATACCACGTAGTACCATCGGGCTTGACAAGATCTAGTCCAACGCGAGCTCCAAGGACAGTGGGTGTTGTCATCCTGAACTTAGCTACATCATTGATGTTGAAGGCTGTATTAGAGAGCTGAAGATCCTGCATGAAGTTCCAGCTGATGAACTTGAGAGTCCATACTCCCCAGAAGTCAATCGAAGATGCGTTTAGTGTAAGTGTTCCACCTTGATACCACCAGTCTTGGTCGACAGTCTTTAGTTGGTTCAATGGATTGAGGACCGCGGTCGCTTTCCACTCCGCTCGAGGATAGTCAACGCTGAAACCAAAAGAAGTTGCACCAGCAGGTGGAGAAACCATGACCTTAGTGGTCCAATTCACAATGTTGGAACCACTCTCGATGAAATAGCTGACTCCCTCGTTGAAGTCAGTATCCATGCTCTGAGCTACGCCACCTACATCCATGGTGATAGTGACATCCATCGTAACTGTTGTTGGGGAAGAGGTTGTGAAGACGACCTCAGTTTCACCTGCATCCGTCCAGGTGTTGGGTGTTGCTTCTTCAGTTCCAACTACATAGAATCCGGAGGGGTTGTTCTGATTGTTGTATTCTGTATCAATCCAAGCTTCAGAACGTACCATTGCTGTCAATCGTGCTTCATCAATAGATCCATTCCAGAATCTGTCGTTTGTAAGGTCATTGTTTCCTATGACAAGAAGTGCATCCGAATCAAAAACAGTATCACCATCATGTGAACGCTCAATTACTGGATTTCCATCGAGATATGCGATGACAGACGCACGGGATGCGCTCCAAGACCATGAAACATAATGCCAAGCTCCGAGTGAAACAGTAGTATTGCTGTCATATGAATTTCCTGTTCCACCAACACCATCAGTTCGAATTCTGGTAGTAAGATAATTACCTGCGACTCTCATAGTGATGATATGATTGGTTGTAGTGGTAGTTAGTGATTTTGAAAAAGCTCGATCATCACCGGTGAAGTTCTGATAGACCCATGCGCTCATCGTGAATTCTGTCCAATCGTCTGTGTAAACTTGTCCCAGAGAAATGACATCATCTATACCATCGAAACCAATGGCTTGACCAATCTGTCCTGAAATGAAGTCACTAGAAGTGAGTGCTCCATAGGATGTTCCATCATGATTGTTAGATGTACTGTCATATTGAATCCCAGTCGGATCATTGTTCAGATGCTGTACTACAGCATAGTCACTCCAAACATCAGTACCCAGATTTGAGGGGGCAATCAGACTTCCATAATGCATTGTGATAACGGTATCAGTTGAACTAGAGAGTGAAGGAACTTTGATCCAGGCAATGAGGTGAGCTTGGGTTCCACTGTAATCGTGGTCATAAAGTTCAATCTCATGCGCTACTGGAGATCCATCAATTGTGAATGCAATATCATTTCCGTTTGAAAGAACATGGTCCTGTAGGTCTTCATCGTATATATCTATCAAGACGGGGAAGTCAGTAAGATCACTCACCACGTCATTGTTGTCAACAGTGATATCCTTTTGATAGTCGAAGAAG
>JAGXOC010000211.1 GCA_019894665.1 Candidatus Thorarchaeota archaeon
ATTCCCTTCGGGACGAACGACGGCGCTGTAGTCAATGACTATCTCCGGTGTGCCGGCCCGTATCAGGGATGTCAGATGTTGCACGGAGCGCAGGATGCCGTCCGGGTCAAAGCCCGCGATGACGCCGGGTATCTTGAAGTCCCGCTGTGTGACATTACTGCTGCTTCATCAGCCCACAGACACAATTTTCTTGCTGCCGCATTTAACACAGCTGAATCTTGAAGAGTTTGGAGACCCAGCAATGAACTTTGGTTCGCCTTTGGCGTCATGCTGAATGATGCTGGTCATTCTCATTGACGTGGCCAAGATCAGATCGTTTTCCAGAGTGCGGGGGCATTGAGCTTGCAGAGGTAGTAGAGTCACAGGTTTGCGGAGTGACATGAAACGAAGAAAGCTAGCTAGAGTGTTTGTTGTCAATGGACTCCTGATTTGCAGTGCTACGTAATCTTCGGAAGAAATACAGTACTAGTAACCCAATGAAAATAATAGATGCTCCAGCTATGAGAACGGGGTTATTAAAATTCAGAGGTGGGGTGACTCTTTCAACTAAAACACTGTTCGTATCACCAAAGCTATAGATCCGTTCATACAGAAAGAATACTAATACTCCATCAGTCTTTGAGAAAATAGTGATTTGAGATACCTCCACGTAACTAAGATTTTTAGTAGTTCGAAAACCCCAACTAGTTTCTTCATCAATTATATCGATTGTATCATAGTAACTCGAATAGCTGGAAATGTAGGTGCCTTCTAATAAGTCCCAATTACCAATTGGAACCGCAAAATAAAGGCGACCACTCATTACCTGAGTCCCATTATAGTAGAAGGTTTCTTCTCTATCAATTGGGAAAAAGGTCAACGGATCTTGGATCGTTAGATAATCTTCTGCAATTAAATAATACTCGAAACTTGAAGTATATACTGTACTAGAACTGTTAGAAATGTGTGTCTCTTTGAAGTAGAACCTCTCCCCAGGAGTAAAACCCCAGGCGAGTCCATGGGTCTGCGACTCAACCAAAACAGGGATTGAGAGAATAATTAGTAATCCCAGAACAATCATCTGACTATTTCTACGAATTTGAGAATCAACATGTCCTCCACATATTCTTCTTAGCATGACTTGCATCCACCTCCTCCTCTTCCAAGTCAACCCCATTTTGTACTCGAATCAAGTAGTCTTTTATCTCATGTCCATTTCAATCTGTCCATACTGGGAACTATCTGTACAAGATGAGCATGAATTCAGGTGATGAATGGTTACTTAATCAGTGAACGCATTCAATATGAAGTGGAGTGACTTGAAAAAAGATGGAGCCCCGGGTGGGAATCGAACCCACGACATTATGCTTACGAAGCATACGCTATAACCCCTAAGCCACCGAGGCTCGGCTCAGCGTCTACCCATTTAATTCTCTAATAAAACTTTATCATGGAACCATCACGCTAGAATAGTGGAGGTCTTACGTTGAAGACTGGTGAGATGGGTGAACGCGATTTTCTGGCTAAGATCAGTGCTTTTGTCAACAAGCCAAGAGGAGCGGTATTGGGATTCGATGATGACGCATCGGACATTCCAATCTCGGACAAGAACAACCTTGTAATCAATGTTGACACGTTTGTTAGAAAGACTGACTGGCTACCTGGAATGACACCCGCTCAGGTTGGACGTAAGACTGTTGTCATGGCTCTGAGTGATCTGGCTGCCAAGGGTGCCAGACCAATAGCCACAATGCTCTCCCTTTGTGTGCCTGAAGACTATGACGTAGAGGATGCAAGTGAGATAGTTCGTGGATTCTCTCAATACGGTCTCAAGGCTAATATCCCATACCTCGGAGGAGACATAGGAATGTGTGATGATGTTGTACTCACTGGGGTTGCTCTTGGCACGGCGTCCCCGGAGGCAATTGTATCACGGAGGGGTGCTAAGGAAGGCGACGTCGTAGCAGTCACAGGCGATTTTGGACTGACATCTGTTGCTTTTGAGATCCTGATTAGAGGTCTGAAGGCTGACTCAGACCTGCATATGGATGCTCTCGAGGCTGCATTTAGACCTGAGATTCACATTGACTTTGTGTCCTCTCTTGTAAAAGCAGGAGCAGTAACAGCCTCCATGGACAGTAGTGACGGTCTCGGAATCACATTACACACAATGGCGAAGCAGAGTGGATGTGGAATCATTATTGATGAATTGCCAGTCACTCCCGAGGTTGAGGCGTTCTGTAAAGACAATAAACTGGATACAATGAAGACAGTCATGCAAGGTGGTGAAGAGTTTCTCCTAGTTCTAGCGATACCCTCGGAGAAGTATGACATTGCTCAGGAAGTTGCTAAGAAGAAGAAGGCACATCTGAGGAAAATTGGTTCTGTCACCACAGGTGACCAAGTTGTGTGGAAAACAGAGGAGGGTCTTCGAAGCATCCCATTTGCAGGATATGACAACTTCAAAGAATGGGATCAGACCATAGATAGGTGATCTATATGCAGGTGGAACGAGTTGCTCTAATCGACGGATATGTTGACGAACCAACATGTCTCGGTGTTCCACCCTATGTGAGCATCTATCCACGCTATATTGCAGGTGCAGTAT
>JAGXOC010000212.1 GCA_019894665.1 Candidatus Thorarchaeota archaeon
TTAACCGACGGAATTAATGAATCAAAAGCCCACGGTTTCTTTGGGTCTGAACTAAAACGGGCAGGATACGACGCAATTATATTTACAGGCAAATCTGAAAAACTAGTTTACGTCTGGATTGATGATGAATCGGTTCAGCTTCTTGATGCCGAGCACCTAAAAGGAAAGTCACCTGCAGAGACAGATGACACAATCCGAGAGGAACTGGGAGATTTCTATATCCGTGTGTCAGCAATCGGCGAAGCTGGAGAAAAGCTTGTTCGAATTGCTTGTATAATTAACGATGAATACAGAGCTATCGGAAGGGGTGGTATGGGTGCAGTTATGGGCTCCAAGAACCTGAAGGCGGTTGCTGTTCGTGGAACAAAAGATGTGAATGTTGCTGATGCTGAGGAGTTCACGGAGTTTGTGAGAACTGTTCACGAGCGCATGAAGGGACCTGCTACTCGGAAATACCGGACTTTGGGTACGCCAGAGAATGTTCTTGTTTTGAATGCTTTGGCTGCTTTGCCTACCCGCAACTTTTCTCAGGCCACCTTTGAAGGTGCTGAAAAAGTGAGTGGGGAGTACTTGAATGAGCGTTATGTTAAGAAGATTATTGGATGTGCAACCTGTGGTATGCGTTGTGATCATATTGCTGTGGTTCCTGAAGGAGAATACAAAGGAAGCACTTCTAGGGTTGAGTTTGAGTGCTTGTGGGCTGTTGGGCCTCTCTGTGCCGTTGACCGGTTAGATGCGATTATTGAGGCTATCCGTTTGTGCGATTATTATGGCATTGACGGCATATCCGCTGGTGTCATAGTGGCTTTTGCAATGGACATCTACGAGAATGGTATCATAACCAAGAAGGATACTGACGGCATGGACCTCAGCTTCGGTAACCACGCTGCATTGGTGGAGACGATAAAGAGGATTGGTACTCGTACGGGTTGGCTAGGAAATGTGCTTGCTGAAGGAAGCATGAGAGCGGGCAAAGAGATTGGTAGAGGAGCAGAGAAGTATGCTAATCACATCAAGGGAATGGAGTTGCCGGGTTACGATCTTAGGACGCTGAAGACTGCTGCTTTGGGCTTTTCTGTTTCGTATCGTGGAGCTTGTCACCTTAGGTCTGGTGCTTACTCGCCTGACGTGAAGGGCAAGGTTGACCGCTTCAAGATTGAGAAGGGAAGAGGAAAGCTGATCATGGATGGTGAGGATCTCTATAATGTTGTTGATTCGTTGATTTTGTGCAAGTTCTCTAGAGGAGTTATGTATGATGGCCTCAAGGACATGGCTAAGTATTACAGTTTAGCTACTGGAATTGAGATGACCTCGGAGGAGTTGATAAAGGCTGGTGAGAGAATTAACAATCTTGCTAGGGTCATTAACATTCGTGAGGGCAAGGGAACAAGGGCGAATGATACTTTGCCGTGGAAGATCATGAATGTGCCAGTGCCTGACGAGGGAATTGCGAAGGGAGCTGTTGTGAACCAGAAGGAGTTTGACCTCGGATTGGATGACTACTATAGTGTTCGCGGTTGGACAAAGGATGGTATTCCTACGCCTGAGAAACTCAAGGAATTGGGTTTGGATGATCTTGTTAGTATTGTGGAGAAGAAGCTTTGAATTGAATTGAGGATGATGGAGGATAAGAAAGATGCCGACTATTCATGAAAAAAAGTTTGTTTCTGGAGACCCATCTAAGTGTATTGGCTGCTGTTGCTGCGAATACGCGTGTTCAATGAAGCATGAAAATACCTATAATCCTACCAAGTCTCGTATACGGGCTATTCGCTTGAATTCTTTTGTGAATTTGGCGGTTGCATGTAGGCTTTGTGAGGATTCTCCTTGTGTGGCTGCTTGTCCGCGGGATGCGTTGATGCAGTCAGAAGAGACCGGTATTATCTTGGTTGATGAAGACAAGTGTAACGGTTGTGGCTGGTGTATCGAAGCTTGCGATTATGGTGCTATTCAGTTGCATCCTGAATCAAAGAAGGTCTTTGTTTGTGACCTCTGTGATGGTGAACCAGCCTGTGTGGAGTGGTGTCCGGAGGAGGCTTTGGATTTCACGACCAAGGATATTATTTCGCAGAAGGCTAGGATAAGTGCTGTCAAGAAACTGTTCCAAGATGCGCTAAAGTCTGAAGAAAAGTAAACTAGTCTGTACCTTGCAGGGAAGTTGGGGTCCTTTTTTTGTTGGCTCCAGCTTTGAACCTTATTTTTTGTTCCAGTTTGGTTGTTCTGCGTGGTCTTTTGTGACTGTGAGGGCAATTCTTTTATTTTTTCTGTCCCTCTGAGTATGAAGAATAGGGATTAGGAGATTAGGGTATGGAGCCGGAAGTTGCCACTTGGACTCGTCCGTTTCTTCATGAGTTGCTTGAGGAGATTCCTAAGGATGTGGAGTCGTTGATTGATGTGGGTTGTGGCAGAGGCATTGTTGGGGCTATGACGCGTATTTACAGGACTCCTAAACGGCTTGTTGGGGTTGACATTTTTCAGGATTACATCGATTTCTGTAAAAAGTATAGTATCTATGATGAGCTGCACTGTTTAGACTTGAGAAAAACGCCGTTGCCGTTCAA
>JAGXOC010000213.1 GCA_019894665.1 Candidatus Thorarchaeota archaeon
GTCTTTATGTTCGCATCAGTGGGACCAACAATTGGAGGGATTGTGTTCTATTATTTCTATCAAGGACATCTGTTCATTGTCATGCTCGTTATCAACCTCATAATACTTGGCTGGATTGCAACTAAAGGACTTGTCAAGACAACGGAAAAAACCGAGATTGCTAAGGATGATGTGAAAGATGAACAAGAATAACACAGCTACGAAAATCGTCAAGATTCTGGACAAAACATATCCCGATGCCCCCAAAACGTATCTGAACTTTCAGAATCCCTTTGAGATGCTGATAGCAACAATTCTCTCAGCACGAGCCACAGATGCTGGTGTGAACAAGATATCTCCAATCCTATTCAAAAAATATCCAACTCCAGAGAAGATGTCAAAAGCTAATTTGGAGGAGATTGGTCAGATCATCAGACCTCTTGGAGCCTTTAACAAAAAAGCTGGGTACATCACTGAAACATCTCGTCAACTAGTTGATCGGTTTGGAAGTTCTGTTCCCAAAACAATGGAAGAGCTCATCTCATTCCCAGGTGCGAGTAGGAAGACGGCAAATGTGGTTCTCTCAGTTGTGTTTGGGCTCAGTGAGGGGGTTGTAGTGGACACACATGTCATGCGTGTGACTGTTCGACTTGGGTTAAGTGAACATGATAAGAAACCGCAAAAGATTGAGAAAGGTCTTATGGAATTGCTCCCCAACGAGTTGTGGAACGACTACGCTCGGTTGATTGGTGCTCATGGACGACGAACGTGTAAGTCACGAAAACCAAATTGCATAGAATGTATTCTCAACAAACTGTGTCCTTCAGCTGTGTTTGATGAGTAATAAGGCTCAGCGAACATCTAGGAAACGACTTATCTGGTTTCTGAAATTATCACTGACTACATAACCTTGACAGGTGAAATCATTCAATGTTAGACATCCGATTCATTCGTGATAACATCGATCTGATCCGTGACAATCTTACGCGCCGACGGGACGATGAAAAAATGAAGCAGTTTGACCATTTGCTCATGCTCGATGAGAAAGTAAGAGCGTTGAAGAAGGATATCCAGGAACTCAGGACGCAACGTAACAGACTCTCAAGAGAGATTGGCGAACTGAAGAAATCGGGTAAGGATGATTCCGAGATTGTCAAGAGGGTAAACGGGGTTAATGAGAAAATCAAAACTACAGAATCTGAAACAAATGAGATTGAGCAAGAGCTCAAGCGAATCCAAATGAGCATCCCAAATATCCTCCATGAAAGTGTACCATATGGTGCAGATGAGGAGAACAACGAGGTAGTGAAAGAATGGGGCGGTAGGCCTGAGTTTGATTTTGATTTCAAGAGTCATGTTGACCTTCTTGAAACTCTGGATGTGGGAGATATCCCTCGAGCTGCAAGACTTGCAGGATCAAGGTTTTACTATCTGAAGAACGAACTCGTTCTTTTGGACATCGCAATGCAACAGATGGCACTTGAGATGCTCTTGAAGCAAGAATACAGTCCAATCTATCCACCATTCATGATGAGGCGCGAGGTATACGAAGGTGTAACAGACCTTGCTGATTTTGAAAATGTCATGTACAAGATAGAGGGAGAGGATCTTTACCTCATTGCAACCTCAGAGCATCCGATGGCAGGGATGTATATGGGAGAGATATTCGAACCGACTGATCTCCCGCTAAAGCTTGCTGGAGTCAGTACGTGCTTCAGAAAAGAAGCAGGTTCTCATGGAAAAGACACGAAGGGAATCTTCAGAGTCCATCAATTCAACAAGGTCGAGCAATTTGTGTTTAGTCTACCTGAAGAGTCATGGAAAATCCACGAAGAACTCATCAAGAACGAAGAAGATTTTGTGCAAGCACTAAAGCTGCCATATCGTGTTGTCAATGTCTGTACAGGGGACATTGGCATAGTGGCTGCAAAGAAGTTAGATCTCGAGTTCTGGTTTCCAGGACAGCAAAAGTACCGAGAAGGGGGTTCATGCAGCAACTGCACAGCCTATCAAGCAACCAGACTCAACATCAAGTACCGTGTGAAGAAGGGAGGTACTGAGAAGGCATACCTTCATACATTGAACAGCACAATGATGGCAAACCCACGGACAATGGTAGCAATCATCGAGAATTATCAAAAAGAAAATGGAAGCGTAGAGATACCCAAGGCATTGCAAAAATATCTACCATCTGGTATGAAGGAGATAGTACCGCGGAAGAAATGAGCCATAAGGATCTAATTCTAACATTATGCTTAATACGGACGTCCGTAATGCCAAAAAAGGGGAAAACCAATGACATTGATTCAACAGACATTCGAAGAGCTAGTCTCCCTTGCCATCCAAAGGGAGGAGGAAGCGTATGATTTCTACATGAAGGCCGCCGAGGATTCAGAACTGAAGGCTTCAGCTACGTTGCTCAAGGATCTTGCTAGCCAAGAGGTCATTCACAAACAGAAACTGGAAGAGGCCCTTAAGGACGGTGTCTGCGACACTTTTACTTGCAGTTCTGTTGAAGAGCTGAAGGAAATGGGTTTAGATCAATACCTAGT
>JAGXOC010000214.1 GCA_019894665.1 Candidatus Thorarchaeota archaeon
CCTTTGAGGTGCAGTACAACACTTTCTTCCTTACATCGTGTAAGGGCTTCATCCATCCACTCTAGATGTTCTGCGCGATCTACAAAGATACGCTCAGATGGCTCAAAGCGTTCGTACACACTCCTGACCTCATGACATGCAGTGGACTACTTTCGTGAAGGTGACACATAAGCTCGTCGGTTTCTATTATTATCGGTCTCTCTGCTTCACCAAAGCATTAAACAATGGTTAACAAGGCTGGACCCATTGGTAACCTGATAATGAGTGAGCATATCCCAGAACCCATGGAAAGTCATTGTGTCGAGCCGGGCACTTTCCGAACCATCGAGATTGTTTCGTACATCTTGTTTGGAATTGGACCATTGGTCGGGAATGCAGTACTTACACTCCTAGGTCCGGTTTCTATAGATTTTCTTGTTGACCCCACTGTTGTCTTGATAGCTATTCCATCGTTCATGTTTCCATTTGCTTTGGTCCAGCTCTTCTCAGGAGCGCTCTCTGACAGCTACGGACGAGTACCGATAATCGCGGGTGGTCTTGTCGGATTTCTTGGTGGTCTTGTCTTGATATCCTTCGCATCATCCATTACGATGTTCGCTCTCGGTCATGTTGTAGCTGGAGTTGGTTTTGGTTTTGTGAATCCTGTCTTACTGGCCTTGCTGTCAGATTGTGCACCTCCTGCAGATATTCCAAAGAGGATGGGGATCGCATCTGGATTAGCAGGATTTGGCGTGGGACTAGGACCTTTCATTGCTGGACAGATGGCGATGCTAGGCTGGCAGTTATACTATCTAGCTATCCTCTCGATAGTTTTCCTAGGTTTGATTGCAATCTTGGTTGCAAATCGTCCACCAACAATTATTCATGGAGAAACTGGTGTTCGAGTGCTCATCAACAATCTGAGAATTGAGTTGAGGAAACCTGTGGTCCTGCTCATGGTGGTCACGACTTTTCTCAATGCAATGGCATATCTCGGTACCTTAATTTGGACCTCGCGTGGATTGACAGGTTCAGTGAGTGAAACTACAACGGGAATCATGCTGTTAGTAGCGGGAATATTGGGAGCTATAGCAGGGATCTCATTAGGTGGTATCATCAGAAGAAGAGGTTACGGGTTCTCAATTGTCATCGGTATTATACCTCTATTTGCATCTCTCTCCTTGTTCATTCTGATTGGAGATATCACAATACTAAGCTCGATACCTTTGGTCGGCTTGGCTCTTGCTTTGATAGGATGGGCAGGAGGTATTTTGTTTCCTCTTATGATAACATTTAGTCAAGTCATCTCTCCTGAACGAAGAGGTGTCCTTGCTGGCATTGTGACCTCCTCATCCTTCTTTGGAGCTGCACTCATCCCTTCAGTGTACGAACCACTATTTCATCTTGGGATGCCTTCACTGTACTTGGGGATTCTTGGGGTCTCTGTATTATTGCTGATATTCATCTCAATTCTATACCGTAAGATTGAGCCACCGGAGTACCACTAAGAACTGCTCTTCATAATATCCGCGATATTTCCAAAGAAATGATCAAGGGTCCTACTCTTTTCCATGTAATCCTCTATCTTTGTGATAAGACCCTCATCCTCATCATATCCACCAATTGAATCAGTAGCAATCAGTGAGTGGATGGTTCCATTTAGGTCAAGAATATTCCTAGATGTTCGAAAGATGTGTGATAGCATCCTCACCAATATTCTTGAATTATCGATACTACGAATGTTGAGCACCTGGCTATAGAATAGGAATTGTAACCTGTCAAGGAGCTCCATCTTGCTGACAAGTTCAATCAGAGCTTCAGGTTCATTTCGCTCTTTGAGCTTTTCCTGAGCATCCTGCCAGTAATATTGGTCTTCGAGGAGCTTCACTAGATAGGTCTGTACAATCTCAAAATACGGCGTGGATTCATCAATTTCATCATGCTCTAACTCTGTGAATTTGACTGCGACTTTCAGAGAGAACTCGTCAAGGTATCGCTTGACGGACGCTTGGTCCTGAGACAACACTAGGGCGAGAAGAATTCCATAGATGCAGGATGCACAGTCTACTGTGATCTCCGCCGGTCCAATTGCGTATAGTCTAATGGACTGCATCAGCATGTCCGATTTAATATCCTCTTTGTGAATCCGAATCCTCCATCCTTGAGAGGAGCAGTAGGTATGTCCGTCGTGTGTGTAGATAGAGGAGTAGCAAGTCCGCCCATCACCCATTTCAAACTGCTTCACCAAATCGAGCGTCGCATCTTGATTGAGGATGTCAGCTGCGAAAATTGAGTGGTCGATGTCAATCAGATTGTCATCATTTAGACAGATCAACTCGCCCTCGAAGTCTTTGTAACAAGGACAGAAGTTGTAGATTGTGACTTCCTTTTCCACAGTTAGTACCTTCCGCTTAGACATTCTTTTCTAGCGTATTTGAAGTAACGTACATGTGCATAAGACGGTTTGTTGTGTCAATGCTCTTCTGACTATTGATTTCATTCTTAGACGATTAGCTACTATCGGAAAGAAATGGGGGCACACGTTCTGGTG
>JAGXOC010000215.1 GCA_019894665.1 Candidatus Thorarchaeota archaeon
ATCCCTTCTAGACATTGTCGACTCCAATCTCTCTTTAGCGAGTCATGAATTTAAACCTTATCATCACAGAGACAACGACTGGTAATATTTAGGAGAGCAGAGCGCTTATCTATCAGATAATCTATAGGCGATTCTGAGAAACAATGACAGATAGTCTGATTCATCACGAGGAGTTGCTAGTTTTCGTACAAGAAGTACTCATGAAGATGGGAGCATCAAAGGAGGATGCATTCTGTGTTGCTGATAATCTTGTGACGTCCAATCTACGAGGGATTGATTCTCATGGTGTTGGTAGACTCAAACGATATGTCGAGGGTATCAAAACCGGATACATAATTCCAGGAGCAAAGCCTGTTGTTGAGAAAGAGAGCCTCGTTATAGCAAATATTAGCGCGATGAATGGATTAGGACAACCTGCTGGCGTTTTTGGAATGAAGAAAGCAATTGAAAAAGGTATGAACACAGGTGTTGGGATTGTCACTGTTTTTGATTCGAACCACTATGGTTTTGCTGGATATTATGCAATGATGGCCCTAGAACATGACTTGATTGGAATATCAATGACAAATTCAGAGCCATTGGTTGTTCCCACTTTTAGCAAGAATGCAATGATCGGGACCAATCCCATTGCCTTTGCATCGCCTACAAAATCAGAGAAGCCATGGGTAATGGACCTTGCAACAAGTGTTGTTCCGAGTGGTAAGCTTGAGGTGCATGACCGATTAGGTAAGGAGATCCCGCCGGGTTGGGCAACTGATGAAACTGGGAAGAGCACAGATGATCCCGCTCAAGTCCTCACAAATCTCTATCGCGGTCTAGGCGAAGGTGGGATATTCCCTCTGGGGGGAGAAGGTGAGCTTCATGGGGGCCACAAAGGATATGGTCTAGCTACAATGGTGGAGATTCTCTGTGGAGTCATTTCTGGTGCAAACATCTTACGGGATGTCGACTTCAAAGGCGGGAATCATCCGAGGGTAGGACATTTCTTCATGGTATTGGACCCATCCTTTTTCATTGATATTGATTCATACAAGACCCGCATGGATGATTTGATTAATCGCATGAAAACTGCTGAGAAGGCTGAGGGTCAGAGTAGGATATTTGTTCACGGTGAGAAAGAGTTCGAGGAACACGATCGTCGTGCAGCAAATGGAATACCTCTTGATGAAAGAACTGCAGAGAGCTTAGTTGGTTTCTCAGATGAGTTCTCGATTGACTTACAATTCTTTGAATCAAAATAACAATTTCAGGAATTCATTATGTCAAGCGATTGTGTCAGGAGTCAATAGCTACACATAAGACTCGCACTACTCTCTCCAAGAAAGATGAATCTAAAGGAGTGTTCTGTATGAGCCCCAAGCGAATCCTACGTTACTCGTTTCTGTTCCTATGTTATTCCATACTTGCGATTTTCACATTAGTCACTGTGTTGTACCTGTTCTTTGATTCATCTCTCTTTGGGTGGCTCATTGCATTGTTCTATCCAAGCATTGCACCACTACTATCCATCGTTTACATTAGTTCGGGAATCATCATCATTAGATTCTCATTCATGAAGAAACGGAGAGGAATGATCATCGTATCTGCGCTCTGTATATTCTTGTTCATTGGTGCTATCATTCCCTACGCAGCGATTCCAGGAGGCATTGCTGAAGCAGAGAGTCAGATGGGTGGAATATACGGAACTGCATATGACAACCTGGATACGTCGCAAATGAGACCTGTTCCATACTCTTTGTATGATAGTATGTATGGTGTGCCTATCGATGAATCGAGATTCAGTGTGCAAGAGAATGTAAAGTACTTGGATAATGGAGTTGATAGCTTCTACTTTGACTGGTATCGACCTACGGGTGAAGGACCGTTCCCAGTAATAATAGCATTGCATGGTGGAGCTTGGGTGATTGGCGACAAGGGGAGCATGAATGTAATCCTGTTCAATCGATACTTCGCGTCACAGGGATATGTTGTGTTTGATCTTCAATATGGTCTGTTTGACATAGAATCATTATCTGGAGAGGCAGCCGCTACATTTGGGGCATTTTCCACATTGGGAGGTGGGCTTAGTCCGGATTATAATGGAAGTTACACACTCCAACAGCAGATCGAAAACATTGGTGAATTCACAAAGGTCCTGGACCTCAATAGCTCAAAGTATTCTGCCGATTTGAACAATGTCTTTGTAGTAGGTAGATCTGCAGGGGGTCAAATGGCGTCTTTAGTCACCCTCGGACATCAAAATCCCCTTTATGCAGGCAATTTCTCCGGGAGTATGATCATAAAGGGAGGAATATGGATCTATCCCGCCACGAATTTTACGAGAACAGAATCTGGCTTTTTTGATGCATTGATGGAGGGGTCTCTTCCCATTGAGGAGCAGTACAATAAATTGTCCGCAGCCTTCTTGATCACAAATAGTACGGTCACACCTCCAATAATGATAGTTCACGGAAGCAAAGATGGATTGG
>JAGXOC010000216.1 GCA_019894665.1 Candidatus Thorarchaeota archaeon
CAGTTGTTCTTCATAGATACCAACTGCAAAAGGCATCAAGCCGTCCTTTTTGGCACCTAATCTCGTCGACATCCAGGAGTTGATCTGACCTTTCTCGTGCATCACATCAAGAAGTTTCTCTAGTTCTTCACTTGGGCGATTTAATCGGATGCTTACTTCATCTGAAGTTTCACCACTGAGTTTTAGCTGACTAGCAAGTTCAGCCTCTTCTTGTGTGAATATCCACTCGAGTACTCTGAGATGTGAACCATCATCAGCTGGTGGATAACCATTTGGAATTGTGTCTAGGACTTTGGCGAGTTTTTCATATGGATTCATAGCAATCACGACTCAGTTCGGTTGTACAGAGGTATACATAATCCTTCTGTTATGCTGGACATTGGAGCTTGATTCCAAGAGGGCTTAGTTCTTCATTGACTTTCTCAACAATATTACCGCACTCTAATCCTTTGCCAATCAGAATATGGGCTAATGATTGTTGGAACGGCGGAAGAAATGGGATTTCACTTGCAGTGAGTATCTCATTGTAAGCTTCCTTAACTCGGGGAACTGTAAGACAATTCTCGAGCTCAGCAAGGGATGTCTGTGTATCAAGAAGCATCAATCCAATCTTCTTCAAAAATGCTGTCTTTGGAACATTCACGGAAGGACCGAAAATACGCTCAACATTCTCCTCAAACCAATCTTGCATTCGATCAACGTCATACACTGGAAGAATAATTGGTGAGTCTCCTTCCTTTTCGGGAGCAACAATTCGAATCAAGCCGCGTTTTTCTGCAGAGAGCACAAAATCGGAGAATCGTCTATATCCAAACTTATCAAATTCCAATCCTCGTTCTTTGAGTTTGACACCAAGATCCATAAGGTTGTACGGAGCTCCTTCATTAAGACCCTCTTCTGCAACTTGCGCCATGAACGCAAAGGCTTCGTTGACTTCCGCTGACATCTTTACGGATTCAGGAGTTAGTTTTTCCGGGAGGGTCAGGATTGTTGCAGGTAATTCTCCTTCTCGTTTAATGTAGTTCTGTGCCTCTGCCCATTCTAAGAAGTCATTCCAATGTCCAAAATTCATTGCAGCCTCATCAAAGTCAGGATTCAGTGATTGCATCACATGTTTTGCGTGACCCACACCCGGTTTGCTACCGGTCTTGGTGATAACTCTGATTACCTCCTGCAATTGCACAGCAGCAAGATGTCTGAGTTTAACTATGCTCTGGACAGATTCGTCGCAGTCTTCGGGACGAACACAATCCAAGGCTGGTCGAAAAGAGAAAATATCGCTATACATTGTCGCAAGTTCGGGTAAATCTGACGCAGTAATGATTGGATTGCTTATCAACCACAACTCCACACCGTGTTCCTTGAGTGCTCCTGCAATCAGCTTGAAGTCTCCATCACCGGTTATCATCACATAGCGGGTGGTTTCTTTGTAATGGAGTAGATGATCAAGGATGTATGCAGCCATCTTGTAATCACTAGCATTATCCTTCGAATCAGGAACATGAATTAGATCATATCCCAATGAGTATAGCTCCTCTGCCATCTGGCGACGAGAATCCCAATCTGCAAAAGCATAGGCGCGTGTCAATGTACCAGCTTGCCGTATCTTCTCGGTCATAGCTCTGTGTGTAGCTGGCTCGTCACTCACGTTTTCTACGTCCCAAAATATTGCTATGTGTGGTGTGGTCTCTGTGGAGGTCATTGAAGGCTACACTCCATTTGATAACCCTTTGAGACTTGCACTATATGAGCCTGCTGACAGAGTAACAGGCATAGTTGCTGGAACCATGTTCCTTTTAGTCGATTGCATCGCGGATAGGCTCATTCTTGTGAGAATAGAAAACGAGATTGCAGGTAATTATTTTGGCGGACACTGATGATACTGTAGAAGCAGAGGAAATTGAAGAAGTAGAAGAAACTGAGGTTGAATCTGCATTAGCAGCCAGTGATGAGAGTGTAACAACCTCATGGTTTGAAGCTGTCAGACAAACTGTGTCTAATAAGAATTTCACCATTTTCCTTGTGACTGCATGGATCTATATGAGTCTTCAAGTTGTGAACAGATACTTCCCGCTATACCTCAGAGACGTTGGTCTAACATATATTATGGTGGGAGTACTTGTATCGTTACTGACCGGAACATCACTCATTGGAGAGTTTGTATCTGGCTACCTCGCTGATAACTACGACCGAAGAAAACTAGCCTCAATTACAATGGCCATCAATGGTGTTGGGTACTTTATTATCGCTTTCTCGGGGGATATCCTGATAATGGCGATGGGTTTCATGATGTTTGGAATCTCTTCCTTCACCGGTAAGGGTGGCACTGCGTATATCATGGAACAGATAGACCGGCGTCACGGAGGAGTTGCTGTCAGTCTTTTTACTTTGGGCACTGTATTCGGACTCATCCCTCTGTTTGTAGTTGGGGTGCTACTAAACTTAGGAATAGAGTTCCTTGGTGT
>JAGXOC010000217.1 GCA_019894665.1 Candidatus Thorarchaeota archaeon
TTCACGAGGTCATGAGTTACACAATTGATACCGGATTTAGAGAGACCCTTGTGGAGACCAGAAAAGAACGCATAGAAACCCTTAGTGAGGCAATTTCAGAGAGACCTCAAGCCGTATTCTGTGTCTACGGCGGTAAGTTCTCGGAAGGGATCGATCTTGTGAGTGGTGGCTCAAGTATGATCGATTGTATCATCGGAGTTGGTATACCATTTAGTCCGCCCACGAGTTATCAGGTTGCACTTCAGCGATGGTATGATTCTCGATTTGGTAGTGGGACGGGTTACTACTATGCCGCCGTTGTTCCAGCTCTTCGTCAGGTTGCGCAATTAGTGGGTCGACTCCGCAGGTCTCCAACGGACACAGGAGTCGTAGTCTTACTGGATAATCGATTCCTCAAAAATCTGAAAGTATTCGGTGATGATATCGTGTCAGATGTCTGGCCGTATAGAGATGTTGAGGAACTCAACCTCGCAATTAGTCAATTCGTCAAGATGCAGGAGGGTTTGACAGGATGAAGTTCATTGACACACAGGAACTCAAGTGGCTCGCGCTCTCAGTGTTCGTCACGACATTATTACTGAAAATCTGGGCATCACCCAGTGATGTCACGGGGCTAGCTCTGTTAGGGGCAGGTCTTCTGATCTATGTTGCAGTTTTGTTTCTCGACTATAGGTCAAGTTACGACCCCAATGTGGTATGGGATGAACAAAGGGGCTTTGTTGCTATAATCAGACCTTGGCGAGTGGAGCTCTGTGCTGCTCGACTTCTTGGAAGTGTACCGCTAGGTATTGATCTGAGTCATTCTGCGGGAAAAGTTCTCCAAGCAATGCACACACGATTTGAGAATGAAGGTGGAGGAACTCTTGTGTTCTTCATTACACGCCCAATTGGAAATGAATTGACGAAAGTTGGGATGTTGGTTCGCAGGAGTGGAATCCGTTTACCAAAAACCAGGTCAAAGTTGGAGCACCTGTCGAAGCTAATGATGGCAGATATCATGATTCTAGAGAGTGCAATGAGAGCATCGTACCCACATTTACCAGTTGTACGAGCAGAGAAACAGGATATTCTAGTTGTAAACACAGGAGGTTTGGAAACAAATGTATCCTAATGAATTACGTTCAGGACTGGAGATACCACCTGGTGTTAAGCCTGAGGATATCATGAAAGCGCTCGAACTAGGTCACGGGTACAGATGGACAGTTCTTACACGGAGACCTTTGCTTGTTGCTCATGGTAATCCAACTTTAGGCAACATGCCAGAGCTGCTAATGACTGGGACACGATCTATTGTTGTGGCAGGAGGAGACCCCGCTTATGTTGACCGCCTCAGACAGGTCTTAGACATGCTCCAAAGGCATACCGAACGTCTCGTAGTAAAACAGGAGAGAGTGAAACATGGGTAAACGTCTGATTCTAGGAACGAAGCCTGAAGTCGATCCCCTTCAGCAGATTTCAGAATCAAAGAGCACCATTGCAACAGGGACAGAGATTCGATGGGATGATAGAGAGGTAGGCCGCCCATTAGCTCAGATACTATTTGGATCATTGGTAGCAATTGTGATTGGTCTATACATTCCAGTGACTGCAACGATTGCAGCAGCTATCATTCTTTTGACCCATTATCTCTCACCGAAGCTTCGGGGTACCAAAGAGATGAACGCACTGCTTCAGGGTTACTGGACTGAGGTCTCTGAGGGAGATGTTTCTTGCATAGTTAATCCTGAGAATTTAGAGTTGAAGGGAGTAGGTGGTACACGTCACACGATCGGAATGGATCTGGCAAAGGCAAGCCCAAATCTGTTGGGCAATATTGGGTCATTGGTTAGAGCCTTAGATATGTCCAGTGGGTTCGGACTCTATGTAACCATGAAGCCTGAAAAGATTACCAGGGCGATGAATGAAGAAAAAATCTCCAACATGTTGGAAGGTTATCTTAGTGCACTATCAAGAGGTGATTTGGAAGCATATCTCATACGACGGAGCGGTTTGTGGGTTTCACATACGACCATAATTGGACAGATGAGGGATAAATCAAAAGTTGACTCGTTTGACTCTGCAGTGAAAGCTGGTGTACCCGAAAAGTACTGGAAGAGAGTCAAACCCCAAGTTTTGTATTCAAGAATGAAACAGCATCGAATCCATGAACAAGATGGCTGGTTCTATGCTGCAGGTTCTGAACTCTCAGAATGGTTAGTCCAATTACGAAGTGAGTTGGCTGCTGAAGTCGGGAGCAACATTCCAGGTCAGTTCATTTCCCCAATAAGAGGTCGTCCAGATGACTATCGCCTTGGAACAACTCTGAATCCAGATACACTCCAGACTGGACCCGCAGCAGGTCTATCACATTCAGATCTTGAAACTGGAACTCTGCTTTGTGGAGGCACTGATAATTCAAGACATCATGTCTTAGCTTTGCTGACATCCAAGTTATTGCTAGCCGGAAAACGTGTGGTACTTGTA
>JAGXOC010000218.1 GCA_019894665.1 Candidatus Thorarchaeota archaeon
GCATTCACCGACTTATATCAAGGCGAATTATGAGAAGATTATAGCTCGCTTCATACAGTCACGATTCGTCATCGCTCTTGTGGGTCAGAGTGGGGTTGGAAAGACGTCGTTGTTGCATCTTTTCATGGGTAGACCCCCACCAGAAGAATACATACCAACAATAGCAGTTAACACCGAGGTCATAGAGGACATCAAGTTTGCGAATTATGAATTGGTAATTTTTGACTTTGCGGGTCAAGAATCTGCTCGAAGCCTTTGGGATTTCTCAACGACAGATATGATTTTCTTACTCACAGACTCGACCCTCAGGAACATCATTGCTTCTAAGACCATTTTGTCCAGGATTGTAAATGAGTATCCAGAGATACCAATCATAGTGTTTGCAAACAAGCAAGACACTCCCAATTCTTTGGACCCTTCAGCAATCAGTAAGGTCATGGGTTCAACATCCCATGCAATGGTTGCGATTGATCTTGCTTACAGAGATGATCTTCTAGAAGTTCTTGTCGAAGTCCTATCAGAGCATTTTGACTTGGATGTCCCCGACCTACCTGTTGAACAATTACTCTGCATTGAGAACGAATCATGAGCTCCTAAGTTTCATCAGAAACATATCTCAAATCCAAATATCCCTTAGGTTGGACAAAACCTAGAATCAAATTCCCTCGAACTTCGTCAAATTGAAACACACCCAATGAATACTCACCATTTTGATCCTTCCAAACTATATTGCCTCGTATCAGATAGTTTCTGAATATCGCACGGCATTGCTTTCGTATGGTACTAAACAGGTTCTTGTATCGTCTACGTTGTGATGACCGGATTCCCCATCGTTCCAGAATGAATCGATTTGCCAGATTATTACTGGATATTAAAATCGATGTTCTTCTTTCTTTCATCCTTTGTACATTTTCGTGAAGCATATTATGTAAACAGTCTGGAATGCTTGCTAGAATTGATGTTGTAACATTTGGTTCTCGAACTGACGAGTCTTCACTGTGCAATATACTTCTCTCTCACCTCTATCGACTCCTCTTCTCATTTGAACACCACCAAGCTCAAAAAACGAGAACGAAAACAGCGGCTTGATGGCAACTATTATAAGGTATTTTCAAGACGCGAACACGCCTCAGACCAGTCAGATGAGGTTATACATCATGTCCGAAGATTATAGTCATATTGTCCGTGTGTCGGGAAGCGACGTTGACGGGCAAGAAAATATACTGCAAGGGCTTACCCGTATTAAAGGAGTGGGCCTTAGGTTATCCCGAGCAATAATCACAAAACTTGGTATTGATCCATCGCAAAGACTCGGCTACCTCACCGATGCTGAGATCAAAAAGATCGAGAAAATAGTCAAGGACCCTGCAGGTTCTGATTTTCCTGACTGGTATGTTAATCGTCCACGAGATAGAATGAGCGGAAGAATGTTGCACCTGACTGGTTCTGATCTTGACTTCGCTCATAGAAATGATATTGATAGACTGCGCAGAATCAAATCTTGGCGTGGTGTCCGACACGGACTCGGTCTAAGAGTCAGAGGTCAGCACACTAGGACAACTGGGCGCGGTGGAATGGCTGTAGGTGTTTCAAGGAAGAAATTATAATCGAGGTTATGAGTGATGGGTGACCCACGCAAGCAGAAAAAGAAGTACGTTGCTCCTAAGAAGCCATTCGATAGCGACCGGTTCGAGCAAGAACTACAGATGATTGGTGTCTACGGACTAAGGAACAAGAGAGAGCTTTGGACGCACAGAACAGAGCTTTCAAACTATCGCAGGCAAGCCCGGAATTTACTCGCTCTTCCAATATCTGAGAGAGAACAGAATGAACGTGAGTTGGTAAACAAACTCGCCCGTCTTGGAATCCTTACTACCGATCCAACTCTTGATCACGTACTTGACCTTACTATGGAGAATCTGCTTGAACGGCGACTACAGACTGTAGTCTTTAGAAAGGGACTTGCAAGCTCAATGCATCATGCTCGACAGATTGTGACCCATGGTCATGTTGCTCTTGATGCAGCCAGAGTTAATACACCTCAGCGACTGATTACTGTTGCAGAAGAGGACCGCCTTCAATATACACCTAAGTCCGCTCTCAACGATGCATCACATCCCGCAAGGATTGCTGCATCCGATGCTGCAAGACGGGTTTCTGCAGAAGGCTTTGAAGGCTCCGACAAATTCGACCGCTCGGATAGGTCTGAAAGGCCCGCAAGGCAGGATAAGCCTGAAAAGACCGAGCCTGTAACTAACGAGGCTATAGGTCCTGTTGGAGGAGATGTCAATGAGTAAGGAAGATCGTGATAAGTGGGGCGTTGCTCACATTTTTGCTTCATACAACGATACGATAATCATGATTACAGATATTACTGGTGCTGAAACACTTGCCAGATACTCTGGCGGAATGATGGTTAAAGCAGATAGGAACGAGTCTTCTCCTCATGCGGCGATGCAG
>JAGXOC010000219.1 GCA_019894665.1 Candidatus Thorarchaeota archaeon
CCCTTGATCCGCTTGTCGGAATCTCGCATTAACTGGTCCAACTCTAAGGCTAGCTCGACTCGTTCTTCAAAACTATGGTCCGAAAGAGGATCTTTGCCAAGATTAGAATATGTACCTTCGACAGGTTTGATGGGAGCAAGAACAAACCCCTCACTCATACTTGAAGACAGGTTCTTGGCGGCAGAAATGGCATCATTAGCTGTTTCATTCAAGGTCTTCTTGTCAAGCTTGCTAGTACTGGCAAATCCCCATGCACCGTTTACAAGCGCCCTTATTCCTACACCTGCAAAATCATCTGAATCAGCCGTTCTAAGTACACCTTTGTCTACGCGTACATTGGATCTCTTCCTTTGATGATATCGGACCTCTAGATGAACACCACTCGGTCTATTGTCAATGATCGATCTCAACAAGTTTCTCAATCTAAATCCACCTCAACCCTGTATGTGAAAGTAATTGTTGAATCTATAACGCATTATTAAATCACGGGGTG
This sequence comes from Candidatus Thorarchaeota archaeon, assembly GCA_019894665.1. Taxonomy (GTDB): domain Archaea; phylum Asgardarchaeota; class Thorarchaeia; order Thorarchaeales; family Thorarchaeaceae; genus SMTZ1-45. The sequence continues at coordinate 494 of JAGXOC010000219.1, forward strand.
AATGTAACCCTAGTGACTCACACTGAATCCTATCTTACACCGACGAAATGGCGGCTATAATGAGCCAACTCGGTTCTGGCTGGCGCTTAACAACCTCGACGAATCTAGTCATGCATGTAAGGACCCTTATGTTCCTCATTTTCGAAGGAGCAACGATTTCTTAAAGGTCTGCACCGCATTTCTGACATTTTGCAAGACCTTGCTCGGTCTTTGCACCACAGAAGGGACAGACGACAAGTACCTTCACAGTCTCAGTAGTAGTAGTAGAGACCGTTCCCTTTACTCTAGTGAAGGTGTCTCCATCAAGTGTACCAGATAGATCTCCTGATGCGATTGCTTCATAGATTATATTTCGCACCCCCTCAGATGTTACCCCAGACATGTCGCTTGCGTCATGTATTGTGATTATCTCGTGGGAGTTGAAAACATCGACGACCTTGTTCCATCTCCCAGCGATTTTAAACTGCAGGAAGATTAGGATCAGACCGAAAAACAGCACAACAACACCAATACCTAAAGTAATTAGACCCCATCCACCCATTAAGCCAGCAGTGACAAGAAACCCGCCTCCAATGAATAAAAGGAAGCCCAGACATGTAAAGTAGTTGAATGCACTCTTCATCGCAATCACCGAACAGGAACAGATTGAGTAAACTGCTATTTAATAGAAATGGTTTCTATCTTGCAACAACACTGCAGGCAAGCTAGGAAACAAACAGGTCTGGAATGGCTGATTCAGCCATATCCTCGAGATAATGCATACTAGAGGTTTCCGAGAACGTTAGAACCCTCTTGAGCATCTTTCTCGATTGAGCGATTTGACCTTGCTTATGTCCTTATCCACATGCGGGAAGCAGGCAGATATCGTACCTAGATCCTTCATCCAGAAATCCCAACCCAACCAGAGGTAACAGTAATAGTTAGCACACCCTACAGATGAGTCTTTTGTAACCTTGAACATACAGTGCTAATCCCTTAAAAAAAAGAGAGGTGGTGAGATTACTCTCACCACAGGAAGAACGGTTTGTCTGGATCTCCATCATATTCCTGAGGATGATGTGCGCCTCGAGGATACGGATACGCTTCGGCAGCGTAATCAAAGGCAGTTTCCAGTTCTGTACGTGGGTCTGAATCAAAAGCATCTATGAGAGCATACTCCAAAAAGAAGTAAGTCCATAGTCCATTATTGTACTGAGCAGCATCCCAACCCATGCCCATTATATCACATGTAGATGCGAAGTAAACGTGCTGTGAATTGGACATGCTCATGAGTTCCTCACCAAAGCCTCCAGCAAAGCAATGATCGAGAAAGACGAATACTTGATCAGCGATTGCCAGTTCAAGTATAGCCGCTAGCTCATAGTCCCAGAAATAGCCATCTTCTCCATCTTCACCAGCAGTGATGTCCCACATGCACAATAGACTTGCACCCCTACTATCACCAGAACCATGTCCTGATGAAATGAATGCAATAGTGTCACGTGAACCAATCTGGCTAATCATTTCAAGAAGGGCTTGTTTTGTATTGTATTCTGAAGCAACTCCGTCGTATTTTAGATACGAGCTCGTGTTATCTCCTAGAACTATGATTTCGTCGTACCCTAGATCTGCAAGATAACTGTACCAATCATTGGCATCTTCATCACAGAATCTAAGGTCACTAATTGCCTTGTAGTCACTTATACCAACTATCACCGCGTAATGTTGTGGTTTTTCACCCTGGATTTGATATGTCACAGAAAGCTCTGTTTCATCTCCTGAGTCGAGGACTACGATCGGGTCCAGCAGTGTTCGTTCCTGGTATGCAACCAGATTGAAGGGAATCAATGCTACAAGAAGCCCACCAATCAATATCAGTCCCAAAAAGAATACCTTGGTCTTCTTCAACAATGCCACCTCATAAACAGAAACCTGCTATATTGAC
>JAGXOC010000021.1 GCA_019894665.1 Candidatus Thorarchaeota archaeon
CTGTTCACGCCGTCAGAGATCTGGAACTAGAGGTTCACTCTGGCAGCAGGTTTGGTTTCCTTGGTCCGAACGGAGCTGGGAAGACAACCACAGTCCGTATTCTATCTGGACTCATGAAGCAGACAAGCGGCGATGCCACAGTATGTGGTTATGATGTTAGTACACAACGTAATGGCATCAAGGCTGTGACTGGTCTGCTTCCCGAGTCTCCTGGACTGTACTCAAAGCTATCAGCTGTAGAGTTTCTAGAGTTCATAGGAGCATTGAATGGAAGAAATGGGGACGCACTGAACAGGCGTATTGACATTATGCTTGGTATGCTAGGACTTGAAGGTCGACAGAACGATCTCTTGGAGTCTTACTCTTCTGGAATGAAGCAGAAGGTGCTTGTCGCATCAACACTGTTGAGCGAACCCAAGCTTGTATTCTTAGACGAGCCCACTTCAAGACTTGATCCAGCGGCAAGCGCCCTTGTGAAGGACATCATACTTGTCTTAGCTGAAGAGACTGAAACCAGCTTTTTCATTTGCTCACATCAGACTTCATTCGTAGAGGATGTTTGTGATGTTGTGGGAATCCTAAATGATGGTGCATTAGTCACTCTTGGTTCTCCTGAGGAGATTATTGAAACAACTGGTACGAAAGACCTTGAGGAAGCATATCTGAAGATAGTGGGCGGTCATGTGGACAGAGAGACTCTGTTGGCTTGGAGGTAATGCTGATGGTACGAACTTGGTTAGCGATTGCAACCGCTGAGTTCCAGGTGTTGACTTCTAGTATGAGGCGCAACAGGAAGCTCTACACGGGTATCCTATATGCGATTACCCTAGTATGGGCAACAGTTTTGGCCCCGATGCTGTTCAACGCTGTCCTCAGCGCAATATTTCCTATGCATGTGCTACGTCCCATGCTTATGGTGATGTTCCCTGGATTGATGCGCACCTTGGGTTTATTCCTCTGGCTAATCCTACTTCTGTTCCCTCTATCAATGGCTCTGCAGGAGATCAAGATTGGACAGTGGGAGATATTCCTGTCAAACAATGTCCGAACTAGAGACATCATGGCTGGAACTTATCTAGGGAAGATTGGTCTTTACGGACTAGTGATTATGTTCGTGGCACCTCTAGTGATTTCCCCATTCATGATAGCATTCGAGGTCGGTGTATTCGGTCAACTACTGGTCTACGGTGTGTTCACGTTGCTGGCAATGGGAACTATCTGGTTCTCAAATTTCCTCACGAGTCTGGTTCAAGCAAGACTTGGTGATTCTTCACGAGGCAACGACATCGCAAAGGCACTAGCAATGGTCATAGCTATAATAGTTATCATCCCAATGTATGGCCTGATGTTCTTCCTTCCGACAATATCTGAGATGATGGGAATGAATGCGTTTCTGATTCTCCCATCGACCTGGTTTTCTGATCTAATTAGCTGGATTGCAATAACATTCAATGGTATTGGGTTGACTGGCTCCCAGATATTGGGCTTCTCAACCGTGCTTCAGCTTGACATGCTAGTGACCTCAGTCCTAGCGATTGGTTTTGTTCTGGGTACTGTTGTCCTTGCACTCGGCACAGCTGACAGAGTGTTCACGATTGAGGCTGGTGTCCGTACTGAGGTTGTCACTACGGTTGGGAGAGAGAATGCACTCTTGAGAGGAATCAGGAAGATTAGCTCTGGACCATTTGGATCGCTCATGGTCACCAACATCAAGGACTTTGTACGAAAGGCACAGAACCTGTCAAAGATTGGCTATGGTTTGATTCTTGCGATAATCATGCCCGTCATCATGATGGCTATGGATATTGAGTATCTACAGATCAATGAGCTGTTCATGATGTTAATCGTGATGATGTCTCTCATAGGTGCTATGCCATTTGCTGGAACTGGATTTCTTGAAAGTAAGGACCAGCTTTGGATAATCCAGAGTGCGCCTTCTGGAGCTTCTAGTTTCGTCAAGAGCAGAATTGCTTCTCAGGCATTGATTAGCATAGTACTCGCTGTGATTCCATCAGTGATTTTGTACATCATGATGGAAATGACCGTTTTCGAGTTCGCAATGTTACTAGGACTTGGATACGTAGCGGTTGTCGGTGGAATGCTCATCGCCACAGGAGTGACTGCACGAAACCCGAACTATGAGGACACCAAATCACCAGCTCACCAGGCGAATGTGATGACCTCTGTTATGCTGGCTGAGTTCTCAATCATAGGTGTTCTCTTCGTAGACATAATCTTCTCCATTGCACTCGATATTGATCTCTTCGGAGTCATAGCTAGCATCTTCGGTCCTGGCAATGTAATGGTTGGAATTGCTACCATGGGATTAGTGGTACAGTGGCTCATAGCAGGCTTGGTTGTGTGGTCAGGAATCAGATCTCTCTCTAAGCCTGATGCCTAGAGAGAGTGGTAAAGGTGGAGTATCTTTGGTGTTGGTGACTCCACCTTGCCACAACTTTTTCGTAGGAGGATATTGAATGAAATTTGTTCGGGATAAACTTGGAATAATCATTATACTAGCAATCATTCTCAGTGTAGGTGCTCCAAGAGCATCGGATACTAGTACTACTAGCATTGTGAAAATTAATACTAATACCTCAGCTCTCGCTGGAGAGGTGACGGGAATTCCTTATGTATGGCAGGAAATCAATGGTTTCTGCTATTGGGCTACTCTCTCAATGGCATTACAGAGTATTGGAGTTCAACTAGATCTTGCCGAAGTGTTTGCGGCATCAGGCATAGGATTCACAGCAGGTTATGTTCGATACGAAGACACTTGGATGTTAGTCCCTGGGCCGATGTATAGGCAACAGAGTACTCTAGTCACCATTGCAGACCTTCTCGGTCTCGAAGTGGAATTCTATGTGGATACTGATAGTACTGACCTTGGTCCACTTTTTTCATTAACAATGGAATCGTATAACGTCAGCTGGACTGAGATTGATGGATGGGATGATGCAATCCAGATTCTGAAGAATGGTATAGATAGTGGTTTTCCAGTCGAGGTCTATGTAAACCTGCAGAATCTCCCTGCATCTGACTACGATTTCTTCAGAGATCTAGGTGTAACCGAAACCGATCCTAGCCATTCGATTTTGATTACTGGTTACAACGAAACTTCAGGTATTGCTCAAATCATGGACCCTGGAATTGGATTATTTGATAACCCAGCTTCATTCCCTGATGATGGAAGCTGGTTCTACGAAATCAATTTCACATCATTGAATCAGGCCTGGCTTGGACTTTATGGTATTACTATTATCAAACCAGGATTAGGGATAACTGAAGATTTCACTCATAATCTTGTAAACTATATATTGGATCGATTGCGCGGTGATAGAAACTCCTATGCACCTGATGCTGAAGAAGTATTCTTCTGGAATTATGGATCTAATGCATTCAGAGCGATGGCTGCTGATCTCACTGACACAGGGCTATCCTCATTCATGGATGAATTTGATCAGTATAATTTGCAAACAAGATCTGACATCTTGCAGAACCTCGGTATCGAGATAGAGGTATGTTTGACTCTGCAGTATGAGTCATATCAGGCTGCAATTGATGCTCTTCCAAATGTACTACCAGACCTCAATCTTCAGGAATTTGTTTCAGAAGGTGAGGTAGCTCTCGAACACTTTGAGCTGTTTTCTGATAGTTCGACTGTCAATGATCCTTTCTATGCAGGAGGTATAAAGATGGTGACTAAAACTTTCGAGAATATTGCCTATCAGTATGAACATGTACTTGATGGGGATTTGTCATCAGCAGTGTCTGTATACGAGGAGGATTTAGTAGAGATTCAAACTCATCTCACTGCAATTGCTAATGCTTGGGATGCTGCAGCAGACGCACTTGAAAGAGCATTAAAGGGAGATGGAACATTTCCTATTGTCCTGCTTTCAACGAGCATAGCTGGAATCGTGGTAGTAGTCGTCTTATTCATTCGAAGAAAATCAAGCATGTGATCTCATCTCCGGGAGTGTATGACCATGTTTCGGTCATCGCTCCCAACAAAGAGGGATTCAGAATAGTCAGAATAGACTTTTGTTTCTTGAAAGCCAGCTTGCGCCAAATAGTGTTTCATCAGATTCGAGTTAAGGTTCAATACCTTCTGTGTTGATACTTGTGAGGTCCATTCACCTTTAGCCTTCATTTGGGCTGACATAACTAGAGTCGATGAGTTTGGGGGATCTGTGTGCTCATAGAACCTTGAAAACACAACATGTTCTCCAGTATCCATCTTTCCACCCTTTTGCGGAAAGAATCTGAAACCAGTTCTATGTATTTCTTCAAAGTTAAGCACCTGTGCAATGAAAACCCCATCTTCTTTCAGAGAGTTGTAAACGGATGAAAGTACATTCTCTAAGATATTGAGATTATCGAGGAGTGCTAATGAATTTCCTAGACAAATTACCAAATCGTATTGATCTGTAGTAATTGACTGAAACTCTGCCATCTCTCCAAGGATGAACTTTGGTGAAACGCTGTTTGCTGCTGCATTTTCTTTAGCTCTTGATAACATAACCTCACTATTGTCGACTCCGACAACAACTGCTCCTTCAAGAGCGAGGGCTACAGAATGCCTCCCAGTCCCACATGCTAAATCTAAGACATGTTTGCCTTTGGGATTAGAAAGGTGTGAACTCAGGAATGGCATCTCTCTTGCAAGTCTTGCTATCCAGTCAATTGCGTCATCATAAGCTAATGCAACATCATCAAACGAACTCATTTCAAACTTCAACTCACAGTACTGCACCAACTTCAATCTTGCGAAAGAAAACAATCTGCGTACGAAGGTCTAAGTGAGTTTGGGAGAATATTCCACAGGTTGCGACAAAATGTTATGGATTGTTATTCTCTTCGTGTGTGGTGTGATTCCGCTGATTGTGCTATTAACCATCAAAGGCAGAGACTCACAAGGACCTAGAAAACCCGCTACACTGACCATGCTTTACGCTCCTGGTTCAGCTGATATAGCCGCTGAGGCATACCATTCGCCTCGTAAGGATTCGACAATGCCATTTCCAATAGGTAAGAGAAAGGAGCGAAAGAAGACTGAAACCTTTAGAAGATCGGGCAAGGATCACTCCTCAGACAAATCAACCTCATCCTGAGTGAAAAGAACTCTCCCTTCCATTCCACCCGCAATCGTGATTGTTTGTCCACTCACATGGCCTGCAAGCTTGTCTGATGCTAGGTAGAGAATGGCTCCAGCAATATCTTCTGGAACTGCAGTTTTACGCATTGGAATCGTCTGCAGAATTCTCTTTGTCATATCTTTGTCAGTTAATGCATCCTCTGCCATGGGTGTCATTGTCCAACCTGGATTAACAAGATTCACACGACCTTTGGGAGCTACATGGACTATCTCATTCTTCAGACTCATCATCATTCCATGCATTGCTGACTTGGATGTGGAGTAATCAACATACCAAGCTTCCCCAAAGAATCCTGCAGTTGATCCCACAAGAATGAGTGAAGCTGTTTCACCTGAGAACTTCTCAAGGTTCGCAAAGAAGTACTTTGAACATAGAAAAGTGCCAGAGAGATTCACTCTGAGGGTATTCTCCCATTGCTCAAGACTCATCTCCTGTATGGCTTTTCCTTCGTGGTTGGCTATCCCTGCATTTGCTATAAGCACATCAACGCGACCAAAAGATCGATTCGCCATTTCGAACAGACTCCTAACTTCATCCTCTGAAGTCTGATCCACCTTCACATCAATAAAATAATCAGCCCAGTCCCTATTGATGTCATCGAGTGCTTTTGCAGAACGATTGTATGTTCCAGTCACTCGTGCACCCTCAGCAAGGAGCATGCGTGTGACCTCTAGACCTATCCCTCCTGATGCTCCAGTTACAATCACGTGTTTTCCAGAAAGTCCGGTATCCACTCTATATACCTCCGCTTCGCTGATGTTTCTAACGCATTAACTCCCTTTCAATGATATGATATCTCGTGATATCAAGTGGTTGGATCTGCCTTCCACAGAATGCGATGATACCTCTCAATAAGGACCTCCGGCCAACTGCCAACAGAACGAAGCAGAAGGTCTGCAGTCAGTCCAACATCATCATCAATGTTGAGTTCTTTGAGGTTGGGACAATGAAACAGTGGGGAGAGGTCGACTCGCTTTAGACGATTGTATAAAATTGACACCTCTTCGAGATTAGGGCAAGAACTCAGAGGTTCGAGATTAATCTCTTGGAGTCTGTTGTGACTCAGTCTGACAGCCTTCAAGTTCTTTCCAGACTTTTCTAATGGAGAGAGGTCAATCTCTGATAGACTATTATTACGAAGACAGATTGTTTCTATCTTCTCGCACCAAACAAGTGGCAGTAAGTCCACCTGTGCAATGTTACGAAGGTCAAGATTGATTCCTGTTTCATCAGAATCGAAACATGCAGTCTTCTCTATACCGTTGGTAGTTACATATCTGATGAAAATCTCGGATACCACTATCGCTGACCTTCCTTGTGACTCGCGTTGAATATAACAAGGACACGGCTCCCTAAAAAGAATGACCTCTTCAGGAGTGTTAATCGGATTGCCTAAATATGAGGACCCCCATCAGTCACTATCGTAACATATGGGAGTTTTGCAACAATGTCAAAGATGAGTCGTCCATCGACGTTTTCTATTGTGGCTCGTGATTCTACGAATGGGGATCTAGGAATCATTGTACAGTCAAAGTTTCCTGCAGTTGGTGCTCTTGTTCCATGGGCAAAGGCTGAGATCGGAGCCATAGCCACTCAGGCTTGGGCTAATGTTGGTTATGGTCCAAATGGACTTGAGCTTTTAGAAGCTGGAAATAGTGCATCAGAAACTTTGAAAATTCTTCTTGATGGAGATGAGGGTCAAGAGCATCGTCAAATTGGAATTGTAGATGTAAATGGGCAAGCCGTAGCTCACACGGGGAAAGAATGTATGGAGTGGGCTGGTCAGATAGTGGGTGACGGTTTCACATGTCAGGGGAACATCTTGGCTGGTGAATCTGTAGTGGTTGACATGGCAGAAGCTTATGAAAACACGGAGGGTGATCTAATAGACAAGTTGTTTGCAGGTCTCATTGCGGGTCAGGAGGCAGGTGGAGACCGTAGAGGAATGCAGTCCGCTGCAGTACTCGTGGTTCGTGAGAAAGGAGGATATGAGGGTGGTAATGACAGGTATGTCGATGTTCGAGTTGATGAACATCCAAGTCCAATAGAGGAGCTTGTCCGAGTCTTCAACATATACGATATGACTCTCCTTAGTCGTGAAGACCCTAATCTTCTAGTCCATATTGATGGTGATCTGCTAGCTATTATCCAACAAGCCCTTGTCACTCTGGGTTATCTGGAAAAGGACCATCAGAATGTCTTCAATGAGATGACGAAGTCAGCTCTATCAGAATGGACTAACACAAACAACTTCGAGAATAAGGCGCGAGATGATGGAACGATATGGCCTAGCGTGATGGAGTATCTTCTTGAAGATGCAGATTTGATGGCAGAATGGCGCAAACGGCAACATGACCTTTAGAACCATATCAATCAAATTCCGTGGTATCAATAAGGCCTGCAAGGTTTTTCTTCCATGCTCTTTCAATTCGTTTCTCACGGTTGTAATGTCCCATCTCTCCCTTTGTAGGTGATGGGTTTCCGCTAAGGACAACAGCCCCTTCAAAGAGAGAGAGGATGATTGCAGGGATTAGTGCCGTATAATCACCTGCTAGAATCATCCCAACAATCCATAACCATAGTGATGTGATGACAGTCCAAAACCCTGCGAAGAAGAAGAACCATTTTCGCTTTGAAGCATGAGCTTTCAAGAATGTCACATAGTCGATCTTCACAGTAGGTTCATAATACTGGTCTCTACACATTCCGTCCAGTTTAATTCCTGCCCAATTTCCCGCGATTACTCGACCAATGGGATAGAGGAATGCGATAACTGCGAACACCAAGATAAAGCGGATGACGAAGGACATCCATCCTGATAGACCCCAGGTAAGAATTCCCATCCAATCTAGCGGTGTTCCCAATGCCCAGATATAACCCCATAGGGACAATAACCCCAAGATTGTCTCCAGAATTAATACTGGACCAAGAGGATAGGTTCGACCTCGATTAGCATTGAACAGGATGTTTCTAATCTCAGATGCTTTGATGACCTCCTGCTCATCAGGTCTGGGATTTCTCTTGATTTGACGAACAATCTTCCAGAATCGTTTACGTGTTTCACTGGGGATTTCTTTCGGATTTTGAATTACTATAGAATGAATCTCCTCAAGCTCAACTGATCTATCAGACATCAACGCACATCTCCGTTTATCTTGATTGTAGTATACTGAAACTACATTTAATCGCTTCGAGAATGCAATGAAGAATACATAAACATCCAAGAGGAAGCCAATCATGAACCAACTCTGTGGAGATAACCTATGACCCCTGATAAGATTGAGAGGAGCATCAAGGCTCTTTCCAAGTTTGATCTGGTGGTAAACCACTTTAGTCTGGCTCTTGATGACCGCCAAGAGGATCCCCCCTTTCTCGAATTCAATCGAACTAGTTATCCAGGGGTTGAAGCACATCTGTACACAATTGCTGATGCCTCATCATGGCTGCCTGACCTAAATTCTGAAGGTGATGTGGTTCTCTTAGGACCTAAGAATGAATCAGACCGATATGAATCATGGTTAAAGATCCTAGCCAATACTCAAGAAGTAATGGAGTCACTAGAACAATACAGGCAAGGATTGAACCACGGGATCATTCCAAGCACACATTGGATATATCACGAAAATAGATGGTATCGGAAAAACTGGGAAGGTCCCCCTCATGAACTGAAATCTGCGGATGAATTCCTTTATTCTGTTGATGAATCAATCAAATCTCATATCAAAGAGTTAAACGACATTGGGTTTTCAACCACACAGAGTTGTTCAGGACTAGCGAGAGACCACGCTGATAGAGAACCATATCTGCCCTATGTGATGTTTGATGAAAGGGTATTTCCGAGATCCAGCGCTCATTTGTTTACACTTGCTGATATCACAGGTTGGATACCTAGCTATGGACCCCACAATTTCGATATTGAATTCAGGCTTCCAGGTCCTGAAGACGCTGAAAGATTTTGGGACAACTTAGTGGGGTCTGCAAGAAGACTGGTGGAGTTACTTCATGATTATAGAGTTGGTTTCAAGCAGATTCCCAAAGACTAGCTAACCTAGACTTCCACATTCTCTAAAAGGAACATTGCTGTTCGTTTTCTTGTGCCAATTGATAGGACCTTCAGGGAAACATGGAGAATCGTCAAAGACCATAAAGGACACCCTGTATGGCACTCGCCAACGAACGAAACGACTGAAATCCATGGTCACATTGTGGGCGTAGATTTCTCATTGTGTTATGGATGTGAGAAATGCATCCTTGCTTGTCCGACTCATGTGTTTGAACAAATGCAGGATGAATCTGGTCGCAAAGTAGTAGACCCAGTGAGAGAAGATGACTGCATTCTTTGTCTTGTATGTGAGATTGTATGTCCTATCGAGGCAATTATCATTGAGCGAGAGGGTGGATCGGATGATACCCTTGATTCTTTGTTAGAGGGAAAGAGAGGTTAGAAAATGTTTGATGTTTTACTAAATGAGGATGAACGCAGTATTCGAGATGAAGTTCGCAGGTTTGTAAGGGACAAAGTTGAACGAGAGCTTATCCTAGCTATGGATAGTAAGTCCAAGGAATATCCATACGAATTCATTAAAGCTGCAGCCAAAGAGAACCTCCTCGGATTACGATTTCCGAATGAGTATGGTGGCCGAAACCTGGGCTGGGTTTCTGAGATGGCTGCGCTTGAGGAGGTTGGGGTTCTTGGAATTGCTCTTGGTTGCGCATTCTCGTTACCAAGCATTGTAGGTGAGGCAATCAACAAGTTTGGCACTCTAGAACAAAAGAAGGAGTATCTGCTTCCTACACTTCAAGGAAAAAAGATCTGTGGGGAGGGTCTTACCGAACCAAGGGGTGGTTCAGACTTCTTTGGTACGAATACAACTGCGATTAAACAAGGTGATACATTCGTTGTTAATGGTGAGAAGCGATTTGTTGCAGGAGGTATTGGAGCCGATTACTTCCTAGTATACGCAAAAACTAACTTTGTAGCACTACCACATGAATCACTGAGTGCATTTCTTATAGATCGAGACATGGGTGTCAAGGTTGAGGAAGAGTATGAGCTTATGGGCTGTCGTGGTATGGGTGCTGCAAGAATTGTGATGAAGGACCTTGAAGTTCCTGAGTCTAACCTAGTTGGTAAAATTGATGATGGCAACTCGATTTTCAATACAATGATGGTACCTGAGAGATTGACCTCAGCTGCTGGTCCCATTGGTATGGGTCGAGCTGCCATTGAAATTGCTGTTAGATATGCTGACAAAAGAGAGGCATTTGGACGAACTATAAAGAAATACGAAGCCATTAGTTTCAAGGTAGCAGATTGCACTACCAAACTGGATGCCGCAAGAGGCCTCGTCTATCGCGCAGCTAAAAAGGCAGATACTGGAGATTGGTGTAGAAAGGAAGTTTCTCAAGCTAAGGTGTTTGCCACCGAGGCGGGTTTCACTGCAGTTCATGAGGCTATGCAAATCCTTGGAGGCATAGGCTATACTGATGTCTATCCAATCGAACGTCTATATCGTGATGCTAGACTCGCGACTATATGGACTGGTAGTAATGAAGTTCAGAGGCTCATCATCCAAAATGAGGTGTTTAGAGAAATATTGTCAGAGGACCGGTCTCTAAAACGAGATGTCGAACTGGATACTCCAGGAGCCCACAAAGCAGAAGAAAAAGTATACAGTGAGGATCCAAAGAAGTACTATCCAACATGATGAATTACGCTACGTTCTATCTAAGAAAACTTCAGTAATTATCCCTAATGACATCTAATCTCTTCCCGAAACCTCATTCACAAACTTCATATAGTTAACAATAATTAATACAAAACATAAGTCCAAAGAGGAATTGAAATGGGAAACCTAGTCTGTGAAAAATGCGGGGCAGAAGTTTCTGTACCCGTTCATTGTGGAAAAGAGATGCATATGGAAGGCGACCAGCTAGTCTGCTGGATGGGCGCTGTCTGTGGTCATCAGGATATTCCTGCACACTGTGGAACATCTATGGCTATCAAAGAATGAAGAAAGGATGTAGTTGTGGGGAATTATATGATTCTAGAAGAAATTATGAAGAGAAGAAGTGGACGAGCCTTTTCTGACAAACCAATCTCTGATGAAATGCTTAATTCTATCCTTGAAGCCTCAAGGTGGGCCCCATCTTGTGGCAATACCCAGGCATGGAACTTCATCGTTCTTCGTGACCCTGATGTTCTAGCTCAAGCTCACGAAGCATTGAGCATGGGGAATGCATACGCAAAAGCAGCTCCCGTAATGATTCTCGTTGCAGCCAAAGAAGATGGAGGATGTCCCGCACACAACCTGCCATATTTCACCATGGACGTTGGTTTAGCAGTTGAGAACATGCTACTTCAGGCAGTTCATCTCGGCCTCATGGGCCATCCGACAGCAGGTTGGAATGAAGATCAACTCAAGGAGTTAACAGGAATCCCGGATGAATATCGAATTGTGACTGTGGTATTCATCGGATACGAGGGTGCCCCTGCAATGCTTGATGAACGATTGCAAGAGAAGGAGAACGCTCCCAGAAAGAGGAAGGAATTGTCGGAGATTGTACACTGGAATGCTTGGTAGTTACTGACCCTAGCCATTCGATCAATGTGCATGGAAAAGGATTAATGAGCACTCTGTTGCCATCTACTCATGCCGCGGAGGATTATTCATGCAAGGCATACCCAATATAGATGTCGCCATTCTTGGAGTCCCTGGCCTATTGATTGGGCTACTTTTTGGATACGTTCTTGGAGGTATGACCAGTCTTGACTTCAACTATCGGATAGGATTGGGAGTCATTATTAGTTTTTTTGCTGGAATGATAACTGGACTCCTATTCATATCAGAACCCCTCGCATCATTTCTACCAATGGACGTAAAAATGTTTGAATGGATTTTCATTATTCTTTCATATTTTGGTGGTTATTTTTTGGGCGCTGTTTCTAATTGGGCGCTCTTGCCTGATAAACCACCAAAACGACACATAATCTATGAACCTGATGATGATGACGATTTTGATAAAGAGATAGAAAAGGCAATGGGCGGGGACTTTAACGCGAATAACAGTTAAAGGGAAAGCTCCTATGGTTTCTTCTTACTAGAGCCCCGAGGAGGCACGTTAGGATGCGAAAGACACTACCACATTTTCTCTTTATGTTAACGATCACCTGCTTGTTGTGGTCGACAGTGTTTATGCCTGCGCAAGCAGCACCCCCTGCTGGTTGGAGCGGCGATGATAATCTTGGCTTCTTACTAGAAGTGAACGGAATAAATGCAGCTACATCTGATGCTGATAATCCCATTCAACTAGATGTGGCAGATCCCATTACGATCAATGTCACAATACTCACGGAAACCAATCTAACAATCCAAGAAGCAAAGTTCCAGATGTCTTACATGTCAGTCCCAGTTATTAATCCCCCAGCATTTGACATGAGTATCTATGGAGAATTACCTGATGGCACATCTACAAGTTTCTCTTTGGGACCAATATCTCTGGCTCCGCTCTTTACATTTGGAAACATAACTCTGGTTTCAGGTACAGTAACAGGCTCTTTCACTTTCACGTATTCAAATTCAACCTCACCTGGCGTGAATACAACCGTTAGTGAGGATTTTGTACTCCGAATTGGACCTACTGGTTTTGGTGTGATCCTCTCAGTAAGCGGTCTTATCACCGTAGGTTTTGCAGTAATGTCCGTGTTCACACTGATCCTATCTCTTGATGAATTCCAGCGTGGAATTATGGCTGCACGGAAGATGAAAGGTGCAAAACGAGGCTCAGATGTGGGAATATTCCCAGCAGCTGTTGTTCTTCGCCGGAAACCAAAGAAGGGCGGAGAAAAGATTGACAAGGAAGAACTCAGTAGACGAGTCAGTAAGGCTGCTGATACTGCATGGGATGGAACACGTTGTCCGAAGTGTGGTAAGAAGTGGAAGAAGAATGCTCCAACTTGCGGAAAGTGTGGAATCGACACTGGAGCTGCAGTCCAGCACTTCTCTCATGACATTGCAGATTATGCTCCAAAGGCATTGAAAGTCATTAAACCAAAGTCGAAAGTAACAGTTGGGCAGCTCGGTAAGAAGCTAAAGCTGAAGCGAGACAAAGCAGGAGCTCTTGCAGCAGCATTAGTTGACATGGGTGCCCTACAGACAAGAACCGTCAAGGTCCCACTCAAGAAAGTCGCATTCGCAGGAATGTCCTTCGCAGGTATCTACTGGTCAATCATGCAGATGTTCTATGGAGCTACTCCCAGTTGGGAGATTGTCCTTCTTACAACGACTGCAGGTCTTGTAGTATCTGTCTTAATTGGATACTTCATGAACTTCCTTGCGAAATTCAATCCGTTAGGATACGATTAGAACTCAGAATGGAGCGGGTCCTTCCCGTTCCATTTACTTTTCTTTTTTTTCTTAGTCAAGACATATAACAATAATCTCAAACATCAACAAAAGATGGGACCATTCACTACCGGGATTGTGCACCCAATGAACATCAGCATATTTGATAATTACAAATCTGAATGGGAAAACGACGAGGTTCGTGTGACTATACCATTCAGTGTGGCAGGAGTTGGTACAACAATACTGCTGACATCAAAGTTCACAGGAAAATTGATATTGTTTGATGTTGGAGATGGTGTCCTCAGAGATCTATTATCATCTCGTAAAACTGATTTTGTGAATGATATTGACCCTATAGCAGTTTCACATGGTCATTTTGATCATGTAGGTGGTCTTCATTCTCTATTCGGATTCATGCGAATGATGGGAAGAACTAATCCTCTCAACATACTGATTCCCGCAGGATGCGTTGAGGCAATCACCATAATCAAGGGTTATCGAGACCTGTATCGCACGACCCTTCCGTTCAAGATATGGTATCACGAGCTCTCACAAGGCTCAGGATTTGACACTGATTTCTTCAAAGTGAAATCCGTCGAAGTCGAACATTTTTCACTCGAAACCGATTCGGGTACTGGACTTTTGGAACCTGCACTAGGATTTAGAGTACAAGTTGGTGAAACCATTGTAGCTTATACTGGGGACACACGACTCTGTTCTGGTGCTGAAACGGTTGTTCGTGATGCTGACCTAGCGATTATTGAAGCCACCCGGAAAAAAACCCCTGATCCCGATTCTGGTCATCGTGTGCACCTGTCAGTAGAAGAGGCTAACGAACTTGGAAAACTTGCGAAGGAATTCATCCTAGTTCACAAGGTGCCTGAAATCTAGAAAGAACTAGAAGAAAGGTGTTATGACCGCAAATAGAATTACTCCGAATATTGCAGATATTGGCACTGTAATCACCCATGAGATTAGAATATCTTTTACCTGATTTGTTTGAACTTGGGTCTGGGCAACCCATCCCACAGCAATCAGAGCCGCCACCAGTACATGAGTACCACTGAGGGGGAAACCCAAGTATGTTCCTACGAACATCACTAGAGCTACAGATATCGATGCTGATAACGCTGAAGTTGGGGTCAATGACACAACCTCTGTGGCAAGCACTTTGATGACTTTTCGACCAACCACAATCAGACCAACAGCCATCCCCAATCCTCCAACAAATAGCGGGACCACAAGCCCTGGCAAGAGGAATGGACCCACACTTATTGGGGGTGCAAAATCTGGTAGAGTAACCAGAGGCGCAACTGCGTTGGCAACATCATTTCCTCCCCTACTCAAACTTGTAATAATCAAAAAGAAAGCCAGCCCATAGGATGCTATCTTTTCTTGCCGCTCAAGTGCCGAAAGACCAGTTACTCTCGATTGAAACTTCCTAACCAACCAAAACACACCTGCAGCTATAAAGAATCCTATCACTGGAGAAATAATCCAACCTACAAAGATCTCTAAAACAACTGACCAAGAAACAACTTCGATTCCCCAGCCGGGTTCACCTAGAAACGGAGCTACAATCGCCACTCCAATCACTGACCCAACTATACATTGAGTTGTACTGATTGGGAGTCCTTTTGTAATAGAAGCAATTAGCAACCATATTGCCATGGAAACAAGGACCGCAAAGACCATAGTTGGAGTCATTGTCTGTTGTGATACTAAGTCCGAACCTACCTTCTCAGATACACCTCCACCAAGAGTTAGAGCTCCTATTACACTCAATATGCCTCCTAGTATGACTGCTGTGTTAAGGGAAAAAATTCGAGCACCCACTGCAGGACTCATTGCCTCGTCGTTGCCTCCTATTGCAAATGCAACAACAAAGCCAAGGACAAGTACAGCTAGGAGTAGTAAAGGTTCCAATGAACTAGGTCCTCCTATTAGGAGTACTTGACTGCAAGCTCTCTAAGGAAGTCTCCTGTGTCCTCCGATTGTACCGCCACTTTGACTATCCAATGTGATGCCTCGGAAAAGAGATGGATTTCATGAGCTGGATATTTCGATTCCATGTATAGCTCCTCGAGAATCTCGAATTGAAGGTCTCTCGTTTCTTCTCTCATCTTGTCGACCTCTCGAGTATATTCCACGCACTTCTCAAAATCACTATAGAGATATTTGACCGCATCCTGAAGAAGGTCAGTGCATTGCCAACACAACTTTGCCAGCTTCTTAATTTCCTTTGGTGGTTTCATCTTCCGTCCAAGCCACATCACACGCACAGCATGTTCAGCGGTGTCAATGACGCTATCCATCAACCTGATGAGATTGTGACGTTCTAGAGTATGCTGAGGAAGGTACGCATGCTTTGCTAAAACATTCTCTATCAGCTCTTCTTTCTTCGCATCCATTTTCCGTTCTATTTCGATGACCTCATTCTTGATCTCTTCTAGAACCTTGATGTTCCCATCTACCCACTCTTGAGCCCCAACACACAGTTTTGCACTGGCTGATTGGAGACCCTTACTGATCTCGAGCAATAACTCATCAGCTCGCTCTTGGAGTTTCTTATCACCTGATGCAAAGAATCTGGAAAATGTACCCATTTGTTTTCACCACTAGTTTTGCCACGCGCACTGACTTATTTTATTCACGCAGCAAAGAATTCTGCGTTTCTTTTTATTGTGAAACCCGCATAAGAACCCTCGTCAAACTAGTCCTCAAGAACGGCCCTTATCCTCATAAGTCCAGACCCAATACTCTTTTGCTTGGCAATTCTAAATTTGCCTAGAACTCTGGTACGTTCAACATGTGGGCCTCCACATAGCTCCATACTGAAACCACCAACGGAATAAACAGATACAGATTCGCCATAGTTCTCCTTGAAGAATGCGAGAGCACCTTTTCCAATTGCTTTGTCATAAGGAAGGAACCGCTGAGTTACTTCTAAGTCCTGACTAATTACATCATTCACTAACTTCTCTACCTCTTCAATCTCCTCAGGGGTCAATTTCCTTGAGAAAGTGAAGTCAAACCTCAAACGTTCTTCAGTGATGTTGCTTCCGTTCTGAGTCACCTCATCACCTAGGACTTTTCTCAGTGCAGCTTGAAGAAGATGAGTTGCCGTATGAAGTTTCACTATCTTCTCACTATGCTCAGCCAAACCTCCCTTGAACTTACCCTGAGTTGCGGTTCTCGATATCTCTCGGTGTTCTTCGAACTGTTTCGTAAATTCATCCATATCGATCTTGATACCTTTCTCCTCTGCGAGATCCCGAGTCATCTCCAGTGGTAGACCAAAACTTGTGAAGAGAAGGAATGCATCCTCTCCAGTTATGATACCTGTATCTAGGTAGATTTTATCGAATCTCCGAATTGCTTTACTGAGGGTCTTTCTGAATTTAGCCTCCTCTGAAGTTAGGTTGTTCATGATGAACTCTTTGTTTCGCTCAACCTCTCCATATAGGTCTTTGAACATATCAATGACAATCTCAGCTAGACTACTCATGAAACCCTGACCTATACCAAGTCTATCGGCACTATGAATTGCTTTTCTGAGCAATCGTCGTATAATATATCCCTGTTCCACATTAGATGGACCGATTTTTCTGTCATCAGCCATAATCATTACTGCTGACCTTACATGGTCAACAATTATCCGAATTAGACGTTCATCCTCCTCTGTATACTCCTCTCTGTTTGAGAGCTCCTTGACGCGATTGATCAGAGGAATGAATAGGTCGGTTTCGAATACTGATGGGACCCCCTGTAGCATTGCGATTGTCCTTTCGATACCCATTCCAGTATCGATGCTCTTCATTGGTAGTGGTTCATAGGTACCATCATCCAATTTTCGATAGCTCATGAAAACGTCATTCCATACTTCTACGAAATGTCCACAATGACATCCTGGTCTACAGTCTGGACCACATTTTGGAATCTCATCCACTTCAATGAACATCTCTGAGCAAGGACCGCATGGACCAGAGGTCCCTGCAATCCACCAATTGTCTTCCTTACCTAGGAAGAAGATTCTCTCTTCAGGGATTCCTACACTCAGCCATGCTTCTGCAGCTTCGTCATCTTTCGGAGAGTCTTCGTCTCCTGCAAAGACAGTGACTGATAGCTTGTCTGGATCGAATCCAAGATATTTCTTTGAAGTAAGAAACTCGTAGCTCCAAGTTATTGCCTCATTTTTCCAATAATCACCTAAACTCCAGTTTCCAAGCATCTCAAAAAATGTGAGGTGTGTAGTATCTCCGACTCCATCAATGTCGGTTGTCCGAACGCATTTCTGGACATTGGTCAAGCGGTTCCCTTCTGGATGGGGTTGTCCCAACAGGTATGGAACCAACGGATGCATACCTGCAGACGTGAACAACACTGTAGGATCATCCTCAGGGAATAGAGATGCAGAAGCTATCACTGAGTGTCCTTTGTCTTTGAAATATTTCAGGTACATTTCTCTCAGTTCATGAACTCGCATCATAAGCCACCTCATTGCAGACAAAAAAGGGCAAGAGAAGCCAAATCCTGATTGATTTTAATCGTTTCGAAGGACACTTGATTTGAACTCGTTCATTTTGCCAAGATTAGTCCTGCTGGGGTCATTCGGTACTTTCTGAGTCGAGAAGTTACCCAAGGGTATCGGTCAATCCAGTCCAAGAATCGGTCGTTTGACACAATGTCTGCTTCAAGGTTCTTGGCTAACTGGATTATTCTACTGTCATCATTGGTCCCTCGTGGAGCTTCATCGACATTTGCACTCAACATGAATGCGCTGAGCGCCCCTGGATTGTCAATCTTATGGACTAACGCAGTAGAAATGACGAAAACAGGATTATAACCTGCGCCCGTTAGGCTATGATAAGCTAGAGCCAGATTCTGTGCTTTTGGTCTACCTTGGGGTGACAGATTATAAGCAACATTATTCCCATCTACAACAAGTGCACGTTTCTTGGAGGGTCTTCCAGCTTTCTGCGAGGTTTGCCGGCGAATCTTACACCTCTGAATATGAGTATCTAGAGTATCCCGGTTGAACAATCGATCACAATGAGGACACCGAGCTCTCTTTGGCATTGTTTTCTTCCTCTATTATCAAGAGTACGAGTCCCGTCTTGCAGGTCCGTTTAAAGATGAGGATATATCTCCCCAGAGGTCCAACTGGCGGTAACTAAATCTATTTAATCGAATAAGGCGTATGGTATTTGGCGTTCTGTTTCCGCGGTGTCGTCCTCCCGGCGGCCGTAAGACGGGGGCGGACGCCACCTAATTTTAGATGAACAACCCCAACGAAAACAACCACCCCAATAAAAGCAACCAGACTGTACCGATTGCAACCATGAGCAGGCCTATGGGAGTGGCTACCTTGGCAAAATCCTTCATGGATATTGGTTTTCCTTCTTTTTCAGCAAATACTAGAGCTAAGATATTTGCGGGAGAACCAATTGGGAGAATGAAGCCTCCCACATTGACTGCGAAGATTAGAGCAACGGGTAGTAGAGGACTTACCGCTGCGAATTGTAATGCTATTGGAGCCAAGACAGCTGAAACAGGGATATTGTCGATGACCGCAGAAAGGATTGCTGGAACCCAAGTCATGAAAATTATCCCAAGTAAGACATCTCCTCCGATAAGGTTACCAATTCCAACACCTAGGGCGTCAATGACTCCTGTGATATGAAGCGCTCCAACAAGTCCAAAAAGCCCAACCAGGAAGAAAATAGTCCCCCAGTTAACACGCTTTAGAATCTCATCTACATGTTCTCGAGCAAGTATCAGAAGTGCAGAAGCTATAGTGATGGCGATGAGAGCTGGTTCAAGCTCCAAACTAGGACCGAGCGTGAAACCAAGAATGAGAATAATCATCGCCAGGATGGACAGATAAAAGTCAGATCTAGACCGAATCATATACTGGGGATTGATCAACATCATCTGAGACACAAGATCCTCTTCTGATGGCTGTAATTTGTCCTCAAACACACGAAGGAAGATTGGTACTGAAACGGCAAACAGAATGATAGACAGCGGCAAGAGTGTACCCAGTAGTAATAATGGATCAACATGAGCTTGGTCAGCAATTAATAGATTAGGAACTGCTCCGACTACCGATGGGATTGATGCAAAGTTGCACGTTACAGCTTCTGAAATCAAAAAGGGTCTGAAGTCAATGTTAAGTGCCTTACAAAGTTCAATTGTGAGTGGCCCCATTATAAGCATTGTAGATGTTGTATCAAAGAACAGTGAGATTACAAAGACAAACCCAAGTAATGACACAAACAATTTTTTCGTCTGACCCTGAGTAGTTCTTGTTATTTCTAGAGCAGCGAACTGAAGCATACCTGAAGATGCAGCTATTGTGACAATGATGAACATCGATGTCACGAATAGGATGGTTGACCATTCGATATGACCCACAACGACATCGAACGCCCCCTCACCTGTTGCCCAGAGTACAAAACCTGCAACACCCATCCCTAGAAGGGCAGTTGCTGTTCTGTTAACCTTCTCTGACGAAATTGCTATGTATGTGACCACAAATACAATAATTATCAATTCTGCAGCCAAATTATATCACTTCTTTACTTGTCAGATGGTCTATCTTTTAGCCACCTATAAGAGCGTTGAGTAACAAAAGATATCCAGAACCAATAGCTAGATGAATCAGACCAAGAAGGGTTCCAATCTTCACAAACTCTATGAATGAGATGGGGTCGTGTTCCTTTTCTGATAGACCAATGACGACCATATTGGCTGGAGAGCCTAGAGGAGTGAAAATGTAACCTCCAATGTTCACTGCGAACACCAACGCCAACGGTAGAATCGGGCTCACATCAGCAAACTGCACAGCGATAGGTGCAAGTACTGCAGCAACCGGTAGATTGTCAAGAAATGCAGACAACATCGCTGGAATCCATGTGAGAAATACTAACGCAAATGCTGGGTCGTCCTGAATAAAAGGTGCAAAAGAATCTCCCAATGCGCCAATAAGACCCGTTAGACTGAGTGCGCCGACAAGTCCGAATAAACCCACGAGGAAGAAGACCGTAGGCCAACCGACCTGATTCAAGAACTCGTTCGCCCGTTCGTGTGCCAACAGGAGCAAGAATCCAGCTACAAAAATGGCGATCATTGGTGGGAGGAGTCCAAAGCCAGGTCCAATTGCGAACCCTACAACTAATACTATGATGGCTACGACGGAGATGTTGAAGTCCCATTTGTCTTTGATCATGGTACTAGGATTGATTGAAAATACTCTATCAATCCTATGTTCTTCTGTAACACCGAAAATAGAACTATAATACCTGAGGAAGATAGGCAAGCTGACAAGAAAGAGAATGATGGAGAGTGGCATAAAGGCAACAAACAAGAAACCAACATCTAAACCCGTTTCACCTGCGATTACGAGATTCGGTACTGCTCCTACAAGGGAAGGTATCGAAGAAAAGTTACACACTATTGCCTCTGATATAAGAAACGGCTTAAAATCAATCTCTAGAGCCTTACATATCTTGATGGTAAGAGGCGCTGCAATGAGCATGGTTGAAACAGTATCAAAGAATAGACTGATGCCTGATACAAATAGAAGAAACGTGATGAAGAGCTTTTTGTGGTCCCCCTTACTTTGTGCCGCTATCTTGAGTGCGATAAATTGGAATAGACCCGAAGCTGCAGCAACGGATACAATCATGCTCATTGCAATGATGAAAATAATTGTGGTCCATTCAATCTCAGCGACCAATGTTTCAAAGGGATGTAATACGGGAAGTATTTCGATATACCAAGCAATCCAGAATACAAACCCTGCAAGTGCCATCCCAAGTAGTGCCATGGCAGTGCGGTTCACTTTCTCGGTAGAGATGAGGACGTAAGTGCCCACAAAGACAACAATGATTGCTAATGCTGTATTCTGGTAGACAGCTGTCAGGACGGTGGCGATAACCGTCATAATTAGAACAGCAACTGCGGCAATCATTTGCCATTCTGGTTTCTTCATTGTTGAATGCATCTCGTTAAATTCTATCTAGTCACCGGAACGAATCAGAGTATGCATTATAATTACTTCTCTTACTCATTAATCTGTCGTCAATTTCATGTTGTACCTAGGGGAATCTCTCTGAACTGACAAACCAAATCCTTGATATTGTTGTATCTATATACTCTCAAAAACTAGACATAGGACGAATGACAATGACAAATCGAATTGTTGCTCAGGCATCAGAAGATGTTGATCTCTCACAGACTAAGACTGTGGCTGATCAAGCTGAGATCACTGACACATACGCACTCTATCTAGATGACGAAAGCCATTCCTTTGATGGAGCAGCTGAGAAGATTATCTTTCCATCCACAGAATCAGAAGTTGCAGCGATTATGAGGAGTGCGTATGAGAGTGGCACTCCAGTAACAATTCAAGGTGGAAGAACCGGCCTCACAGGTGCAGCTGTACCATTAGGCGGGATTGCTATGAATCTGGAGAAGATGACTCAACTTTCATACATGAATTATGATAAATCTGAAGGATTGTATTCAATTGCCGCTCAATGTGGTATGACACTTGAAGACCTTGTTGAAGCTGTGCAATCAAAGAAACTCGATAAGCTTGAAGGAAAGGGAACTCATAAACAACAGAAAGCACTAGAGGGTTTTCGGGGTGAATCTGATACATTCACATTTCCAGTTGACCCAACAGAAATGAGTGCATGGCTAGGTGGTATCGTTGCTTGTAATGCCTCAGGCGCTAAGACATTCAAATATGGGGCTGTTAGACCCTGGGTCTACCAGCTGCGAGTTGTACTTGCTAACGGCGACATCTTGGACATTGAGCGTGGGAAAGTAACTGCAGATGATGGGAAGTTCATAATCGTACAAAGTGACGGCGAAGAAATTGAGGTGACTGTCCCCTCTTACAAAATGCCAGACACAAAGAATGCAGCAGGACTCTTTGCCAAGCCTGACATGGATCTAATTGACCTCTTTGTAGGCTCCGAGGGTATTCTTGGAGTCATAACAGAAGTCGAGCTTGGTCTGGTCAAATTTGAAGAGAATATCATGACGGTAATGGCTTTCTTCCCCAGCGTTGATGATGCTGTCAACTTTACCTACGACGTTCGTGCTCCTGATTCTCCAATAAAAATGGACTTCATGGAGTATTTTGGGACTAATGCCATTGAAATGATAAAGGATAAAGCTGGTTCTGCAGGAATCAAAGTACCTGCTCTGAAGGATGAGACAAAGGCGATAGTCTTCTTTGAATTCTCTTTCACACCAGAAAACATGGAAGAGATGGTCATGGGTCTGGAGGAGATTCTCATGAAGAACAACACATCCTCCGAGTCAAGTTGGGCTGGGATGGATCGTTCTGAACTAGCGAAGATGAAGAAAGTGAGACACTTTGTACCTGAAACAGTCAACGGCATTATTGCACAGAGAAAAGCAGAATATCCTGAGGTTCACAAGATTGGAACTGATATGGCTGTTCCTGACGAAGCTCTACGAGACTATCTACAATACTATATCACCACACTTGAAAAACAAGGAATGGAGTATGTGATGTGGGGTCATATCGGTGACAACCACATACATGTGAACATGCTTCCTCGCAACAACGAAGAAGTGAAGCAAGGTATGGACAACTACATGACCTTTGCAAAGAGAGCCATCGAACTGGGAGGGACAGTGGCTGCAGAGCATGGCATTGGAAAGCTCAAGCGTGCATTCTTAGAAGCCATGTATGGCGAAAACGGCATCTCTGAGATTCAGGCAGTGAAGAAATCCTTGGATTCAAAATGGCTGATCAACAGAGGTAATATGATTCCTGTACCCGCTGATATGAGCTAGTAGGAATCAGATTTGGGCTTGGATCTCAGCTTCTGTCATTTTGGCACAGAGATCCGGCTCCTCTTCACACAATTTTTTCATGTCGCGCACTCCTATCACGCGCCAATACTCACGAACTGCATCTTCAAGGGTCATTGAATCTTCTCCCTGACATTTTACAACGACCGTTCTTAACTCGGCAGCGAGTTCTTCAACTGAAGACTTTCTGATTTTCACTCTTCCCCAGAAATCACAGAAAGAACCACGACAAGGACCTTTGACCATCACGCAGTAGGATGCCATGAAATAACCTCATTTGAGTTGCAGTGTGCGCTGTCCTACGTATCTTAAGGGTTACCTTAACGGATGTCACTATCTCATGCTTGATATAGACCAACCAATTATGAACCGAGAACGCGCTCGGCGATTACTGATATGAACGATGAAACGAACTCTTCCAACATCGGTTCCAAGATACAGAAAGAGAAAGGAACTGTTGAGAAGATGATTCGTCTATACTGTGAAAAGAAACACAGCACTTCTAGTGGAACTCTGTGTTCTGAATGTCACAATCTGTTAGATTACTCTCACCGAAGATTGGAGCAATGTCAATACCAAGAAGATAAACCAACATGCCGAAAATGTCCAGTTCATTGTTACAGACCTACAATGCGTAAGGAAATTCGACAAGTAATGCGGTTTTCTGGTCCTCGACTTGCTTTGCGTGCACCAATGGATTGGATTAGCCATCTGATTCATGATAGGGATAATGCAGGTCAAGTAAAAGAGGAGTGAGTGGCCATAACCATAGAATGACTCGCTCATCTTAGTTATTTCAGCACTCTAAGCTATTTTCTACCCTCGAGTCCATGCATACAGAACCATGCACCTTTAAGATCGTGGTCTCGGAATATCGGGCAACCAAAACAACTACAACCTTCGTCCTCGATTTCCTCAACAGGTTTCTCAGACTGACCACGGGCACAGAAAAGCATATTCGGTTTTACCATATTCAAACCATTTGGCTTGAAAGTAGGACACGGGCCGCAGAATTGCTTACATATAGCTATGTTTTCTTCGCTGTTCTCGACAACTTTCATTTCAGTCACTCCACAAAATGGCGTAGAAGTTACACATTGTAATAATGGGTATAAGTCTTATGAAGAGAAGAAAAACGAATGTGTGAGTGTAGAATTTCCACATTCACACCTCGTCAATATAGATACTATTTGAAAACAACTTCCACAATGTGAGCACTACAGCTGATGCAAGGATCATAGGCACGAGCAATCATCTCGAACTGGAGCTCGATATTGTCAAGCTGATTCTTGGCAAGTAGCTGTTCGCCTCCGGTACGGATGAACGCCTCGATATCATCAAGGAACATGGCCGTTGGAGTGATGAAGTCTGCTGCTGTGATTTTACCATCCTTCACCTCATAGTGATGAATCAAGGTACCACGAGGCGCCTCCACAACACCAGTCCCGATACCGGATTCCTGTGTTGGTTGTG
The DNA here is from genome assembly GCA_019894665.1 of Candidatus Thorarchaeota archaeon. Lineage (GTDB taxonomy): Archaea > Asgardarchaeota > Thorarchaeia > Thorarchaeales > Thorarchaeaceae > SMTZ1-45. The sequence continues at coordinate 24,839 of JAGXOC010000021.1, forward strand.
CAATCTCTGCATCTTCACTCGCGAGAAGCTGATTCACTGTTTCAATGATGCCTTCAAGTGAGTACACCTGCTCAATAGCCTGGGCGTGGTTGTTGAACAAAGGATTGCGATACCAGCGATCAGTGACCAGCTGGTCATAGGCTTCCTTAGCCTTGCCCTTCAGTCTCTTCCCATTGAGGAGAACTCGTGCAAGAGCACCAACCGTGAATGGTTTGCCATTGTATTGACCGCGTTTCGCAAAACTGTGGCTCACAACCCGCTCCTTGATGACATTCTTGTAATTCTCAACAGGATGTTCTTCGCCATCAGAGGTAATGAGGATATCACCATAGTAGCCATACTCCTCACCTGGAGGTTTGCAGCATAAGAACTGGGTTTCGCGTTCCATGTGATCAGGAATCTCAAGTCCTCCAAGAAGATTTATGGTCGCTATAGCAAATTCTAGGAGCTCCAAAGCCTCCCCTTTGATCTCTGTGAGAGCTTCCTTTGTAGGGAGCTTGCCGAATCCTCCAATGATTGGATTTTCACCATGGATCATCCGCCCACCCATCATTCGCATTATCTTGTTACCAAACTTCTTTAGCTGCAAGGCTTTTGTCACTGTATCACCGTACTTATCCGCCATCGCAACTGCATTGTCGTAGCCCAGAAAGTCTGGTAATGCTAGGAAGTAAATATGCAAACTATGACTCTCAATCATCTCACCATGATGCATTAGTTCACGGAACAATTTAGTGGTTGAATCAACACTTACTCCAACAGCCTTCTCAAGACCTCTTAGGGCTGCATACTTGTGAGAGAGATTACAGATAGCGCAAATTCTAGGGACAATATTGAGGTCTTCCTGAGGGGTTTTACCAACAACAAGTTCTTCGAAGAGGCGAGGGCCTTCAAGGATTCGGACTTCAACATTGCTGATTTTGTTGTCCGTTATCTCGACTTTGATTCCACCATGACCTTCAACTCTAGCCAAGGGTTCGATTGTGATTTTCTTCTTGCTAGGCATTTCATTTTCCTCCGTCTTCGATGAATTTGATGATCTTGGAACCACCAAAACCTCTGATGCGTCGCATGATCTCTTCTTTTGGTATCCCAAAACTTTCAAGAAGTTTGATATGTTGACCGAAGTTTCCATCCTCGTTTGGACCCCAGCAGCCTACGCACGAGACGTCATGATTTGGGCAGGCCGAACCACAACCTCCCAATGTGAGAGGACCAATGCAGAACGTCTCATCAAGAAGCAGGCAACGATTCTCATTGAGCTTACACTCATGACACACTGGATGAGGATAGGGTTCAGGAATTGCACCATGAATCAATCTTGAGATTAGGGCGAAAGTCTGTGGCTGGCTGATTGGGCACCCAGGGAGATAATAATCCACATCGACATAGGCATCGATGGGTTTGGCTTCCAACGGGTCTGTCATGAATTTGACACCCTCACCATACACTTTCTTCAGTCGTTTCTCATATCCCCCATCACCAGTATACATAGCCTGTGGACCACCATTGACGGCACAGTTACCCATGGCCACCAAGATTTTGGCTCGTTTTCTGAGTTCATGGAGATGTTCTATCTCTTCCTTTGTACTGATGCTACCCTCAATAAAGGCTACATCAAGGTTCTCCTCGATTGGATTACTTGAAGCCATCACAAAGGACTGGATATTAGCGGCACCAAATAGATTGAGAATCTCGTCCTCTGTGTGGATAATGAGAAGCTGGTCTCCTGCACAGCCAGTAAAGCCGTAGATTCCAATCTTTGGTTTGTCTGTTGCTGTCATCCTAGATCAACTCCCTGAAGTGCAATGTGTCCCAGTATGTGAACACAGGTCCGTCCATACAGGTGTACAGATGTTCGATAGCACAATGTCCACACTTTCCAATCCCACATTTCATCCGTCTCTCTAGAGAGAGCTGGATCTGGTTCTTTGGTATCTTAAGTTTCAAAAACTCGTCAATGACAAACTTGTACATGACTGGTGGACCGACAACAACTGCTGTAGTTTCCTTTGGATTAATCTCGGGGAGGTTCTTGAAGAGCTTCGTCACGACTCCAACACTTTCAGTCCACTCCTTGTCTGGCTTGTCAACTGTGTAGAAGCAGTCTATGTCGTCTCGCTCTTTTATTTGGAAGAACTCGGTCTTGAACAAGAATTCCTTGGGGCTTCTCGCACCATACAGGAAGAACACACGATTGAACATGTCTCGATTGTCCAGGACGTAGTAGAGAATAGAACGGAGAGGAATCACCCCAAGTCCACCTGCAACGATGATGAGATCCTTGTTTACCATCTGGTCCAATTTGAAGCCGTTTCCGTATGGTCCACGAATGTAGACCACATCGTTGTCTCTCTTCTGGAAGAAGGCTTCAGTCAGCTTACCTACTTTTCTTACTCCTAGTTCAAGGATACCTGGCCGACTTGGTGTTGATGAAATCGAAAAGGTCGATTCTCCCACACCTGGTATCGATAGCATAATGAATTGTCCTGGGCAATAGGTGAACGACATTGCTTTCTTCATGTCAATGTGTCTGATTTGGAAGAATCTGTGGCCTTCAATAAGGTCGAAGTGCCTGACAATTCTGGCTGCCTTCGGCTTGAATGGATTATCTATTAATTCCGCCATATTCATTGCTCTGGCACCTCTTTTGTTGTCAACGTCTTAGAGATGGTGAGGACATTGATGTCCACTGGGCAAGTGTCTACGCATCGTCCGCAACCAATACATCCAGGACGACCATAATCTACGCCGAAAGTCTTCAACTTGTGAACGTACCATAATCTCAGACGTTCTGCACGGGAAGAACGGAAATTGTGTCCCCCTGCAACGAGGCTGTAGTCCACAAACATACAACTGTCCCATACCCTGTTCCGGCGACCAACGTTCTCATTTGTGACATCGAAGACGTCAGTCACATTGTAGCAATTACAGGTAGGACAGACCATGGAACATTGACCACAGGAAAGACATTTGTCCCCAAAGTAGTCCCAGATTTCACTATCATGGCTTAGTTCCATTATATCTGGCATGCTGTCGAATTCGAAGTTTTTCTTGAACATCTTGTTACGTTTTTGACGCCAGTCGACATACTTCTGGATGTCGTCATGTTTAACATCATCATCGAAGAACTCTTCTCTTTCGTATATCATGTCATAACCTTGGCTTGATCCTACCCAAACTAGATAGAAATCATCTAGATTCATGAAGAACAGGTCAAACCCTTCTTCCACAATGTCTGTGTCTGTGGAAAAACATAGAGAGTTTTCAGTTGGAAGACATGAGAATCCTATGATGGCTGTGTTCTCTCTCAGACCTGAATAGTATGGATCCGCAGGCTCCCTAAGGAACACAGCATCTAGTCTGAGAAGACTGTGAATCTCACATGGATGCACTCCTAGCACCACTCTCTTCTCGATTACAGAATAGTCTGGATAGAAACCCTTCTCATTGAAATGCATCATAGTAAACTGCATTGGATGGAATAGCTTCTTGATGGGAATCATGGGGTGTTCATCGGTGATGACCAATTCCGATATATTCTCGAGACGGTCATAAGACAACACACCATTTTTCTGTTTAGGGCCATATAACTGACCAAACTTGTCCAGACTCTCGAGGAAAACCTCGAGAAACTTTGACTGCATTTTCAGTATGCGCATACGCGACACCCTATCTCTTGAGAACCTTTTGAAACGTTGT
>JAGXOC010000220.1 GCA_019894665.1 Candidatus Thorarchaeota archaeon
GTGTGTTGATCAATGGTGCATCTGGTGGTGTGGGAACATTCGCAGTCCAGATTGCTAAAGATATGGGAGCTACTGTGTCTGGTGTTTGCAGTACCTCCAATTTGGACATGGTGCGTTCATTAGGTGCTGATGAAGTGATCGACTACAAAAATGAGGATTTCACCCAAACGGAGCAGAGGTATGACCTCATTGTTGATGTAGTAGCAAAGAGTTCGTTTTCCGATTGTAAACCTATCTTGAAGCCCAACGGGAGATATGTCACAACAGCGTTTTCTCCAGGTCTTGCAATCAAAGGAAAGACAGCAAGAGGGGACAAGAAGATGCTTCCAATGTTAGCAAGTCCTGTTAAGGAGGATCTAATCTATCTAAAGGATCTTCTTGAATCTGGAAAATTGAAACCAGTCATTGATCGACGATACACACTAGAACAGGTTCCAGATGCAATCCGCTATCTCGAAGAAGGACATGTGAAAGGGAAACTCATCATCAACATGTAAGAGGGAATCAAACTCTACAAACTGGTTGGAAACGATTAGGAAGTTGGAAGACCATGACTCTCCTCTAAATTCTCAATTAGTGTTGCTACAAAACGGGTTGCTGGAGCACCATCAACAACGTCATGGTCAAGTGTCACAGTCAACGCCAAGTACTCTCTCTTCTCTACATTGTCACCTACATATCCCGGCTTTTCAGATATTCCACCGACAGCTATGCTAAGAGCATGAAGACCAAGAGGAATTGCCCATCCACCAGACCTAGCAAACCTGCCTATTGAGGTCAGTGCAACCGTTCCCATTCTCTCCTTTATGAAGGATGGATCCTTTCGAACCTTCCGCCAGAAAAGTAGGTTTCTTAGAAACTTGGGTCCAGATAGGAGGACTCTGATACCTCGATTCTCCTCAGCTTCCGTATAATCCTCTTCCTTCTTTTTCTGTGCTTCACGAATCTCTCGGTCGATTTCCTTGACCGTTTTTTCATTTGCGGATTTCAAAATATAGTTGACCGGATATTGTTTACCCTCAATGACAGTCTCGATGAGTATGTTGATATTTACATCATCAAAAATCACAAAGTGCTTTCCAATCATAAGTGCGTGAACCTGTTTGTGTTCCCCAACAGCCTTACCTACACATGCTGCTATCCAACCTGTGAAGGATATAGACTCACCTGTCTGCTCTTTGTATATGTGTAACTTCTTACGTGCTTCTGTTACATTAGCTTCAAACAATCCAAGCATCCGATGCTTTCTTAATGCGAAATCACAACTCTCGATAATCAGCTTGCGTGACTTCGGAACACGTTCTTTGCGATATCCTAAACCTGAGCTCAATTCTTTTCACAACCACAAATCTGGTTGTCGAGTTTGATGATGAACATTTTGATTTCTTTGAAAGATGTGAAAGAAGCGGACCAAACAATCTTTTGCTAGGCTGCGGCTTCTGTTCCAAATATCCACTCATCCTGAGGCCAACGAACAACAATCAGAGCCACAAGTGTAACAACTGATATCACTGGACCAACAATCCAATATTCAGGAACTGGTTCTAGTCCATTCCAAAAGAGAACGTATGCAAGAAGAGACACAAGGGCTGCGAGAATATCTATCAGTCTCCACTGCTCCCGTTTCATGAATAGCGCAATTCCTGCAATGACAAATAGGAGTACTGTCAATCCCCAGAGTATGGTTCCAAGTACCTGAACTACTGCCCCATCGAGGACACCTGTCAATAGCCAGGATGTGCCGTTCCACCCAACTCCAGGTTCAGGAGGATTCTCAATATAGAACATGAATATCGATGATATTAGTCCGTGAATTACAAGTAGAAGAGCGATAAGCTTCTGTTTCATTTCATCTCACCTTGTCAACCAAGTCCTTTGCCCAATTTCGAATTTCATCCCAATCACGAGTATCATAGACACCAGGTTCAACTTCCTCAATTCCAACTTCCTCTAGCTTCATCTTAAATGGGCCCATCGTTTTCTTGAAAACAAAGCTCATTTTGTTATAGTCCCACAAACCCCCGAATATACCGAGAGATACAGGGCTGAGATTATACTCCTCAATTTTGTTAACAAGCTGCTTCTGCCATTGCTCTTCCAAGGCGTCAGTATCACCATCGTACGTCGTGATAGCACGGGCACCTGATGAAACAAAGATTGCTGTCTTCTTCTCTCGAAGATCCTTCTGAAATTTCTTCAGGAACTTCTCTGATTCCTTACACCATCTGAACATCTGAAGACCAGCAGCGATGATGACCAACTCATACTC
>JAGXOC010000221.1 GCA_019894665.1 Candidatus Thorarchaeota archaeon
ACTCCAAATAATCTAGAAAAATAACTCTCAATGTCTTTACTGGAAAGATGTGTGTATCTGGAAACCCTTGCTGAACTGGTGAGGGGAGATGTGTCCATGCTCCTTAGGTTCTCTCCAGCCAGTGCCTCAGCCCTTCCTCCAGACAGGTACAGAGTGTATGAGGAGAGGTATGCCAAAGGTCGGCAACCATGGCGTCCCTGGAATGATGAAAGCTCGAAGACTGTTACAACGTAGTCGTCCACAGAGGATTAAAGAGGGCACACTTGTAGAATGGATAGAGGTGGGGCTTAAGAAATGCCAGTTCTTGCTACTCTGAATAGTGGAACACATCAGATAATCATCTCATATTCTTCTTGGTCGGGTAGTATCAAAATGACCTATGACGGTCGAACAATGACAGATGCTCGCGGTAGGACTCACAGTTTTCAAGTGATTGAGGATGGAGTGAACACACAGTACACAGTCAAGATGTCCGGATGGACAGTTTTCACTACGAAAACTGAAGTCACAAGAAATGGTCTGCTGATCTTCAGCACAGAGGAGGGTTTCAGACCTCCAGATATTCCTGTCCCAGATTCCACACCACAAGGGCAAGATAAGACAATAGTGAAAGAGGTCATCCTAGTTGTGTGTCCACACTGCAACCACCGCAATGATGCAAGCAGACGCACCTGTGAGAAGTGCAACGCATCCATATGAGTTGATGTAGTGGAGATTTATATCGTCAGATTCCTCTCGAACAGGTGTGAAAGACCACCCGCTACTGCAGTTGTTTGATGACATGACCCTCTATCTTCAGATCTAGCCACTGGCTGGAATGTGTCCTTCCCTGAGGGTCTTGCCGCATTTTTCACTTCAATTGGAATGAGCTCGATATCCGGTGTTTCGGCAATGAAGTCCACAGTACCTCTCAAAAGAATCGTACTCGAGTTGACATTGTACTGATGGAACACCTTAGTGAATTCATAGCCTTCGAGATATCACACACTGTCCTTCTACTGAGGTTCACTTGAGAGTGACTAGATAGAGCTTTAGATATGGAATCATGAATGTCTATAACGAGTGGTCGATTGCAGATGATTGCATCAATGCTGTCAATCTCATCTTGAGTCCCTGACCTACTCAATCACAAATACCCCCAATCAGATAACTTGGTGATATGACCCTCTAGCGTTCTCTCTTGACCCATTTCCCACACCTCACACAACGGAAGAAGACGAACACAACTCGCTCTCCCCTCTCTGTCTCCACTTCCTCATGCTTCTCGATAAGTCTGCCTCCGCAATGTGGACACTCTTCGTTCATGACTTTCGCTCTCTCTCACATGACCACATATGCGGCACCATACGTTAGTCGCGAACACCTATACACATTTCCGTATTGCAACAAGAGGTCTGTCCAGATGATTGAAACAGAACTCGCCAAACCTAATGATGGAAAGATTCAAACTAGAGCTGGTGAATAGGATAAGGCGGTTGGGAGATTCAGATACATGTCCCCCGGACCACACAGCTCTGCTTGATCTATTCGAAATTCTGTGAGTCTCCCTTCCACAATACTCACTTCATCAATCCCTTTCTTTCTGAATTGGTGGAGCGTCACTTTGCAGGACGCTCCTTGAACTATGAGAAGTGTTCCCTACTCCTCATCTTCATCATCTTCTTCTTCTCCTCTTGATGCCTGATACGCCTCATGGTCAGGATTCAGTTGATCCGCACGGTTGTCCTCTGATGCCTGATGCCCTGGATTGTTCGGATTCTTTGAATCAGACCGGTCATCGTTAGACGACCTATTTCCTTTTCCCATTCTTTCACCTCCTTGCAGGTTCAGAAGGCACACCGCTATGGCAACAGTTCTGATTCTGTCTCCTACTCAGTCTCAGATGTACCACGAAGACGAAAAACCAAGCGTGCGTTATCCAGCCGATTGCGAAACGGTGTTGGCGTCTTTCCCGCGAGGTCAAACCATTCATCTCTCGATCAACGTCTGACGCAGGGCTTGATTCATAATCTGGAGTAATCTAATGATGAGGCACTAGTGCCTTCACTGTACTTTCAGAAAGTATGGATATACGCTCTTCGCAAAACATGGTCGGAAACTTGAAGTTGGAATTGCGCAGTCGAATAAAAGGCGGAAATCATACAAGATTACAGGCACACACATCATATTGGCTTGGCGCCAAATCTTGTTTTTCATGTGATGGAAAACTGAAAAAAGAGACAAGGAAAAATTCACGAGTTC
>JAGXOC010000222.1 GCA_019894665.1 Candidatus Thorarchaeota archaeon
TCAGAGCATTATTCAATTAGCAAAGAACGTAGATTCATCTGGATTCTCATCAATCCGGGAGGTTCTTCAAAATGTCAAAGTCGCAGGCCGAATCTTTCATGGAGAATCACCGCTTGAGACCCAAGTCACTGATATAGCCGCTGCTCGTCTGGGTCAAAAAATTGTGGATTTAGGATGGACCAATGCTGAAACAATGTCAACAGAAGCTATGTTGGACGATGTCCGGATGTCAAGTGAAGCAGTTGATCTACTACTGACCGCATTCTCTAGTTCGGATACCTTCGGAGAGGGAAGGATACTCACAAACCAATTTGCACAAGCATCTCGTGTACCACTTATCAGTCTACATGATGACGTCTACGCATGGCAGGATGCTCTAACAACTTTGTTGGGTCTTGAGTCACGTTTGGGTGGAGTTTCAGGAAAACAGGTTGTCGTGACTTGGGGCTTTGGGAACTCGTTTGTCAACCCTGCTCCTGCACATAGTTTACTCATAGCGGCACTCGCATTTGGTGCCAATGTCCGTCTAGTCACTCCACCTGAGTTCTCTTTCCTCAATAGAGTCAGAAGAGTTGCCCGAGACACATCAATGTGCTCCAATGTGTTGTTTGAGGAGGAAAATGAGTTTGAAGGGGCTCTCAAAGACGCTGATGCAGTCTTTGCACTGAACTGGTTGCGGCTCGATGACTTCAGTCATCCTGAGAGAAACCAGTCCCACGCGAGGGAGTTCAAGAACTGGTTTGTCGACGAGGATGCAATTTCTGAACGCTGTATCTTTTCCACTGTTCCCCCAGCACAATCTGGGCTACTTGCATCTACGAAGGTCGTCCAGAACGACCGCAACATCACACCATTCTGGCTCAAGCACCGAGTCATCACTCTGGCCTCTACAATCACACACATGGTGGAGAGCTCAACTTCGTCAATGATCTGACCAATCTCCTCCTTCTCATAGGTCTTTTATCCTGAGTGAGCTATTGTCGAAGTGAAATGTGGAGACTGGTTCGACCTGACGCAAAACGAGCATGGAGTGACCCTGAGGTAGTTCGCAGACTCTTTAGGTATAGAAAGATCATTGACCAAGAGCGAACTGCAAAGTATCTACTGGCCAAAACGCTGGAATGTGACATACCTCTCGATTCCTCTTCCGAGGAGCTCTGGAATGTGCATAAAGAGGACTCTCAGAGATTCACACAGCTTCTTGAGAGGGTTGACTCAAACGATGAAGTTCCAGGTCCAGTACCTGGACTTGAGCGGAACTTCCTGAACTTGAAGATCGAGCTTGCACAGAGGATTCTGGCTGACTGCCACTTCTGTGAACGCCGATGTGGAGCAGACCGCACTCATGATGAGCTCGGCTGGTGTAAACTTGGATCCACTTCAAGGGTCTCTTCGGCATTTCTCCATACTGGTGAAGAGGCACCTCTTGTTCCCAGTGGGACCATCTTCTTCTCATCATGTTGTTTTGGTTGTGTCTTCTGTCAGAACAATGATATCTCTACCAATCCAAACTCAGGGAGAGTGGTAGGACCAGAGGGCATTGCAACAATTGCCGAAGGGTTGTTTCGCGATGGTGCGTTGAACATCAATTACGTGGGAGGCGACCCTATTCCAAACACCCACACCATCCTCGCATCCCAAGTCCATCAGACCTCCAATGTGACTCAACTATGGAACTCGAACCTCTACTGCTCTGAGGAGACCATGCAACTTCTTTTCGATGTCTTTGATGTCTGGCTCCCCGACTTCAAGTATGGGAACAATGAGTGTGCAGAGCGTCTCTCTGGTGTGAAGAACTATTTCGATGTGGTCTCACGAAACCACTTGATAGCCTATGACTCAGGTGAGGTCATCATTCGCCATCTTGTCATGCCCAACCATGTAGAATGTTGCACAATCCCGATACTCAAGTGGGTCTCAGAGAACATGCCAGACTGCATGGTGAACATAATGGGTCAATATCGGCCTGAGCATCGTGTTCGTCATGAGAAAGAGCGCTTTTCTGATATTGCCCGCCCTGTGACCTCTCAAGAGATGGAGATTGCCTCCAACACAGCTGATGAGCTGGGAATCTACTGGCGGCCAGTGAGCTAGGGTATGCAATAGGTGTAGGAAACTTGGACAAAATTGGACAAGATTGGACAAAACTTGGATTTAACAAAAAAAATAATTATAAATACGTTTTTTGGACTGACACCACGTCAGTGG
>JAGXOC010000223.1 GCA_019894665.1 Candidatus Thorarchaeota archaeon
TCCATATGTAGAGTTGATTTCACAGTATGTAGTATCGATCCCTGCCAGTTTACATGCCTTAACAATTTCTCTGGATTGGTATGCCGGATAAAGCCAATCTGATTTAAATGCTACGACAAGAACTTTTGCTTTTAATCCTTTAAAAATTTTAGAAATCATTTTTCCGTTTAAGATGTTGAAGTAATCGATTGCTTTGGTTATGTACAAATAAGAATTAGCATCAAACCTTTTCACAAAGTTGTTGCCCCTGTATCGTAGGTATCCTTCTATCTCAAAGTCTGTGCCAAACTTGAACGGTCTTCCATAATTCTTGCGGCGCCTACCAAATTTCTCAGCCATCGAAACGTCACTCATGTACGTTATGTGCCCCACCATTCTAGCTACAGCTAACCCTCTGTCAGGAGCCGAACGGCCATAGTAGTCACCATTATTCCAGTTTTGGTCTGCCATGATTGCTTGGCGACCCACCTCATTGAAGGCGATTTGTTGTGGAGAATGCTTCATTGTCGTAGCAATTGGAATCGCAGAACGTATTCTGTCTGGATAAGAAATCATCCACTGCAAAACCTGCATTCCCCCCATGGACCCACCGATTACCGTTAAGAGTTTATCAATCCCTAGGTGGTCGATTAAGTGGAGTTGTGCATTAACCATGTCTTGTATGGTTATGATTGGAAATTCTGTGCCATAGGGTTTGCCTGTTTTAGGGTTAGTTGATGATGGTCCTGTTGAGCCCTTGCAGCCACCAAGCACGTTGGAGCATACAACAAAATACTTCTCCGTATCCAAAGCCTTTCCCTGTCCAATCATCGAATCCCACCAACCAGGACGTTTATCTCCCTTATTCAAGCCTGCAGCGTGGGCGTCTCCAGAAAGGGCATGAAGAACTAAAACTGCATTCGACTTTTGTTTATTGAGCTTGCCGTATGTTTCATAAGCTAGAGTGATTGGCTCAAGCTTTTCTCCGGATTCAAGAGTCAACTCTTTTGGTGAATTACCGAATGTGTAATACTCTGTTTCTACTGTTCCCACACTTCCAACATTTTCTGTCACTGGTTGTCACCTCCATTTATACAATAAAAAGGGGTTCCTTTGTAGGGTCGCTGCGCGCTTCATTACTTCACTGCAGCGCGTAAAGCTTGGTCAATATCCTCCTTAATGTCTTCAACATCTTCAATGCCGATTGAAAGCCGTATGTAATCTTCTGTAACTCCTGTTTCCGCTTGTTCTTCTCTAGTTAATTGCTGATGCGTCGTCGATGCCGGATGAATAACTAAGCTCTTTGCATCTCCTATGTTGGCAAGATGAGAAAGAAGTTTCACCGATTCGATGAACCTCTTTCCAGCTTCTAATCCGCCCTTTATTCCAAAACCTACAATGCCTCCATAGTTGCCTTTCAGATATTTTTTTGCCAGTTCGTGACTGGGATGTTCTTCTAATCCTGGATAGTTTACCCAGGTCACCAAAGGATGCTTCTTTAAGAATTGTGCAATGTGGAGAGCATTCTCAGAATGTTTTTTTACTCTTAAGGGTAAAGTTTCCAGTCCTTGAAGAAACAGAAAAGCATTGAATGGACTCAACGCTGGTCCTAGGTCTCGAAGCAACTGTACTCGTGCTTTGATGATGAATGCCACATTTCCTAAGCCCGGAAAGTTCCCGAAGGTTTCCCAATATTTTATTCCAGAATAACTTGGGTCTGGTTCAGTGAATTCAGGGAATTTGCCGTTGCTCCAATCAAATTTTCCGGAGTCGACGATTACTCCGCCGATAGATGTTCCATGTCCTCCTATGTATTTGGTGGCAGATGCCACGACGATGTCTGCTCCATACTCTATGGGTCTTACTATTCCGATGCCAACGGTGTTGTCGACAACAAGAGGGATGCCTGCTTCGTGGGCAATCTCTGCGATCGATTCAAAATCTGGCACATCCAATTTCGGGTTGCCAATTGTCTCCGCATATATTGCTCTTGTTTTGTCTGTGATTGCTTTCTTGAATTCGTTTGGTTTTGTGGAGTCAACGAAGGTCGTTTTTCTTCCCAGTTTAGAGAAGGTGTAGTGAAGTAGTTGGTAGGTTCCGCCGTAGAGGTTATTGGCCGCTACGATTTCGTCACCCAGCTGCGTAATTGTTAAGAGCGCTAATGTTTCTGCGGCTTGCCCAGATGCTACTGCTAATGCGCCTGTGCCTCCCTCGAT
>JAGXOC010000224.1 GCA_019894665.1 Candidatus Thorarchaeota archaeon
AACTTATACCAATGTCAATTCAAAAAATCGTGGAGTCAGAAGGACACGGAGCATTCTATAGTCTGATTAGTTTCTCTCTTGCTGTATTACTATATCCCCAGTACCAATGGTTGTTACCTTTCATTTCATCAGGATTCGTAAGTCAAGTTGATTCTGCTCTTCTGATTCTTGGTGCAACTGGAGCCATCACAGGGATTCTATATACAATACCTCTCGATCGAATCATTGATTGGGTGATTAAGTACAAAGTTGGTCATGAATCATATACTGGTAGGCTGCATTACATTCCAACACGAAGAGAAAATAATGAACTGATTAGTTTCATAGCAGGTGTTGATTATCTCACTTCTACATGGCGCACACAATCTTGGGTTTCCATCGAAGATTCTTGTGAACACGCCGTTTCGAGTGCAATGAACGATCCAAGCATTCAGAAAGAAATCTGGGGCCTAAAGAACAGATCTGCAGTCGGATTGGCATTCCTCCTTTGGGGGCTTGCGCTTCATGGAGTTAATCCCCAGATCAATCTCATTTCCACATTTGCAGGGATTGTGGGTATTATTATTCTCGCCGGACCTTGGATGCTTCCCTCGTCTACTAGGCTCCCAAGAATAATTCGCCAAGTCGCTGCTCTTCGGTATACTGAAGACACACTCTCAAACTGGGAAGCACTTGGACGAGAAAATGATCGTATTCCCATGATGACCCAATTAAAAAATGATGCGAAAAGAGTTGAGATTCTCGTTTCTGATATGCAATGGGATCGGTTGAACCGATTGTATACTTGGATAGCTAACTTACTTGAGAAGCACAATAAGGCTGATTATGAAGTCGAAGATCGAAGCTATGAGGTTTGGGCTAGAGCAATGGTAGACATAGTTACCGCTCAAAATAAGGAAGAACCAATTGAAGAACTGGTAGCCATGTATCAGAGCGCTTTCGATGTTTTCAGAAAATGCGGCAGGAATAAACTTCGTGCTTGGGCAGAAAACCTAACTGTTGATGACTTGTCTGATTTTCCAAAATTCATGACTGATCCAAAAACATGGATAAACGCGGATGCTTACTACAGAGATTTCCATCACGAAATACTTGTTGCATTTGAAGGACTGACTGATGAAAAAACGAAAGTGAATTGGACGAATGCGCTTGTAGTTCCTGGGGCGAATCTTTCACAAGGACATCTAGCAACTTTCTTCCGTTTTGCATGCCAGTATTCTGGTTCAGATATCAACACTTATGCATACGACCTCTTTTTGAATGATAGTGGGTTTCTGCCATATGAGGAAGTGACCATAGCATTCATTGACAAGATCGTGAGTTTGACCGATTCATCGTCAAGAGATTACGATGTTAACCGACGTCATATAATTTTCAATATTATGCATTGGATAGCAAAGAGAACGGACATCAAGAAAGAAGTTAGGAACCGGATTGTCTATCATGTTGAAAAGCACACACACATCACAGAATGGTTTGAGAAGGAAATTGGTACTGAGTGGAAAGACAAACTGCTTGCCGTAAGTGGCAACTCATGACTCACTGACTTCATCTAGCATGATCTCTCCGCATTTGGAGTCCGAGAATTCATCAACGAACTCACTCAGACCAGCTTCAATTAGTAGCCTCTGAAACTCATCAAAGCATTGCCTAATTGCTTCATCTTCATCTGAAGCAGTCGGTTTGTAGGGAGCAGCTTGATTCTCACTATGATCCTGAGACAAATTCCTCTCTTTCATCTCAATATGGGCGACTGGCACACATTGATTAATAGGAACGGCTTCTGGAAGCAACATCATGTCTGTAGAACCCAGAGAGAAATGCCCTGGATGTGGTACAGATTCACCCTTCATGTATTACCAGGGTGAGGTCGACAGTGGGACGAAAGTATACAAATGTCCCAAATGTGGCTACTTTACTCTCCCTCCGGAATAGGCCCAATCAAGAAATTAGAGAGTTTATTTTCTCTGCTATTCTGAGTATAGCCTGTTTCGTCTTATCATCCTTCTTCCAGGCATGAGCAAGCCACTGAATACCGACCTGAGAGTTTTTGCCGAAGAAACGATAGAGAATGATGTACGCGCAGGAGAAGCAAATAGGGCGGTCCTTACGGATAGAGAT
>JAGXOC010000225.1 GCA_019894665.1 Candidatus Thorarchaeota archaeon
CATCCAATCATTGAGGCACAAATAGAATCAGACAAGGAATATACTCTAACGGGGGATTTCATCTAATGACTCTGAAGAAGCGAAAGAAGAAGACCAAGGCCGACGCGCTCCTCAGGAACCGATACCCGACAAAACAGGAGAAGCTCAGCGGCTTCTATCATGCGGAGGCGAGGTCTTGACCACAGACATTCAAAGTGACACTGATTTCTACTGGACAACCAGTCTGCAGAACCTGCCGATATTATGTTTCTTCGGAGAGGTCTGTAGAATCTTTGGACTTGCAGAGTCATATGACATTGACCAGGAATCTCATATCATGCGACATAAAGTCTGGGAAACCCGAGGATTGTACTACCACTATCAGGTCAATCGAGAGAAGAAGGCTCATGCTGACGTTATCATTGTTTGTACAAGAGAGGAAACACGAGATATCATTCTGGAAATCCTTTTCAGAATGGCGGAGAAGAGGAGGAATAAATCATGATGCTCAAGAGCTCCAAACTAATTTTGGGAGTGCTCAGAGAAAAAGGAAGGGGACTCACAACCGCAGAGATTCAGACTGAGGTCATATTAGCAAAGAGGACAGTCAACCATGCTCTCAAAGACCTCGTATCTGCTGGTCTGGTAATCAAGAGATCCAACCTATTAGACATGAGAAGACCCAAGTTCTATCATGTCGCGGTCTACGACCATTTGAATGGTCCTACAGAAGATTCTAAGGAGGTGAAATGAATGAAAGATGAAAATACACAAGAAGTCGCAGTCGTTGCTGAGATGGACCTAGTAGCACCAGCATCCGCAGAGAAAATCTTGGATGCCTTCAAAGCCTTCGAGTGGATGAAACAGAACATCATCACGTCGAACGACAGACAGAGGATTGCTGAGAGGCAATACATCAAGAAGAGTGGCTGGATGAAGATCGCTCTTGCATGCAACATCAGCCTGGAGAAACGAGAAGAACGTGTAGAGCAGCATGGTGATGAAACCGTCTATCACTATACATATCGAGCAATTGCACCCTCTGGTAGGTTCGCCGATGCTGATGCGTCTGCAAGCACTGCGGAGCGAAAGTTCACTCATCTACCACACGATGTCAGAACTCTGGCGCAGACTCGTGCATGTAACAGGTGTGTCAGTAATCTTTGTGGTGGTGGTGAGGTAAGTTTTGAAGAACTGACTTCACAAGATCAACCACCAGAAGATCTCATTGTTGACAATGAGATTGAGGTCTCTGCAAGTGTCCTGAATGATGTAGTCCTCAAGGATGGATGGAATTGGAATCGTGTCATCAGTGAGTTGGGGGAAGATATCCAGGCCAAGCAGAAAGAGCTTGGTGAGGATGTTGTCACATTCGAGTCAGCGGCGGTGATAGTAGCTCGTGAGAAAGGGATAACAAATAATCCAGCGCCACTATCAAAAGAACTGCTCCCCGAATTTGAAAAGACCACTGCAAGCCATAACAAGGACACGATTGACGATGCCATTGAGGGTTTGGGGGATATCATCAAAGATGGAGACCTCGAGGTCTCCGTTGAAGATGGAAAGGTCACAGTGAAACCGACCAAGTTCTTAGCAACTCACATCTGGAACACATTGAATCAAGCACTCTGGAAGGCCGGTCTCAGATGGACCAAGAACGGAAAGGCTGGCTACTGGTCAGGGAGTGGTTGAATGAGTGAAGAACATGTCCTGTCAGGTTGCTTCGATCCGGCTGCAAAAACCGCGAACAATACCTATCATCTGTCACAACGGTTGGTGAGTGTCTGTCAATTGGCAACAACTAAGGCTGGTGGCAGTGTTCCAATCTGGCGCTATGTAGAGAATCAAGGGATCTGGAAACCTGACGGTGAGGATTTCATTCGAAAAGAGGTTGACCGGGTGGCTGTTGAGTTCACCAGCAACCATTTAGCAAGTGAGGTCATCGCCAGTGTTCGAGCAAAAGCCTATGTTCCAGATCTCCGACTCGGTGAGACCGTAAGTAAGATAGTCTGTGAAAATGGACTGCTTGATATAGAGACCGGAAAACTTCATAAAAAATTCAATCCTGATGAATACCATATTACACAGTTACCGATAACCTATGACAAGAATGCCAAGTGTCCAAACTTCTTGAA
>JAGXOC010000226.1 GCA_019894665.1 Candidatus Thorarchaeota archaeon
ATAGAGTCCTTCTTCGGGAATGAAACTCCTCGTGCTCGCATGTACCTTCGTCTCACTGAGAGGGGTAGAACCGTTGCCAAGCACCTGAAGGCCATCCAGGACCTTCTCGATCAGACGCCGTAATGCGAGCGCATCTCTTCAATGGCCTCTTCGTCATCCTGGAGCATGGCCAGTCGAAGCTCGCGCACTATCTCTGCCAGCACGGGGCAGTCTTGGCAGAGTTTACCCTCTGTCTTGCTGAACTTCTCGGCCTGTTCCCCAATGATGTCTAAGGCCATTCTCAGGACCACTCCACGAGCGAGTGCGTGGTCTTTTTCCTTAGGCATTGTCTTTCACTATTGCATCTGCACGATACTATTTAGTCTCATTTGTTAAAGTCAGAGGCTACAGTCTGAGACCTCAGTCTGTCGAGACAGCACATAAGTGTCCATCTCGATTCCTTGGAAGAGATGTGAAAATGCGTGGGTTCACTTTCAAGGTGATAGTATGAAAGTAAGTAGTATAACTGGGGGGGCAGGGTGTTGTGGTATTTTCCTTATAGTTTTACTAGTTGGAGCTTCTGCAGAATTTGGCTTACTTGGAGGAGTTATGCTTTTTGGGTCAATTATTTTAATTGCGTGTGTATTCCCCATTATGCTTAGTATAGAATCTTCTCGTGAGAAAGAAAGACTCGGAAAAGAACTTCTTGAGAAGGAATCTTCTACTGGAGTTATTCAGGAGAGGATCATCACTGAGCGGGTTCTTGTTGTCTGTCCATTCTGTTCCACAAAGGTCGAACAGGGGACATCGTTCTGCACCAACTGTGGCGGTAAGATGTAGTAGAAATAGCAGAGTTTATGTCAACAAAGGGACTGTCCAAAGTGACTAAAATCTATCTTGGTGCTCTAATTGAAACAGTCCGAGTTTTCCATTTCGATTCGTGATAGAATAGGCAGGCACTCCACCTTATTTGTCATTGTCTTTGTGGTTGCTTTCGTCTTGGCTCTTGTCTACATAATGCAATATTGGCCGATACCCTTTAGCGGTCCTGAGATTTTCGCAATCACAGTAAGCTTGCTTGCAATACTACTAACAGGTGCTGAGTTCATTAGAGCCCAAACTCTGGTGGAGCGGCAAGACGATATCAAGGCACTAAATGGACTGAGTGATTTCCGTTTTATAATGGAGAATTCTGATGAAATTTTGACTGGGCATCATTGGGATAAGATAAAACACAAGAGTGTTTCAGAGATTTGCGAAGCGATACCAGGAACAAGTGCGAGGTTTAGAAGGGGCCTCTATTGGATCACTGTTGAGCTTCGTGATATCGGTTTTAGGGTTCTAAAGGTCTATCTAGTTCGTGAAAAGACTCTTGCTGATGGTCGTGTCGCGGACACACCCGCTACCGACCCAAGAATTGTGAGAGTAGAGAATATCCTGAACATTTGCAGAAAGATGATTGACCGCATTGAATATGTCTACTTTGGAGGGTCAATACGACCCAAGAGCACATGACTAGCTGGCAAGATGATATCCTTAACCAATCCTCACTCGTCCACCTTTGAAGACACATGTAACCGTGACACCGAGTAGAATCGCTATCATAACAACAGCAATTCCTCCACCTATTAATCTCTGGTCCCAAGTTAAGTTGGGGTCCAGAATGACCCAAGATAGTATCGCACCGATCGTCAAAAATACCATTAGAAGGATTATAACTTGGATAAGCAAACCCATAGCCCTATCACTCATGGTTTATCACGAGCTCAGCTCGGACGTCTTTGCTTAATTAGTCCTTCGAAATTTTGAAAAACCTCCTCTTCCTGGACTGATATTCTTCTCTGGGTTCTTCTTTGTTCTAGTTATTGTTGGAGCCAGGTTCATGAAGAGAAAAAGCGTCGAAAATGTACGTCGAAACGGACAAGAAGTAGTGCTCCCGTCATTGTAAACGCAATTGAGGTTAGTCAGATGACTCTTTGATACAATTGAATTCAATTGAACTTAGTAGGTAGTGCTCCCGTCATTGGTCAAGCTCACGAAGTCGCCGATAGTATGTCGTCTTACTGATTCGCCCAATATGGTATGCTGTAGATTGCACCGATAGATGCTCTCCTCCTCACTGTCTACAC
>JAGXOC010000227.1 GCA_019894665.1 Candidatus Thorarchaeota archaeon
ATACTTGGCTATGCGGAACTATATCTCAATCAGGGACAGAGCCATCCCTGAAAAGGGAATTGAGAAATCTCAAAAGAGCTCAAGTGAGAACGATAGAATCCTGGTAAGAACCTTAAACCAATATGAGCAAGCATTACCCGTTCTACTAACCGCAGATGAAGCGATTACCGACATATGCAACCTTCAAGACGTCGAACATTTCCTGTTCAAGCTTCCCCATGACCACAAAGTACAACACTGCACATACAAACAACTCATAAAACTCGCACTGAACCTGGCAGGAGTATTCGGCTTCATTAAAATTAACTCAGCCATCCTCTTTGGAGAATTTAGAAGAAAACGAGACTTAAACGAGTTTAAGATTCTTCTCCTCGATGAGAATATGGACAAGGCTTTGAAAAGAGATCTGAACATATGCAGAAGACTGATTGACTTAGAAAATTCAAGATAATACTAAAACGCGCGCGCCCTAGAGCTCATGACATGGAGTCAGTCAAGGTGAGGACAGTTAGATATGTCGATCAAATACATCTGGCGATCGTTGTTCGTACTGCTGTCAACACATATACTTTTGCCATCGCGACTCCAACGTGGGTGCAGGTCACACCTCGTGTCCCCAAAAAGCTCAGGGTCATGGTGAAAATGTGCGATTTCTAGCCGAGTTTCGGTAGATAATTGATATAGGAATACAGGGTGGTTTCCTTCCTGGTCTGGATACGTATCACTGAGCATCCAATCTGGATTGACGGGGCACATACTAGCGTGTCCATTTTCAGTCAAGTCTTTTGCTCCAATTATTCGAACCTCATTTGTTCGGTCTTGATAGAGTTGATAGTGACCATTACGCGGATGCCATAACATTACTTGATTGTCACCAAACCATTTCGGATGAGAGAGGTAATATCTTCGAACGAAGGGTGCTTTATCACTTTCCAACACCACCATATCCGAGCCGTCAAGGTTGGCGGTAACGAGACGGGCTGAAATGAAGGTTTCTGAGTCTAATGTTCTTTTGAAACGATGTAGGAAAGCTATTCGATTACCGGCAGGGTTTGGGTTGACATGGGTGAACCAATGTATTGCGTCGTCCATTGAGTCATCGTGTTCGAGTTGATAGAGTTCCTCCAAACTGATGATAAGATGATTGTCCCCGCTCGGGATGTCCATTAAGAATAGACCGTCATTATCGGGATGCAGCTCGGGTTTGGTTACCTCCGGTTCGGCGTAGCCAATGGTTGGATGGGTGTAGCGTAAGCGACGAAAGTTCAAACATAAGGCGTGGCGATTATCATCGGTGACCGAGTAGACCGGTAAGGGTAACACTCTTTCGTCATCAGGTTTTTTTGTGTTGACTATTGCTGAGGCATAGCCGTTTTGTGTGCGAATGTTGTGGATAAAGTATGTGCTATCGCTGAATTGATCCAGCCAGTGGGCTTGTGAGCCCTGTTGCCAGTTCCAGGCGGTTGTTTGAGTTATGGGGCGGAATCGAAATTCATCGTGGGAATCGATCAGACCCATAATAGCGATGTCATCCTTCTGCATATATCGTTTAGATGGTGCCGTGCGGAGGCTGAGTAGATATCGGTTTGTCTTATCCCAATTAGATTTGTCATAGTAGCCAAAGAAATGGTTATAGTACCCGTCGGTCAATTGTTTGACCGGGCAGTCAATGGAGGGGGTTGTCATTGAAGGTCCCACTCCATGCTCAGGACGCGCCACCAACAAATATGGTATTTAATCTCATCATTAAGTCTCCCCCTAACATATGTGACAAGTATCTTTAGTGATTTTTAAAGGCCATTCCTTAACATATAACCTAGATTTATACAATGCGCGTGTGTGACAATCATTCATTCCACAGTCATTGATTATGCTGAATATAGTGAAGAAAAGAGTATGGGGAGTACGTTTACTAGTAAATCTGTGTGCGTTCCCCACATGCGGAGTTCTACTTGTGCGAGCGCGTAAAATAATGTTTTCTGACGTTCGTTATTTTGTTGATTTTCTCCCATCTTAGCGTGATTCACTGATTTATCTTATGCTGGGGCGTGTCAACAATGTGCGCTATTATTAGAACACGTCTAGATG
>JAGXOC010000228.1 GCA_019894665.1 Candidatus Thorarchaeota archaeon
GTGCACAGAAAATCTTCAATGGTCTGGCCTCTGAGATGAAGAAGATGTACATGGTTGAAGGAGCGCCCCACCCAATAATGACTGATGACAGATTCAAAGACGACTTGTTCACTCGCACCATTGGGTTCCTAGAGGGTGTCGAATAGTCGACGTTCACCGTTTTCTCTTCTCAGTTGACACCTCAGCTTCTCTCAAAAGTTGATTCAGCTCACGGATTCTGTCCGAGATTCTCTTCCTTAGAGTCTTGACACCAAGTGAATCAGATATTTCGAGAGCCTCTTGAAGAGTTCCTAGCGCATCTCTGAGCTGTCCTTGACTCTGATAGAATTCTGACTTGAGGAGAGCAGCCTGCATTCTGATTCCAGGTAAGTCATGTTCAACAGCAAAATTCTCAAGCTTGCAGAGCCACTTCCCGGGAACAACAACTTTGGTGCTATCTTTCGAATGATTGGAAAGCAAAATCTCAACTCGTGCCAAATCAAAAAGTGCACGGTTTTGATTTGTACCCGCAGGAATTCGTTCTGCAATATCCCATGCTTTTTCAAAGAGGTCTAGGGCAGCTAGGAAATCACCTCTTCTCAGCTCGACCACTCCAGAAAAATGAAAGTAGTTTCCCAAGGTACGCTCCGATCCGGATTTGATAATCAGCGAGTGTGCAGTATCTAGAGTTCGTTCAGCTTCCTCGAGTCTGTCCACTAGTGCTAATGCCCAGGCTTTCCAGAGATGAAATACAAGGGTTTCAACTGGTTCAGCATATTCGAAATACCTGTTAATCACTTCAAGAGCTTTCTGACCATCGCCTAAGGAGGAATATATTCTTGAGGGAAATGCATCTGGGATATCCTCCATTCCGTAAGCTTTCATTTTCTCATGATGGCTTGAAATTGCGAGATCATACTCACCAGCTGTTTCAAATGCAACTCCTGAATCGTGCAGGACTTCACCTGTGAAATATGGTACTTCTAGGTCCAGAGCCAAATCATAGAGTTCTTCGAACCGTGCTAATGACTCCTGAATATTCAAGGCCACCAAGGTGTCCGCTTGTTCAAGGAGGTTCATGTACATGTATAAAGAATCATCATGTACCTCTGCAAGTTCTTGGCCTCTTTGGTAGACAATTAGGGCGTCCTTTGTGTATCCCTCCCTTCGTTTTGCCAACCCTTTGAATGCACAAATTAGTGGTTCAAAACAGTTCAGAAGAGGGTTTGCTTCGATCAAGACCTTTGCTTTCTCAACTGGCTCAAGTAGACTTGGGACATCACCCAAGGGCCAATGATAAAATGTGTGAAGGAGGTGTAGCTCCGTTTCCATCCAATCCTCTGCAGACGAGTCTAATACCTTGTCTATTGCTTCAACAACAGCATCATGATACATTACTTGATCGCGCTCGATAGAATTATGAGGAAACACCCATGGTCTTATGCACGGCACGTTCTTGTACTTCTCTTGAATCAGATTCTTGGTCTCTTCTATTCTGCACCACCAAACATGACCTGCAGCAAGATATGCAAGATTGACAGGAACCTCTTCCTTTAGGACCTTGATACTCATTCGTTGTACAAAATCGTAGTAGCTGTTTGACTCATCCATGAGAGAACCCAGTATAGTCTTGGTCTCCTCATCGATGAACGGATAGTACTTCGTGATGGTCCCCATTGGTTTCATGAAACAATCTCCTCATCATGTATAAGACGATTGAGCTCCTGAATTCGATCATTGATTCTCTTATTCAGGGTCTTGACACCAAGAGAGTCGGTGATATTCAATGCATCCAAAAGTGTCGCGTGTCCATCTTTGAGGTGACCATGATTCTGATAGAACTGTGACTTGAGTAGAGCGGCTTGCATTCTGATGCCAGGCAAGTCACGTTCAGTTGCATACTTTTCAAGCTTGGAGAGCCACCTCCCACATGTGACGCTCTTCTTGACATCCTTTCTTTGATTTTCGAGCCAGATCTCAGCTTGTGCTAGACCGAGAAGAGCTCGGTTCTTTTCCCCTGTCATCTCACCAGTCCGTTCAAAGATATCCCACGATTTCTCAAAGAAATCCATGGCAGCAGGATAGTCGCCTTTTGCCAGTTCAAGGAC
>JAGXOC010000229.1 GCA_019894665.1 Candidatus Thorarchaeota archaeon
TCTCCAGATTATGGATTCAATTCCAGTTTCGACTACAGACCTTGCTGGCGTTGGTATCGCAACTGTGGAGATTCTCACCCTAGCTGAAGGTGAGTATATCATTGTGGTCAGTCTTAATCCTGAACAAAATCACTACTACTGGAGTCAAGATTCAGACCCAACTATTATCACAATATATCAACCTGGACATGAATCTGTCAGAGGTGCAGGTTGGATTGAGGATTCAGATGGGAATAGAGGCCATTTTGTCTTTCTTGTGAAGCACACCAGCAGGGGTGGTTTGAAGGGGTTCATATTCTATACCCTACGAGTGGATAATTTAGTCTATTTTGTAAAGAGTACTGAAATTACTGGTTTCACGATTTATGAGAACCATGCTTTCTTTGAAGCTTCAATTACAATTTACATGTATGACCTAGAAACAAAAGAGAAAACCCAATTGGAAGATACCTACAGACTTCGGATAGATGCATGGGATTCCAAGAGAAGACACGGAAAGGACATTTTTCAGATACAAATCTTTGACAGGTACGGTTTAGTGGTGTATGAAGCCGGGTATGACCCTCTTGGTTATGTACACCGAGGAAACATTGTAATCCATGGTCACAGACATCACAGACATCATGGTCATCATTGGCATCATCGACATCATCACCACAAAATGAGGCACTGTTAAACCACTTTGATTGAATCATTTGGCTATTCGATATATAGAGTCACCAGCCATTTCTACAAGACCATCATCCATTAGCTGGAACATGATTGATTTTAGTTCAGACTCATCCAAATCACAGTCAAGCAACAGCATAAGCTCTCCAAGTCCAAGCTCAGTCACCTCAGTAAGGACTCGAATCACAGCACCTCTAACCTGTCTTGACGACCCCTCGAAACATGTCTGCTTTGAAGTAGGTGCTATGCCGGTAGAGCTGGAGGTCATTACCTGTGCTCCGTAGTCCATCAGTGCATTATGCCAGTCCCGCGACCGTCCTCTCAACAATACCTTGTCTGCGATTGGCTGAAGCTTTATGTCTGACATGCTCTCATCCGCGAATCCAGAGGCGATCAGCACACGGCGAATGTTTGTATCCACGGCTGCAAGGTCTCTATTGAACGCAAATATGAGGACCGATCGAGAGGTGTAGGGACCGACTCCTTTCAGATTTTCGAGTTCCTTCACAGTCTGTGGGAATTCACCTCTCTCAAAAATCTGTTTAGCTGCCTCCTTCAACCAGATTGCCCGGCGATTGTATCCAAGTCCGCTCCAGACTTTTAGCAAGTCCTTAGAATTGGCATTGGCCAATGACTCGGTTGTTGGAAATATTTCTATGAATTCATTGAATTTTGGAGCAACTCGACTGACCTGGGTCTGCTGGAGCATAATCTCAGACACTAGGACATTGTAGGGGCTGGGGTCTCGCCTCCAAGGCAAGTCCCTTGTGTTCTCAGCCCACCAATTCATGACCTTTTCTTGGAATTCTTTCACTTCATCTTGACAATGAGGGTCAGTCAATCTTACCCAATCACCAAACCTTCTCAAGCACCCTCAGTGCGTTCTTACCAGCTATCTTCGCAATATCTTCGTCAGAGTATCCATTCTTGACCAACCAGCGAATGACGTTATGAACAGCTTCAGTTGGATTCTCGAGACCTTTCACGTGCGTCGGAAGTTCTGTGACCTCTAGGTCTTCCTGCTGTTTTGGACGAGAATAATGACCCATTCCATCCTTGGTCATTCTGTCATCATAGAGTTTGTAGAGACCTACATGATCACCGTAGAGAGTATCAGGGCCGCATCCTACATGATCAATTCCCATCAGTTCTATGCAGTACTCCATATGCGCCATATAGGTATCAATTGAGGGAACGGGATTGTCCTTGGTGGCTGTGTATCCTGGAGCCGCCTCTATTCCAATGACACCGCCTATCTCAGCCAAAGCTTTGAGGACGTCGTCAGGAACCATTCGCTTGATTGGATGAACAGTTTTAGATCCTGCGTGTGAGATGATGACTGGTTTCTTGCT
>JAGXOC010000022.1 GCA_019894665.1 Candidatus Thorarchaeota archaeon
GTGTAGAAACCTTCTCTTTCAATCCTGATAACGTGTCAATCATCTATCCTGTGTCTTCCGAAGAACGAGTTTCGAAGACTGAGGTCGATAATCTCTTAGGCAATCCCGAGTCTAGAGGCCATTTTCTTGTCCTTCACAATCCTGACACAAAATCAGCTCTCGAAGTAGTAGGCGAAACACCAAGCTACTCAACACCAGTTCATGTAAACGAGCATTACCTCAGCGCAGATATGAAGATTGGTCTGAGTGAGATCCGACCTGACGTTTTCTATGGCGCAACGGGTGGGCGTATGTCTGTGATACCTAGTGTTTCAGGAATCAAGACTATAACTCGAAATGCAAAACTACGAGCAACTGGAGATACTGGTCAGTTCAAGCTGGATACATCTTCATGCATTGATATGCTGGAAACCACACAACTTGCAGGATTAGATTTCATTGTCAATTCTGTATCAGACTGGCAAGGCAATGTAGCCCATATTGTTGCTGGAGACCCATACTCCTGTTGGAAGTCCGGTGTAAACTCTGCGATAAGTCTGGCACGAGCTGATTATAGTAAGCGCGCAGACATTGCAATAGTGAGTGCAGGTGGTAAACCTCATGACACAACCCTATACGATTCAATTGACAGTCTTTACCCGGCCTGTGAAGCCACCGAGCACGGCGGATCTATTGTCCTAGTAGCTGAGTGCAGTGAAGAGGCTGGTCCTAAGGGGTTCATCCGTGGAATGTCAGAGTTTGCATCCGAAAACGATGTTCTGACTGCCTCAGAAACTAATTTTGAGATTGGTTTCGAAAAAGCTCGCTTCTTTTGGACCGTATTGAGTTCGAGGAATGTTGTGATCTGCAGTAGACTTCGTGATTCATTGGTTGAAGAGCGATTACATTGTACTGCAGTGAAAGACCCACAAGAAGGTCTTGAGGTTGCACAAGGCATGCTTGCGTCTAGCAAGAAAATTGCCATTCTGAATGATGGCTTACGGACTACTCCGAAGCTGACTAATCACTAATCTATCATCCTTCAAAGAGAGCATCAACAGCTTCAATCGCACCTCTTGCTTCTGCCGGGCTGAACTCGGGAAGATCGCCAATCTTTGCAATCTTGATGGTGACCAATGCACTTTCATCCCGCGGCTCCATCTCCCACGACATGTCTATCCCTGGCTGATTTGCGATAAACTGGCCTAGCATATTCACCCAAGCTTCTTTGACATCATCAATTTTGAGATATAAGAACTCCATCAGAGGAATGGTGATTTCCACTCTTAGGATGCGCCCGTCAATAATGTTGTAGTTTTCAATGTTCCATGGCATCGCTAAGCACAAAGTCACTCCTCTATGCGTTGTACATAAGTGTTCTTGGCTCGAAGGGCTCACAAATTTGTAGGGCTAATCTTCGGAGTCCTCATCTTCTCCAATCTTAGCTCTTAGTTCTTTCACAAATTCGTCCACTTCGTTGTCTTCATTCTTCTCGCCATCTTTTTTCGCGACAAGAAGAGATTCGACATCCTGAACAAAGGCTTCCATTGGGTCTGATTCGGGTTCCTCTACCACTTTCTCTTGGGGCTTTTCAACCGCCTCTTCAGCAAGTTCTTCGAACTCAAGCTCTTCAACAGTTTCAGGTTGTGCCTCTTCAGACTCCTCAGAGCCATTCACCAGGGCTAGGCCTTGACGTTGAAGAATTGTCTGAATACCAATGGGTACTATAACTCCCCGATCCTGGAGGAGGAGAAGTCGATCCAACACCTCTGGCTCAGTCTTGTCTAGCATCTCCGCCAGGGGTGATAACAAATTCTTGATGTAGAATTCACTCCGTTCGTCTCGTACTGCACCAATGTAGTCGAGAATCTTAGCATCCATGTTAGTTACTTTCTGTGTGGGTCCAAACCTGTGTGGTAGGTGCCAAGCATAGTTGAAGGCTGAATTCAATGTGGATACAACCCATTCGGGATCAAAACAGTCAACAAGGCCTGTCCAGCCATCAAGGTGTTGGTCATACTGATTCTCAAACAACTCAACAAAGAACTGTAGTCTCTCTCTGAGGAGTGTTGTCATCTCACCTTCAAGAATGAGGATACCAATGAGGTATTGACCACTGTAACTGTTCAGACGAAGTCCGTGATACTGAATCTCTTCAAGTGTACCCCTGACTCCATCTCCCTTGATCTCACCGTAGACACTGGTGATTGCAGCAATGAACCCGCTGATCAGATCTGGTTGAATCCTTTCGTCTGTAAATGGATGATAGAAGACACATGTTCCACGATCGAGATAGACCGCCATGAAGTGTCGGACAGTTTCAAGATCCTTGAACATCTGCAACTGATTCTTTAGACCGAGTTTTGCAGCTTTTTTCTTTGGTTTAACACCACGATTGTATCCTGCAGCAACAATTCCTAGAATTGCTATGGAGACAATCATCATGAGCCCAATATCACTGGTCAGGAATGACATGACAAGTGCTAGGATGCCAACTTCAACACCAGTTGTTTCTGTTGTTTCAGCTCTCCAACGAACACGGTTACCAAGATATAATGCTGTTGCTGATAGTTTGTCTATCTTACCCTCTGGTACCTCAAAACCGAAGGTCGCTACACCCTCGGAATTTGTTGTGTCAGTCATTCCAGCATCTGTGTAGTGAACGACAGTTCCATTTGAGAAGTTTATGGAGATCTCAAACTGAATCAGCGCCCCAGTAACAGGTTGATCTGTTAGATTGGACATCAGTGTAGCACGGACTTGCATGAACTGACCTCCGATAACTTGTGGAGGATCAAATTCGATTAGGATATGTAAGACTTCCTTTGCAATAACTCTCAGTTCGGATTGATCGGTTGCATATGCCGCGTATTGAGCTGAAGCAAATGCGTCTATTGTATACGATGGGTTGGGTGCTATATCCAGCGTGATATTCACAGCATAAACCCCGTCAACATACTGGAGGATGTACACTGTTCCGTCAAAGGTAATGTTCACCATTGCACCAGTGATTGGCGAGCCGTCAGAAGTATCCAAGTACTCTGCTTCAATTATTATGAAATACTCTTCCCATTCTGCTATGGAATGAGAGAGTGTGAGTGACGTTGTAGCTTCCACTGTAAGGTTAAGATTCATCTGGCTAGTCACATATCCGGTTCGGACCACTGTCACTGTAAACGATTCAACACCCCTTGTAGCATTTGGCACGATTGAGAAGGTATAGACCCCTGAAACAACTAATGATGGCGTGAAAAGAGTGCTAAAAGCGGTGAAGGAAACAGTTGCATCGTTGATGGGTGTGCCATTACTCATTGTTAGCGTAATATTGAGTAGAACGGGAGTAGCATAATCCGTAGCATAGACTGAACCAACCCACGAATTGCTGACTATAGGAGTGTCTTCATACACCGTGAAGGTTGCGGAGTCTTGTCGAGTTGTGTATCCATCAGCTGACGCTCTCACAGTTATATCCCAAGATCCGAAATAATCATCACCTTGAAGCGTAACCTCCCATTTCATGGAGGTGGTATTGTAATCCAGATCAACTGGGGATGATCCGTTGAATAAAACCCGTACCCATGTATTACTTTGAATTGGTACTGTGTTGAATTCGTAGGTCACCTGGATGAATAAAGTATCAATGTACGAGATATTCGGCGTTGTCGGATTGTAGGTCACATCGAAGAACAGACCGGTTTCACTCCGGATGGTTATATTGATTGTACTATTCTGCCATTCATAACCAACTTTCCAAGCATTGACATTAATCGTGAAAGTTCCTACTCCGGTAAAGTTCTCACCAGTCAATTCGATCCAATACGTTTGGTTCAAAGGATCCCATGTCATATCATGGGGCAATCCTTCAATTGTCACATTGACTGTTGCACCAGAGATTCTGGTTATTCCATCTTGCATCAGATATGATATAGTGAGATTAGTGCTGTCAGTATATGTTATGTTATCAGTATTCGACCAGCTCGAATTCAGAGGGCGAGATTGAAAGATCAAGTTCACAGTTATCAGCAAGCTTTGATTCTCAAGTGCATATCCTTCTGCATAGACGAAGAGCTGATAGGTGCCATCAACTTTACCAGCTGTGGGTACAGTCGCAGTCCATCGGCCTCCTGTCTGATCATTCAGACTAGTGTTAACTCCTCCATCGAATGAGTACATCACACCGGCCAATGAACCATCCAAACCACGAGCCGGGAAGTCTTGGGAAAAGTTCACACCAATTGGGAATGAGTTTTCTGCATAAGCGTTCACAACTGAGTCATCTTCCACAAGTGTTGTGGGATAATACACAAACACCTGTGTCACGTTGTATCCTGCTTCAAGACCATTCGTCCACCAAACCTCTATCGAGTGTGTGCTATTACCCAGTGTTGTAGAGTCAATGTCCCATGTGAAACTGGCAGAACCTCCAGAAGCTGCAATCCCATCAATCGTGTAAACACTGCTTCCTGTTTGAAGTATGGTGAGATTTGTTGTACCTCCATCAACTGTAATCGTTGCATCAATGCCCATATCAGTTAGGATGCTTACTTTGCCATCTGTGACGCCAGTAAGTCCAATCGTTCCAACATAGTTCGGAGCAGATGATTGTAATGTCCAAGTGCCATTGGTCATAGCTGTACAATGAACGACTGTTCCATATTTCGTGTGAGTGCCCACAACTGGGGTTGTGGCATTGTAGAGTCCTGAAGGAGCCCAGTCTGTTTGCACAGTCACATTAAGAAAGCGAAAGATTGTTCCTGTGAGGCTTGGATAGCTCAGGGATTTAGTAATGTTCCATTGAACTTGGTCACCAGCATTTCCAACATACCAAACTGGGTTGACATTCTCTGTTTTTGTGTATCTAAGCGTTAAATCATAGTCGACGACAATGGATTGATTTGACTGGAATGTAATTACTGTGATATCATTGGGTGAAGAGAACATCCAAGTAGTATCTGTCAAAGGTGTTGAGTTGCCATACATTCCAAGCTGGCTTGCATCTGTGTAAACAAGAGGTGCATTACTTGTCTTGTTCCATGGTGTGTAGGTATAGTTCAGTTCAGCTTCCCATTGTTGGGCTGGAAGGCCTTGATAGATATGCCAATACACCATCGCAGGATCATTGCGATAATGATACCCTGTTTCTAGCCCTAAAGCATTGACTGCGCTCCACTGAATGGTGTTGAACCATATACCTGAGCCATTCATTCCACTTCCATCGATTACTGCGAAGTAGTATGTACTAGCATTAAGAATCGCGTTATCCCCTGAAGTGTCATGTGTAGCGATTTGGTCGGTGCCTAAGCTTTGAATCCATGGTTCAATGAATCCCGTTACGTTGGTTTGAAGGTCAGAAAAATCACTTCTAACAACTAGGTATGCATGATCAGTTGATATTCCATAATACGGGCATTGGTATGTTAGAGAATAATTTTGTAACTTTCCGTCATGAGGTTGATTGTAAAATGCTTGATAGAGGACATCTGTAACAGATCCTGACGAATTGATAAGATATACGAATTTGTCAGTAGGAGTAATCCCAAGAGTTTCATACTCTGCTGTTGCTGTTATCTGACTAGCATCAATTATGGCATTATCCAGAGTCCAACCAGCAACTTGGTAGCTACTGAAGTCGAGCTGTGTATCGTGAACCTGATCGTTGTATGAATTATAAATTCCGAAGCTCAATCCTGTCAATTTCCTAGTCATATAGGTGGCAGTCTCAGTGGACCCTCCTGTGCCACCTGCAGAGGAAGTCGATGTATCATCAAGTGGATGAACATCTGAATGGTTCTGAGACTGAATCAAAATTGTTGGAGTGTCTGTTATGATCGGGACTAGAAATGCTAGTAGTACAAATAGCGCGGGAATCAGAACCTTTCTCATTTTTGCACCTCGAATGCGTGCGGCATTAACTGACTGGAAGTCACAACATTAGTTATTACGTTTTGATGGTACGGAGTAACCATGAATTTGTACTCACAGGTTCAGTTCCGTTGATTTCCATTGTTGAATATATTAAGATATCTTGAATTGTTGAACTTGTAATTATCACACTTAATGGGCACTTCATTCAGACCCGCGATATCTTATGTACCGTTTTGATCCTTCCCGCACCTCATAAAAGTCTGAGTCAGAGCTGAGTAACTCCTTCACAATGACACCTATCTTACTCGAGGAAGGACCAAGCCGCTTTGAAAGCTCCGCTCTAGTGAGTCCATCTTCACTTGACATGATTTCGTTTCTCAGTCTATCACCAAGACCAGCTGAGGGAGTTTCGTCAATAGAAGTTGACTCAATCATAGTGTCAATTGGAGTATTTAATCCACCAGAACTTCTACGTCGTCTTCTAAGAGATACTGCTAGGAGTGGAACTGAAACACAACCAGCTATCAACGCGAGTGTCATTGGGTTTAGGAGAAGAGTAAGAATACCTGAACCTGAGGAACCAACTTCCACTTGTATGGACGATGATTCTGCCGGCCATTCGGAGATGGAACCATTAAACCGCGCAATTATGGATAGTTCTGATACATCTGCAGGAACTTCAAAATTGAGAGTAACCATTCCGTCAGTGTTGGTAGTCATAACTTCAATGTAGATTCTTTCCCCACCATTTCTAAGAGTAGCAACAATCTGGAACTCAATTTGAAGTCCTGATACAGCTACTCCATCTTCAGTTGCCATCATTGTGATAGGCAAAGTGTCTCCACCAGAGATTTCGCTCGCACTCTCAACAACTAGAACATATGTTGCCTTAGCTAGAACTTCGAGCTCAATCGTGCCGTTTGCAGATAGACAATCTGTGGCATCTGCATTCAGCTCCAGCTCATATGTGCCGGGATTGATTGTGGGTCCAAGCCAAAGCGAAATTGTGTAGCTTAGTGTAGTACCTTCGTAAATCAAAGGATATGTCGTTCCTTCAAGCTGAATTGTCACCGTACCCCAATCTATACTGAAATCATGGGAAACATCTCTGAATGACACAGAGATTTGGACAGTTTCATTCTCGTATTGTGAAATAGTTGTGACATAATCAAGTAAACTTAGAATGGGATTGATATCTATCCGCACTGAAATGAACCCATCAAAGTGCCCAGATCTCTCAAAGGTCACATTGAGTCTGTAATTTCCGATATGCATGTCCAAAGTAAATATCTGAATCAAGTAAGACCCATTGTCGAGGTCTTGAACAAGTGTGCTGTCTGGCCACACGACGTTAGTCAAAGCTCCAGATATTCCATTGCTTGTCCGATTATCTAAATAGTTCACTTTGAGTGTGTTGTTGTCCAGTGCAACTAGCACTATTTGAGTGCCAAATTCTACTACATGAGTTGGTATTCTTTCCACTTCTATGGTAAAGGTAGTTGTTTGATCTTCATATCCGTAAAGACTAACTCCGACATCAAACACATGGATGCCGATATCAAGCATAGTGCCATTTCCAGTGTAGGACCAGTGATCAGTATTCAAAATGACTGATTGGTTTGTTCCTTCTAGTGTGACCGAGATTGATGCACCAGAAATCACGCTCATGTTTGCTAACTGGTAGTAAATGTCAATGACTGTTGTTTCATCATAGTATATGGTGATTGTTGGAGAGGTTGGAGTCAATGTAGTAGGCTCTGGAAGAACAACGAGTATGTCTGAGTCCCATCCGTTCGCATAACCTGTCTTATTTGCTGTGACAGTCACGTTCCATGCTCCAAGATCAATATCCATTGCTTTGAGACTGATGTGCCACATCTGATCTGTTGAGTTGTAGGTCATTTCGTATGGAGTTCCATTGATAGATAGAGTCACAGTTGCATTAAGAATCGGTTTGAAATCCTCGAGGTATCTGACTGAAACATTGATGGTGTCAAGATATGTTGGCGTAAGATCCCATGGATCCCAGGAAACAATGAATGCGTTCGCAGCTACGGTTACATTGATTCCAATTGTTAGATTGGTTCTATCTGCATATCCGTACGCCCACGCCGAGATTGTCGCATTGTATAGACCAACATCTAACTCCTCTCCGAGTATGGATACTGTCCATACACCACCTAAGTAGTCCAAATCATAATATCTTCCATTAATCATAACATTAACGAAAGCAGGAGTTGACACATCACCATTATAGAATGTATAATCAACAGTCAGATTCAGCCTATCTGTAAATTCAATTGTCACATTAGAGGGACTCCATGTGACTGTTAGTTCATCCGTGTTGACAGGATTCACATTGAGAACATCATTAGCCTCTTGGTAGTCATATCCATAAGCTTGGGCTCTAATTATGATGTCATGTACACCAAGATTAAGGTCAAAATTCCCTGTCAGAGTGGCTACCCACACATTCCCAACGTCAAAAAGCACGATGTCAGTGATACCATCAATGGTCAAATTAACATCAGCACTACCCATTGGTACAGATTCACCTGTTCCTAAATACGCATAGGTTACTTCAAGATTGATTTGGCCGAGGTAGTCAGTTGTTGTTGTACTCCATACTATTGAAAGTGTTGTAGAAGCTTTTGTCACATTCAAACTGATCGAGGTGTTGACTGCAAAGTGATATCCATACCTGCTAATGTTGACCTCAATTGAGTGTAGTCCAAGGTCAAATGAGTTATTCAGTTCGAACCAGTATGTCCCGTTAGTTCCTAGCAATACGTACACGGAACCATCGATACTAATGATTTTCTGTGAAGCATCTTCGATGAGTCTTCCATATGAGTCTTGATATTCAATTGTTAGATTCACACTTTCAGTCCAATCGATGGTTTCTGTGATCCATGATACGTATGCTGTGGTTGATTCTTTTCTTATTGTTAGAGAAGTGTTTATTGTCGAATTGGCATAAATATCGGCATATGCATCAATGATGATAATCATGTTATC
This sequence comes from Candidatus Thorarchaeota archaeon, assembly GCA_019894665.1. Lineage (GTDB taxonomy): Archaea > Asgardarchaeota > Thorarchaeia > Thorarchaeales > Thorarchaeaceae > SMTZ1-45. Next base: position 8,863 of record JAGXOC010000022.1, read on the forward strand.
ACCCAAGTCTGGTGGATTCATATATCCCGTGAATAGGAAATGATATGCTCCTGTAGAGCTGTTCCAGACTAGTGGAAATGTGTCCTCCCCGATTGTCGCAGTGAGTGCTCCCGTGGATATCAGAGAATCGTTGCTCATTTTGTAATAAACCATCAATAGTGTTTGCTCAACATATGTGATGTTGTCAGTTGGTGACCAAGCCACCTCTAGTGATGTGGGATCTTTTGTCAGGATAAGTATGACTTCCGGAAGGTTCCGGTATTCGAACCCATACTCTAAGGCTCTAATTGTGAGTGAGTTTGTCCCCAGACCTAGTGGATTGTCAGAACCATTGAATCTAAGACCGAATGCACCCTCAGTAGAGTTCCAGTCCAATATCCAGGTCGTCCCACTATAAGTCACATTCACATTTGCTCCTACGATATCTGAACCATTACTCATTCTATAGTTTACAAATAGAAATGTGTAACTGAAGTAAGACACATTATTCTGATTAGGATCAGACCAATGAATTGTGAGAGTTGTTGATTCCTCTATTATGGAAAGTTTCTTTGTAGTATCAGATGTGCCATTAAAACCATCTTTCCATGCTAGGATTTCAAGCTCATGATTCATTCCAAATCCTGGTGAGTTATCTGTTCCATTGAAAGTGATTCTGTAAGTCTGGCTTAATGCATGCCATTTGAGATCCCATATTGTTATACCAATTGTGACGTTTACAGTGGCTCCTACGATAGGGTCTCCCTCTGAGGTTGTGTAATTGACTGCAAGGGTTGTGGATTGGATATACGTAATCGTTGCATTACCAAGCCAGGAACTTGAAATTCCAACATCTTCTGCCTCAATTGTAAGAATGAGAGAGGTGTTAATTGCTGTCTGATATCCCGACCGAGAAGCATGAATATAGAGTCCATGTGTTCCCAGACCCGGTGGATTCATATCTCCAATGAATTCTTGCTTGTATACTTTGAGATCGGAATCCCATGTTAGGTCCCAAATCTTTGTTCCTATTCTTACATAAATGACAACCCACGAATCTTGTATAATCTCAGATCCATTTGACATTGTGTAATTGACTAACAGAGTCGTACTCCCTACAAATGTAATATAATCCGTGTTAGTCCAATAACACTGGATGGATGTTTGTTCTTCATTGATCGTTAGATTTTGTGACGTATCAATTAAATTCAGGTAATTCACTTTCGATGCCATAACCGTAATAAGGAGAAACTTAGGCGGGATAAAATCTGTTCCCCGGAAATAGACCTCATATGCTCCAGACGAATCATTATACTCCGCTGGCCATGGTGTGGCTCCTATCATTACATTCACCGAGGCATTGATGACTGGATCATTATTGGTCATATAGAAGATTCTGAATGTCGTTGTGTTTACATATGATATGATATTGATTGGGTCCCACTTCAATGTAAGATAAGTGTCCTGCACGCGTATTGTGAACCTGATTGAACTATTTGTCTGAGATTCAAATCCATAGAGCGAAGCTAATATCGTCACATTGAAAGTCCCATATCCGGGTGGATCGTCAATTCCCTTGATGGTTGCTTCATATGCCTCTGTTGATATATTCCACGATAATACATACAGCTGACCGTTGATTGTAGCGTTGAGAAATGCAGTTTCCATTGGAGTTAATTGATCACTCATCAAGTATCTGACAGAGAGAGTTGTCTGGTTGAAGTATGTGATATTGAAGCCATTAGACCATGAGATATCCAAACTTGTGGATTCTATTTTTAGATTCAGCCATCTTGAGGTATCTGACTGTTCCTCATAGTCCACCGCACCTGCTAACACAATGAGGGAATAGTTACCAAATCCAGGAGGATTGTCTGCACCATGGAATGTGTATTCATAAGCCTCCGTACCGCCATTCCATGTCAGCGGATATGGCGTTCCGTCAACTGTCACGTTCACATCAGCTAGTAGGACAGGAGTTGTGTTGTACATGTTATAGAATGCTCTGAGGGTCGTTTGCTCAATATAGCTTATGTCATTTCCAATCGTGAACTGTAGTACTAGACTTGTCGGAATTACGGGTAGTATCAATCTCATACTACTATTTTCCAAGTTAGTGTAACCTGCTTTACCTGCTTTAATCAGTAGATAGTGGTTTCCAACTCCTGGTCTTGAGTCTGACCCGTTGAATTTGATCTGATATCTTTCTGCTGTGGCATTCCATGTCATTAGCCAATTATATGTGCCAATTGTCACATTGATATTCGCGTCATATATTGTCCCTAGGTCTGCGTTTCTATAATCTACAAAGAGGTAAGTGTAATCGAAGAATCCGGGTTCAAACCCATTCGACCACTCAATTACAAGACTTGTTGGTTCAATTCTCAGCAATACCGTTACATTAGTACTTACAAGAACAAATCCTTTCTTTGATGCTTGGATTAGGATAGAATGATTGCCAAAACCCGGTGGTAAATCACTTCCGTTAATCCTTATTTGATATAGCTTGCTGGTTTCATTCCAATGAATCTCCCAAAAATCACTTCCGATGGTCATGTTGATAGTTGCTTCAATTATTTTAGTTCCATTACCCATTTGATAATTGACCGAGAGTATTGAATAGGTGGCAAAAGTGATGTCATTATCAGGGTCCCATGTAATCAATAACGCAGTTGGTTCAAGAACAAAAGTAAGTACTTCCCATATCTCCGTCTTGTTTTCAAATCCGAAAGACAAGGCTGAGATTTCAAGGTCATGTACTCCAATCCCAGGTGGCTCTTCACTTCCTAAGAACTGTAATCTATAGGTTTTGGAACTATTATCATAATCCGCTATCCATGAATCAGAACCTATTGATATAGTAACATTAGCTCCTGTAACTGGAGAACCATCGCGCATGGTGAAATTGATCGAGAGAACCGTTGACTCCATAAAGGTGATATTATCACCATTACTCCATGTGATTTCAATGGTTGTGGGTTCTTCTCTGAATGTGATCCAGCGGTCAGTATTTGAACTGTTTTCGAAGCCATACTTGTAAGCTGAAATTGTCAGATTGAATGTGCCAAAACCTGGTGGATTATCTGTCCCGTTGAATGTTAATCGATAGGTCTTTGTCGCGTTATGCAAAACTAACTCATACGGCACACCGTCTATTACTACTACAATCATTGCATTGTCAATAGGAGTTGTATCATTCATTCTATAGGTAACAATGAGGGTGGTCGTTTCGATGTATGTGATATTGTACCCTTCAGACCAATTGATTAGCAACGATGTCGGTTCCGGATCTATTGTCAGTGTTTCCCAGGGATCGGTCGCATTGTCATACCCCTTCTTTCCTGCAAAAATAAACACAGAATGACTGTCAAGACTGAGCAAAGTGTCATTACCGAATATGGTCAGTTCGTATACGAGATTCAGATTATTCCATGTCATATTCCATGAGCCTGACCCTATTGTAACATTCACATCAGCCCCAACAACAGCCGTACCATTTGACATAGTATAGTTAGCTATCAGTGTAGCTATTCCGATATAGGAGATTGTATCGCTAGTGTCCCAAGTTATCACGAGGCTCGTAGATTCCCTACTTATCGTTAAATTGTATAAAGGGTCCATTTGATACTCAAAACCATACTTCCAGGCCTCAATTGTGAGAGAATGGTTACCAAAACCAGGAGGAATATCAGTACCATTGAAGCGAATCCAATATCTTTCACTTGTACTATTCCAATGAAGCTGCCACGGTTGAGCGTCTATAGATACATTAACCAATGCATCAGATATTGCTGAACCATTAGACATTAAATAATCAACGTACAGAGTTGTACTCTGCACATAGCTGATGTCTGAACCCTCCGGCCACTGGATTACTAGACTTGTATATTCCTCATGAACCGTCAGAGTCTGAGTTGTATTGGACTGCTCTTTGTATCCCTTTTGCCAAGCAAGAATTGTTAGATCATGGGTTGCGAATCCTGGACTCAAATCAGAGCCTCCAAATGTGTACTTGTAAGATTCGCTGAATGAGTCGTATTCCAATATCCATGTCGTAGACCCATCTGTGACATTGACAGTAGCGTCAGTAACCGGTGCGCCGCCAAGCCTTCGATATTCTAAGGAAAGAACCGTTGAGTCGACATACGAAATGTTATTCGTATTAGACCATAGAATAACCAATGACTGTGTATCGTGAATGAGGTTGACATTAATAGTGATACTGCGATTTTCTAACGCATAGCCCTCTGCGTATACTTGAACCGAATATGTGTCATTAGCTTTCCCTGCAGTAGATATCGTTGCTGTCCATGTTCCCCCACTTTGGTGTGTCAGACTCGTGTTATCTCCATCGTCAAAGGAGTACACAACATTGGCATATCCCGCATCTAATCCCTGAGGAGTGTATGTGTCATCAAAATCAACACTGATATCAAAAGTGCTTTCTGTGAAGCCATCTATCTCTGATTGAGATGCTACAAGTGAAGTGGGGTAGTAAAGTGTCAAGTCTTTTGTTCGGTATCCCGCTTCGGTTCCATTACTCCAGAATTCCTCGATTGTGTAAAGACCATTTGGTGATGCGCCTGCAATATTCCAGAGGTAATGCGTCTTTCCACCATTTACTGTCTTATTCGCTGGCGCCCAAATTGTTGAACCCTGATATTGAACTGTGAGATTGGTTGTGCCTGTTGAAACAAGATCCAGATCCTGTTCTGTCAAGGTAGAGTTTATGTCAATATCAACAGAAATACTGCTTTTTGAGATGATCTCATTGTCATCAGAGGCATCGTACGTCTGCATTGCAGTAAGATAATTACGGGATGTAAAGGTCAAAGTCCACGTGTCATTACCAAGATTCCAACAACGTAAAGTTTCACCTAAATCTTCACGGCTATTATGATTGACAGTCGGGGCTGTTGCATCGTAAAGTCCTGTGATGCTCCAAGAAGATGGAATAGAAACATTCAGAAACATAAATTCTGAAGACGCGGGATAAGCTAGAATTGTTGTAGTGTTCCAGAGAATATCTTGGCCTGTGCCAGTTGCCTCCCATACTGAAGACGTGTCCACAGTTTTTCTATAATTTAATGTGATGCCGTACGAAATTTCAACTGACTGACCTGAATCAAAATCAATCGCCGTAATATTAGATGCATCAGTGAAAAACCACTTGAATCCATTTAGAGATGTTAGGTTTCCTTTAAGACTAACGGCGCTTGGGTCTAAATAGGTGAGTGCTGCATCCGCGGTTTTATTCCAGGGTGTGTAGGCATAGTCGAGGTCCGCCTCCCATTGGTATTCTGGAAGGCCTTGACACACATACCAATTATCATCGCGAAGGTGATATCCCGTCTGGAGTCCCAAGTTGTACTGCTCTGCTTCCCAATAGATTGTATTGAACCACCAAATTCCCGAATAGTATCCTTGCAGAACCGTCCCATCTATAACGGCATAGTAGTAGTTACTTGCATTCAGGACAATACCATCTGACGACAAATCGTGTGTAACTGTTGTAAAGCTAGGTTGTTGTGAGAAAGGAGTTATCCAGTCTGTAACATTCTTCTGAGGATCTGCATAATCACTACGAATGACTAGAAAAGCTTCACCAAGTGAATTGTCATAAAATGGTGCTCGGAAGTCTAAACTATAATTCTCTAATCTTCCATCATGTGGTTGGTTGTAGAAGGCTTGATACAAAACGTCTGTTATCGAACCTGATTGGTTTGAAATCTCGATATATGTGCTTTCAGAAATTCCAGTTGTTTCTTTTTCAGCGATAGCTGTTATTGATGATACATCCATTGTCACGTTGTATAAGCTCCAGCCTGGAATCAAATAGTCCGTGAGGTCTAATTGACCAAAGTGCTGACTAGTACTAGCGTATGAGTTGAGAACTTGTATTGACTGACTCTCAAACGATCGAGTCATGAATGCAACTGACTCGAGATTACTACCGGAGCTTGTTGCAGACGATAGTGTGTTAAAATCCTGGTGCATCTGATACTGCCAAGCCGGATATATGCCACATTGAGAACTATTAGTGCCAACTGGTACTGCCCAGATGGCAACCATTGCGATGACCAGCAGGACAGATACTCGTTTCATCTAACTACCTCAAGCTACTGTTGGCGTATTGACTAAAGCAACAGATCTAGCTATTCTGCGGGAAATTCATTTGAAAAGTCAAGCTCCTATGTGGTAAAGTCGAAAAACCGTCGAGCTTGTCACATTTATGTATAGTATGAAGGACCTGGGTCAGTCGACTCTTCGGGTTTTGGACCTAGTTGTCCAGTGGTTTCATTCAGCAGAGTGATCACCATGTCGATTCCACCATGCAGTTTCCGCATGGTCCTCCACAACCGGTCCTCAGTGAATGCGTCATCGTAAATCCTGTCAGACATGACAAATCCCGGTCCCGGGGGTTGTGGTCCTGGTTGTCCAGGTCGGGGTTGTACAAAACCCATGGTGAGACCCTCTTGGAAACTGAACTTCATTGCCTGCATCTGGAATGAGCGCATCTTCTCAACAGAGAGAAGCTTTTGATGTTGCGGTGAGATCATGACCTGAGATTCGAACTGGAGATATCTCTGATCATTTGGCCGAATCACCGTGAAAAAGAATCGATGGAATTTTACTTTGAAAAGAAACTCTGCACGTGGATTTGATATTGTCTCCACCTTAGTACCTTCTCGGGAAAACCAGTCTCGTATTGCATCCTTGATGAGGTCTGTTTGATCCACCTAATTCTCCTCCAAATCATATAGCCTGATTGTGACCTTCACTTAACGCTTTTGTTCTTGGAGTCATTCCTTGAATCGCTTAATATTGTCATAACCTGATTCAGCGATGTCTGCATAGCACGTTATCTGAGACCTCACAGACTCGATCATCTCTGTGTTCCCCTGGGTGGTAACCAATCGCTCCTCTGAATTGCGTTTAGTAAGAACGATTCCCCACGGGTCTACTATCTGGCTGTGACCAAAGTACGTTTTCCCGTCAAATCCAAAACCAATCCTATTGACCGCCGCTACATAGAGTTGATTCTCTATTGCTCTGGCTTTGACAAGAGTGTTCCAGTGTTCACTCCTAGGATCTGGGAACGCTGCAGGGACTAGTACCAGCTCAGCACCTTCAAGGGCCAACTTTCTAGTGACTTCTGGAAATCTGATGTCGTAGCATATCTGAGTTCCAACCTTGATACCTGCGCAATCGAAGAGCGCCATTGAATCGCCTCCCATGAAGACATCCCTTTCATCTTGGAAGGGGTGAATCTTCCTGTAGGTACCAGAAACCTGCCCCTCTGGTCTCGCCAGCACTAATGTGTTGTAGAACTTATCGCCGCTCTTCTCAATCCCTGTTCCAACAGTGTATGCTCCATACTCTTCAGCAATAGAACACAAGAAGTCAGTGGTTGGTCCCGGAACTCCAGGTCCTTCCTTCCCATAGTCCTCATGACGGAAACCGATTGCGAATAACTCCGGAAATTGAATGAACTGGACTCCTATTCTCGGCTTATAGTGCTCAAGTAGCAGCCTAGCATTCGCAAAGTTATGTTTGCGGTTTCCTTCAACGCAGGACATCTGAACCAAGGTCATCGAGAATTCCATGCTACATCAACTCAATCGCACTTTAAACACAAGACGAGTTTAGCTAATGACAAGATAAGGCAACCGAATCAAGATTGAACACACATCATAACGCTTAATTGTCTGTCCTCCGGATGAGCAGGTGACGGCTTGCACTGGACGTGTTTCCATTTGGTGAACGAGGTTAATACTGAGCCAACAGGCAAGAAGGACATGCCAAAGACATCTTACTCGAAACCCTCAATCGGGTCAACGGGTAAGACTGGAAGCTGGCGGACCTTTGATCCCATGGTCAACTATGATGAGTGCAACAAATGCCGCACATGTTGGCTACATTGCCCCGAGGCTGTTATCAGCATAGGAGAGGATGACTTCCCAGTTTGGGATTTCGACTATTGTAAAGGCTGTGGAATTTGCGCCGAGGTATGCCCGAAGAAGTGTATTGAGATGGTGCGTACTTCAGATGCTGTTGGAGGTTCCCTCCCGGTTGGAGGTTCAGAGGGATGAAGACAGAGCTCATGAGTGCCAACTATGCCGCATCTCGGGCAGTGGTTTCTGCTCGTGTCGAAGTGGTCGCTGCCTATCCAATCACTCCTGCAACAACAGTCCCCGAGCAAATTGCTCTATTGAACGAGCAGGGAATCTACAAGGGTCAGTTCATCCGAGTTGAGTCAGAACACTCTGCAATGTTCGCCTGCATCGGAGCGAGCTCAACCGGAGCCAGAGCATTCACTGCTACATCCTCGAACGGACTGCTTCTTATGGATGAGGGACTGCATTGGGCAGCTGCTGCAAGGCTTCCTATTGTGTTGAACAACGTCAACCGTTCAGTTTCACCGAGTTGGAACATCCATGTCACACATGATGACTCTTACTCAAAACGTGATACTGGTTGGATTCAGTTCTATGTTGCAAGCGTCGATGAGCTTTACCATACTATCATTCAGTCGTTCAAACTAGCAGAGGACGAGCGTGTTCTTATGCCTGTCATGGTCAATTCTGATGGTTTTGTTTTGAGCCACACAGTTTCACCATATGACCATCTTGAACCAGAAGAGGTTGACAAGTTTCTTCCACCTTATACTCCGCCTCATTGGGTGATGGACCCAGAGAATCCTGTTAGTCATGGGAACATCGTTTTCCCGGAGCATTATTCGGAGTTCCGAAACATGATGCATGAGGGAACCAAGAACGCCCTCCCAGTCTACACCGAGATCGAGAAGGAATACAAGAAATTGTTCGGCAAGTACTTCGGAGGTCCTATTGACTGCTACAAGTGCGATGATGCTGATGTTGTTTTCACATCTCAGGGTTCAATGGGTGCAGAGGCAAAGGATGCCATTGATGAACTTCGTGAGGAAGGTTACAAGGCTGGGAACGCAAGAATGCGAATGATCCGTCCCTTCCCAGTTGACAAGATTCGTGAGCTTGGGAGCAAGGTGAAAGCATTTGCAAGCTTCGACCGTGGGGTCTCCTACGGATTTGGAGGTCCTGTGGCTAATGATATTCGTTCCACAATGTACCACATGAAACATCGCCCCATGATCAAGAGTTACATCGGTGGTCTTGGTGGTCGGGATATGGCCATACCTGACATCAAGGCTGTGATTTTGGACACATTCAAAGCCGTGGAGAGCGGCGAACTGGGTCCCGAAGAGACCTGGAATGACCTGAAGGATTGAGTGACATGGTAACAACGAAAGAGATTCCACTCAAAGAATATGTGTTGAAGGGTAATGCGGCATGTGCTGGTTGTCAAGACATGGTCGCTCTCAGACATGCTCACAAGGCACTCGAGGGAGACGTCATCCAAGTCGTTCCAGCATGCTGTACTAGTGTTGTACAGTCACTGTGGCCAAAGAGTGGTCTTGCTGTTCCTATCCTCAATACTGCATTCATGGCATCAGCCGCGACAGCATCTGGTGTAAAGGCTGCACTCAAAGCAAAGGGTAATGACCACACAATGGTGATGGTCTGGGCTGGTGACGGTGGGACATTCGATATCGGACTCCAGGCGCTAAGCGGCGCACTCGAACGAAGGACCGATTTCCTCTACATCTGCTATAATAACCAAGTCTACAGCAATACAGGCACCCAACGCTCCAGTGCAACACCACTACACGCTCAAACAACAACCACTTGGTTTGGTAAGACTGAGCCTGAGAAGATGCTCGATATGATTATTGCAGCTCATGAACCAGTCTACCAGTTCACCGCAAACACCTCCTATCCGCGAGACCTCTTTGATAAATTCAAGAAGGCTCAGGAGTTTGAGGGTCCCAAGTTTGGGCATATTTTCCTACCATGTCCCCAAGCTTGGAACTATCCAGTGGAGAAAGGTGTGGAGATTGGTAAGTTGGGTGTAGAAACTGGCTACTGGATTCAATGGGAACGTGTTGGTGATGAGTTCACACTTGGCAAACACAGCAAGAGATTCCAAGACCCTGAGAAGAGGAAACCCATCGATGAGTTCCTGAAGATGCAAGGTCGGTTCTCACATCTGTATCGACCTAAACGAAATGACAAGAAGATCAGAGAGATTGAGGACTTCATACAGCACAGATGGGATATGCTCATACGGACTTTTACTTAGAACATTTCATGATGCCGGGGCATTTTGAAACTGGAGCACTAGATACGTGACTCCACCTGCATAGGCAGACACAATCCTTCTGATACGATGTTCATCATCAAGATGACTAATTTCACCTGCTGTGATATCTGTTCGGGCAGACTCTTCTGCAATGAATCTGGAGACCCATGGTATATCCATAACTGCATCTCCCGCCTTCAGCAATTGAAGTAATCTATACGAGGTTTCGAAACACAGTGCTTGTGTAAATCTCTCTGATTCTTCTCCAAGAGATTCCTTATGATGCTCCACTACTCCAACAATGGCATCAAAAGCATCATTCACTTTATCGATTATTTCTTCTGCTTGGATGTCTTCGAGTTTGTCATCCTCTACTCTTTGCTTAAGGGATGAGAGCACTACTCCAAATCGTCTTTCTGGAGTTATTTGCGGTTTCTCACCTGTTCTGGCTCGTTGAATAAAGATGCTTAGTTCCATCGCTAGAGCTGCAGCTCGATCTCCAGAATCAGCAAGCCGCTGTGCAATCTCTCTACGCTCTCCGTTCAACAAGTCAATAAAGAGAGATAGCTCCCGATTCTTGCCTTTACCATGACGGACCCTTAATGTATTTGTGTAATGATCTGCAATATTTTGTACTAAATACGAGAGGAAGTCTGCCTCACTCCACATCCTCTTCTCTCCGTCATATTCATTTTTGAACATAGAACAAGTACTCATTTGGGCTGCAGATTGCCTGAGCACTTCAAGAGTGGAAAATAGTCTACCATAGATATTCAAATTTCCAATGAGCGGCCAATCAAAGGGTTTCCGGGAACCACCCCCGGTTATTTGGTTCTTCAAGGTTGTTTTTGCATGCATTACAATAATGTACGAAGTTATTTCTTCTATGAGCTTCTCTTCATCAATTGTGAAAACTTCATCGAGATCAAAGGGACACCCGCTCGATTTCATAAGTACAAGGGCAATAAGTGATCTCAATCGTTGTGCAGTCATAGAAGCATCAATTGCGTAACCCCTCCCGATTGGATTTGGACGGAACACAATATCAGATATTCCTCGATGTAGCATGTCAGCAGCCATTTGTGACGCCAGCTTTGACCGCGACTCATCAGATGAAATCAGGTTTTGAATAAAGACCTTGATATCGTAAGATGCAAAGTCCTCTGGTGCTGCAATCGGGTCTATTGCTACCTTCGGTATTACCCACAACCAGAGCAAAGATACAGCTTCATCCTTAGCAGCACCTATGACTTGTTGACCTGATTGGAACTCTTCTGCATCTAGATTGAATCCGACCCATCTCGGAACATCCATCAGGAACTTCAAGGTCTCATCATCATGGACTGTTTGTGACAGGATGTGTTTCTTGATTTCTCGATACATTTCTACAGAATCCGATGAAGTTACTGAGAAACTTGCTAATCCAAGCTCTTCTCTAATTTCAAAGGCACTCTTTCTGCTCCATTCCTCAATGGCTCTATAGAGCAATGTATTGCGAAGATTCTCTACGACTGATCTTGTTGTGAGTTTCAGGTCTGAAGTCACTCTACTATCTCCTCAAACAACTTTTTCAACACATCTTGATGTGAAACATTTCCCTGAAGCTCAGAATCAATGAACGAGCGCATCTCGCGGATTGCTCCTTCAACATTGATTTCTTCACCTTCATCGACAAGCTTTGAGAATGATAATATGCTAACTTCCTCTCCTAAGTCAATCTCATCTGGAACATGAATGCTGGTGACTGATTCTTGTCCATCACCGTAAAGGACTTCGACAACGGTACCATAGGGGTGTTTCTGGTTACGCAGGTAGATTCGATTTCGTGGTTTTAATTCATAAAGATCGATGTCGTCGAGCAATCTCTTGAGTCTCGATTGAAGGAATGAACTAGACACATATACTCTCTTCAGTTCACTTAACGGGATTCTCTCAGCCAGGTTAGAAGCGATCTGTATCTCTCGCTTGTAACTGAATGTATCATGAGCCAGTCCGGAATCCTTCAAGAATGATTCAGACTCGAAGCTTCCGAGTATATCCGGTGTCATCTCGAAGAGCTTTATCTCCCCATTCTCGTCAAGTGCAAACCCTCCCTCGACATCAAAGGTTCTTACATCCTCCGGTCTAAAACTCGGCAAAGTGACTCCAGAAAGGTTTCTTTCTGTGACCTCAACTAGAACTGCATCAACCGATGTCTGTTGCGAGGAGCAATAGAACAAACCTGGAAGGAACGCATAGAGGTTACCTTGACTTGACTCACGCTGTCCTTCAGAAGCAGTTCCTTCATGAGGCATAGAATATCCAATCCCCATGAAATAGCCTAAATCAGATATGCCAATCAGCCATTCGTCCTCAGGAAGTACGCTTTCCTGAATCTCCACAAGTTGCAGTGATCTCTTAGTTGGAATATACACCCTTTACACCGGTCCCATTGATGGTGTCAGTGAAAGCACAATTTGAATCTTTGGCCGACCTTATTATTGTGTGATGGCTAACCTCTACGACGAATAACGTAAGCTCCAGCTGCAATAACCGCAACAGCTCCGAGCATTATGGCCGGGACAAAGTACCGTTCTATTCTAAATTCTGCAAAGTGTGGATCCGTATCCTCAAGATACTCTACTAGGTTTGAAACACCATCTTGATCTGGATCCTCAGCAGAGTCATCACGAGTAGGGTCTAGATTATTCTCCACTTCCCACAAATCTGGGATCGAATCTGCGTCTGTATCTTCCTTATTTGGGCTGCAATTATTTCGAAATTCATTTAGGTTTGAAAGTCCATCAGAGTCTTCATCCAATACCGCATCACTTTCATCAAGGGGATCTAACCCGTACTGAATCTCCCATGAATCAGACATTGAGTCGGAATCCGAATCATTCGAAAACCTTGATGTGCCTAAGATTATCTCTCGACCATCATCAATGGAATCGAAATCTGAGTCTATCGAAAAGAACTCTTGATCGAACCAAAATTCTTGACTATCTAACACATCATTACCATCGATGTCAGTTTCGTATGTGACCTCTATTTCGTATCCGATGCTTGTTCTCGACGGATTGAAAACACTCAAGGTGTAGATACCTGGACTAACCGCGGGCTGACTCATAATGGTGGTGGGTTCCCATGGCGAAGATGCAGCATCCACCATCTGAGCCATTTGACCTCCTAATGAGTTGTAGAGAGTGATGCTTGTTCCTCCACCCCACCAACGACAGGTCACATTGATGGTAGTTGGAGTGCTAATAGTAACTGTGTAGTTTCGTTCATGACTGGGAATCAATGTAAAACTTAGATCGTGTCTTGTGGGTTCTCCATATGCCCTTGCCATCGTGAATGCCATGGCTCCTCCTATTGCCTTCACTGTTTCAGTAGCTATTTGATAATCATAAAGTGGATTGTCCCAAGTATCCTGCGGAGTATGATAGGCTATATCGTATCCACCCCCGCTCTCATGTGCAAAGAGTGCTGTATACCCCCTTTGTACAAACGGCCAGTGGTCTGAACGCTGCCAGGCTGAGAAATCACTTGACATTGTAGGCTGAATCATATGATGACCATAGTTCTGACTCATCATGCTTGTCAGGTCCGCCCAATATGCACCTTGATGATAATATCCGATTGGGTAAACCATCAGAACATCCCCGCCAGCCGGGGCTTCAGGGTCTGGCACAAACAACATGTCAACGTTGTAGTATGCCAGGAGTTCAACATCTCTATCCAAGAAGATCTGAGACACTTCAGTACTCCCTAACAGACCAATCTCTTCTGCGTTCCAAGCACCGAAGTAGATGTCTAGCGGCCAGTTGTACTTCGACATTACCCTGGCAAGTTCCAAGGTTGCAGCGACACCTGATGCATCGTCGTTGGCTCCAGCTGCAGCTCCGACTGAATCGTAATGACCGCCCACCATGAGAGCTGGTGCATCCACAGGCAAGTAACCCGGTAGTCTACCCACGACTGATGCATAGTGTCCAAGTATCTCCACTTCGATTCTGCCATTGGAACCTGCTTGCAATTCGTCAGCAATCCAGTTTCTTGCAGCAATATTGTTTTCTCCCAAGTTAGCTGGGATTCCCGATGGTCTCGATCCATTCTCAGTGAGCTTGATGACATAGTTACGAAATGAGTTCAAGGACACTGAATTGAATATCTGATTCGAGTAATCCGTGCCATAGACTCTCTCAATCTCCGCAGCAGCTGGCACAAACATGGTTGAATCTGTGTCCGCCCGAATTGCAGTGTCACCAATGACTGGACTAACAAGTATGAACATACAGATGAGGAAGATTAGTGGTCCTCGTTTCATAGCGTGTCCTCTTCTAATTCCACGGGTCTTTTCGCCTGCGAATATAAACAAATGCACCGATTAACGCAATAAGTACTGCTGGTGCCGTGAACCACTCTGTGGGAATCTGCATGGTTTCAGGTTCTTGTGGATCTGTATCGTTCAAGTACTCATCGAGATTACTAATCCCGTCCTCGTCGAAATCAAGATTCGCATCGTCGACCAGTGGGTTGAGCCCATGCTCAAGTTCCCAAAGGTCCGGTATCAGATCATTGTCAGAATCTTTTGAGAGTGGGTTAAGACCTCCACTGTATTCTTGGGCATTACTAAGACCATCAGAATCCCAGTCCTCGCCTCCATCAGATGGGTCTCTTGGGTCAAACCCATTGTCCACTTCGTATTTGTCAGGCATTGTATCATCATCTGAATCAACAAGCATCATGTCAGTACCCAAGAACAATTCTTCGGCATCACTCAAACCATCAGAATCTAGATCCGAATCAAATAGCTCATCATCAATCCAGTACTCCTCTCTATCCAACACTCCATTACCATCTATGTCTGTGTCAATAGTGATATTGACTTCATATCCAACAGTCCTGAAATCATTGTTATACACCATCAAAGTGTATTGTCCATTTTCAGATACAGGTTGACTTAGCACATCTGAGGGTTCCCATGCTGAAGAGTAATTGAACTCTCTTTCTGTGATTAGTATGCCTTGTGGACTGAACAGGTAGAAGGATGATATGCCTCCAAACCATCTCGATGTGATGTTCATAGTGGTGGGTGTTGTGACCGTAATGTAGATTTGTTCCCAATTTCCAATTCCAAGTGTAAACTCAGAGTATGTCTTTAGAGGTTCACCTAGGGCTCGACTCATTGTGAGTGCAATGCTTGCCCCAATTACTGCTGTCGTTTCACGACCCAGATTGTAGTTATACTCCTCATTATCCCATCTGTCATTTGGGGTCTGATAAGAATCATCTTCTGCAAGACCTGATTCAAACGCACACATGATATTGGAGAAGCTTCCAATGAATGCATAGTGATCAGAGGACTCCCATAGATAGAAACTGGGGGATGGAACAGGTACAATTCTATTCTGTCCAATATTGTTACTCATCTGACGAGCCAGTTCCGCCCAATATCTACCATTATGATATGATCCCAGATTGTAGCCAAACTGGATTCTTTCATCCTGTGGTGCTCCCATGTCCTGAACTAATAGTGTGTCAACATTATAGAGCATCAGAAGATCTATCTCTCTATTGTTGAATTCGTTAGCCACCTGTGGGCTTCCTTCCATTCCAGACATGGTGAAGAGACCATTGAATGCGATGAAGTAAATGTCGAGCGGCCATTCGTACATCGATAATACCCTCGCGAGTTCTAAGACTGCCGCAATTCCACTGCCATCACAATTGGCTCCTGGTGATCTTTGGGCAGAGTCATAATGAGCAGTTATCGCAAATGCCGGATTATCTCCCGGCAGGTACCCTGGTAGTTTACCCACAACGTTCAGGCAATTCCCGATAATCTCTGTTTCAATTTTACCCATAGAGAGCTCTTCGAGCTGTTGAATAATGTAATTCCTGGCGTACATGTTGTCTCCCTCTGCTGCCATGGTGTAATCCATTATCCATCTGGACCCGTTCTCAGATATTTTCTGGACAAAGTCTCTGTAGCTAGAGGTTGACACTTCATTGTACACTTCATCTGAGTAATCTTCCCCATACACTCTTGTGTAGAGGTTTGGTGGAGCCTCAGATTGGATGGCGCTTTCTATGGGTGAAATAGGTGTACCCTGGACTAATGGCATGATTAGCAATAAGACAAGTGCACTCAGAAACCACAGCCGCTTCATGATATCTTGTCCGTTGCACAACCCTTCAAGAAGGTTCTCCTAGCAGCAAAGAGAGGTAGGTATTTCAGGGTTTTTTATACTCTTTAAGTGACCCAAACAACGGTTGAGATATAATTGCCACTAACAGATTTCCCCACAGTCCTCAAAATCAAAGACCCAATTCATGGATACATATCTCTGACTGCCTTAGAGAAGGAAATCATCGACCTTCGGCTCAGTCAGAGACTTCGTTATATCCAAGCCCCAGCTGGAATCTCTCTAGTCTATCCCGGTGCTGCCATGTCTTTGATGGGGCGTACGTTTGGTTTCATGCATCTGACCGAGGTTTTCCTTGAATATCTAGGTGGGGATGTTGATGAGGTTCTCAAGGGTCGATTAGCATCATTGCTGCTCATGCTGACTAATGGTCCATGGGCGAATGTATCTGAAGAATACTTCTCCGTGCGTGGCGTTGATAGACCAAAGATTGCTCAGATAATCGTCGAACAGTCTAAAGTTGGAGAACTTGTTGAGAAACACGGGTTCACAGTAAATGAGGTGGTTGACCTCATTCGGAAAGGAATCCCAATAAGGGGAGTTCACCTTGATCTCGTTCATTGTCCAATCAATCCAGAATTGATCGATGATCTTGAGCGAGACTCGTATTTTGCTGGGGTAGAATATGCCCAGCTAGAATTCAGAAGACTCTTTGCTGCAACTAGGATTGCGAAAAACAAGATTGCTGTTGAACGTAGTTCGCTTTTCACACTTGAGTCCTACCTGTCTGCCGCAGCAAATATGTTCGAAGCTGTCTATTTCCATAAAACGGTGCGAGCTGCAGAGCTCATGCTTCTTAGAGTACTCGATGAGGCTGGGTCTCAATTGTTTTCTCTACCTACAGAGGATCCCGAATCATTTCTGAGGTGTGACGACCTAACTTTTCTTCACCGTTTGCTCGACGTCAGTCCTGACGATACTGATGAGATTCGTGCTGCACATCGTGTCTTTGATGATTTCAGCAGGAGGAATCTTATCAAACTAGCCAGTTCGAGATCTATCTCGGACCCAGCATTCTTAGGTAGACTTTCTACTGCTGACGGATTATATGGTCTTGAGAAGGAGATAGCAGATGATGCAGGAATCGACCCACGCCATGTGTACGTCGATTTTCCTGATAGAGTTTCGGTGACGTTCTATCCAGGGCGCTTTGGTTTCGAAGATCTTGTCCTCTTTGAGAGGGGGTCAAGCGGCTACGAGTTTTGGCATGCGACTGATGTCAGTCCAATTGCTAGAAGCTTTTCTAGAATCCTAAAGCCAGTTCGCATATACACAACTCGCGGATATAGACCCAAAGTGAAGAAGTCTGCAGACAAAGTCCTAGAGAGTGTTGACACACCCGGAAATCTGTAACGTAATAACTTCCGCAACACATAATATCAATCAATCTGTCCCACTATTGGTGTGGAAAATGAACGACAAACCTATTGCCATAATTGAACAAGTGATATCTGCGCCTAATTTCTTGATGATAGTAATTGGAGCTGTAATCTGGATATTAGCTTCCTTTATACCAGTCATCGGATTTTTATTCAGTATCGTTGGTTTTGGGCTTACTACGTTTGCGACTGTAGAAGCCGCTATGACGAAACCTGTGACCTCAGCACTGCCTGGTTTTTTGTTGGGTGGGATAGTACGAGTCATAGGTTATCTTGTTATCTTCATCCCGATAGTCGGCGCTTACCTTAGCCCCTTTCTTAGCATTCCTGGAAATGTTCTGATTCTTTTCTTTGGAGCTTCTCTAGCTCTCCAACGAGCTGACATCCCAATTGTTAAAGACTTGGAAGATTTCATTGAGTCGAGGAAAAAGAAAGTTGCACCGACAAAAACTGAAGAAGGAGAAGTCGTAGAAGTCGAGGAAGAAGCCACTGAGGAAACAGATTCCACTGAACAATAAGTGATTGGTTTCCGCGAAACCTCCTGAGTGGGCTTACCGGAAATTCACTATTAAGGGAAGTATGAAAATCAGATGTATCTGACAATTTTCTATCTCCCAGTGGTGCATAGTAGTGTTCTCATGTAAGAGATGCGGTGACCCCCTATACATTCGTAGTGCCGAGATGAAGGACAAGATCCTGACAATGAACGTTCAGTGCGTAAGAGGACACAAGAGTATTCGCCGAATGTCTGAACATCAGGCAAAGGACATGGCTCCAGAGGTATTCAAGAGGCTGTATACATGCACTGAATGTGGTTCTAATATGACCCATATTGAGGAGCGGGGTCAGGGAAATAATATTGAGAGTTTCTTCCTTTGTCCAATACACGGGCCGCAGAAACGTGAGTTCCCTCGTTCTTTCCATGCTGCGGTTGAATTGGCAGGAGCAGACGTTGACAGTCCTCGGTCAATCATTGACTCATTTAGATGCCCTCAGTGCAGTCTCGTTTATGCAGTCAACGCGATTGACCAGCGACGAGGAGTTTTAGAAGTAGAAACTCGATGCGCCAATGGCCACAAAGCAATTAGGTACTTACCCAGTAGTCTTGAGACCTCTTTGTTCAAGAACATTCTACAGCGGGTTGTGCATTGCGACAGGTGTGGTCTTCCTGGACATGTAAATGATGCAGAAAAGCGAGGAAATATTGCTCGAATCACAACAACTTGTCCCATTCATGGATCAGCAAAGAAGGATATTCTCTCAACCCACGTGGATCTCCTCAATGAGGCTGTATCTGAAATTCCTGAGGATGCAGTTGTTAAGTCGTCATTAACTGATCATGCATGTCGCCGTTCTCTTGCGATAAGGAGCATTGAAGAAAGCAAACAAGGCTACAAACTGAAATGCGTTTGTCCAGGTAGTAAACACACAACAGACAGAATCTTGCCCCTCACATGGAATGAACCAGTAGTTAGTCGAATAACAACTGCATTATTGACCTGTGATGAGTGCGGACATCTAACTCACATTCTTGATAAAAAGAAGATCAAGAATAAAGTGGGTTTCAGAATAGTATGTCCTGTACATGGTGTGATGACACGTGAGACACCCTCTGACGTCTTCAAACTGATTCACGCGCGTCAAGCTTCGATTGATCGCATGCCTTCCATGGTAAGAAGTTTGAGCTGCGAGAAGTGTAGTATGCCAGTGAACGTTCGCGATGTTGAGGAACGTCGAGGGTTGATTGAGTTTGATGTTGAGTGTCGGAACGGACATAGG
>JAGXOC010000230.1 GCA_019894665.1 Candidatus Thorarchaeota archaeon
GTATATAACCGCGGGTGATATTCTTCAAGTTGTTCTGTCTAAAAGATATGGATTCACTTTTAATGGTGACCTCATCCAATTCTACGGTTCCCTTCGAAGTATTAATCCATCACCCTATATGTATTTCCTTAAAATGAAAAATAGACAGATCGTTGGGTCCAGCCCAGAGATGCTCGTAAGAGTTGAAAATGGGATCGTTGAAACGTACCCGATAGCAGGAACTAGACCACGTCTCAATGATAAGGATAAGAATAAGGCATTAGCAAAGGAATTATTGTCTGATCCTAAGGAACGATCTGAGCATGTAATGCTCGTTGATTTGGCCAGGAATGATATTGGACGAGTATCAGAATATGGAAGTGTTCACGTTCCACAATTCATGGAAGTCCATGAATACAGTCATGTACAACATATTGTCTCTAGAGTAACGGGTAAATTGAGATTGGGATGTGACAGTTATGATGCTTTACGAGCAATTCTCCCAGCAGGCACTGTATCTGGTGCCCCAAAAGTTAGAGCTATGGAAATCATCGAGGAAGCTGAACCGACGAGGCGAGGTCCTTATGCTGGCGCTGTAGGCTACTTTTCGTTCAATGGAAACAGTGACTTCGCCATTACAATTCGAACCCTCATCGCCAACGGAAACAAAGCATACATTCAAGTCGGCGCAGGTATCGTTGCTGATTCGGATCCCGAGAAAGAGTGGTATGAAACAGACTATAAAGCACATGCTTTGATGAAGGCTCTAGAAGTTTCAGGAGAAAACGGACTATGAAGACCCTGGTCATCGATAACTACGACTCATTTGTCTATAATCTGGTCCAATATGTTGGAGAACTCGGTGGGGAACCTATAGTCTACAGGAACGACCAATTATCCATCGACATAGCAAAGAAATTGAAACCAGACAGAATAATCATATCACCCGGCCCAGGTACTCCGGAAGATCCTAAATATTTTGGAACATGTTCTGCGATACTCAAACAGATGAGTCCTACAATTCCCACTCTAGGTGTCTGTTTGGGTGCCCAAGGAATAGTACACATATTCGGTGGAAAAATAGTTCGAGCAAAAAAACTCATGCACGGTAAGACCAGCATGATTAAACATGATAGTAAAACAATATTCAAAAATGTTCGTAATCCCCTCCGAGCAACACGTTACCACTCCCTCGTCGCAGAAAAGACAACTATTCCTTCATGTCTCAAAATCACTGCTGAAGCTCTGGATGATTCAGAAGTGATGGGGGTCCGCCACATCGTCTATCCTATAGAGGGTATACAATTCCATCCAGAATCTATCTTGACAGAAGATGGTATGAAGATTATTAAGAACTTTCTAGATTGGGAGTGAAGATAAATTGATCAAAGAATGTATTCAGAAACTTGTTGAGAAGAAAAGTCTTAGTTATGAAGAAGCAGGAGAAGTCATGAAAGAAATAATGTCAGGCAAGACCACAGACGCACAGATAGCTGCGTTCTTAACAGCTATGAGAATAAAAGGAGAGACCATAGAAGAAGTTACATCATTAGCTACTACAATGAAAGCTTTTTGCAAACGAATCCATCCAAAGGTTAATGGAAGACTCCTAGATACTTGTGGTACTGGTGGGGATATAGTAAAGACTTTCAACATCAGTACAACAGCTGCTTTCGTTGTCGCGGGAGCTGGAATTTCAGTAGCTAAACATGGAAATCGCTCTGTTACAAGTAAGAGCGGTAGCGCCGATGTGTTGGAAAGGCTTGGATTGAACCTTAATTTAGAGCCTAAGATCGTTAAGAAGACAATTGAGGATGTGGGAATAGGCTTCATGTTCGCTCCGACTTTCCATCCAGCTATGAAATATGCAGTGGAACCTAGGAGAGATATAGGTATCAGAACCGTGTTTAACGTTCTTGGACCCCTCTCAAACCCAGCAGACGCTGATAGTCAATTGCTAGGGGTCTACAACGATAAGTTAGTGGGTCCTCTTGCACATTCATTGAGAAAGCTGGGTTGCTTAGAAG
>JAGXOC010000231.1 GCA_019894665.1 Candidatus Thorarchaeota archaeon
CTGTCAGACGCACCATCGTCCCATCGTACAGCTTATTGAGAAGATTCTTCGAGCACATAATGTTGAAGCTAAAAAGAAGGCAATCTTCACTGAAATCAGAAACCTTTCAGTCAGACCTGTATTGCGATCTGTAGGTGAATCAATCAATTACATATACGAAGACCATCTTAACATCCACATTGATCTCTCAGTTGGTGTCGAGAAACTCCGCGATGACCTACATAAGAATAGGAGAAGAGGATTGAAAAAGGCAATCAAATCTGGCTTGGGCGACTTTGTAATAAAAACAGATAATCTAGATGACCTATACTCAATTGTGCAACATACGTATGAACGTATCAGAATACCAATGCCTCCAAAATCACTCTTTGAATCAATAATCGAAATTCTCCAAGAACAAGGTCATGCACGGGTGGTTGGAGTCAAGTTCGAGGATACATTGGTAGGCGTAGGAGTATACCTGACTTTCAATGATGTCATCTACCTCTGGTATAACACAGACAATCGTGATTATTCCAATCATGGAGTCGGTGAGTATGTGTTATGGTCTGCCATTGAATGGGCTGAGGGGAAAGGGTTCAGAGTTTTTGACTTTGGAGGAGCCGGCCGTCGAGAGCAGAAATATGGTGTGCGAGATTTCAAACTAACAATGGGTGGGCATCTTGTTGACCTTGGACGGTTGATATACATCCATAGTCGCCCGAAAGCAATGATTACTAAGATTGGCTATAAGGTTTGGAGAGTTATCCAACGAATACGATGATTAGATGAGATCACATATCACAGGTATGACAGATAGGAATTCTTTCAAACTGCTTTTGCTTGTGAATCCTCTTAATGGCTAGCAGTCTCTTGCTGTTCCAAATTTCACTTATTGACTGATCAGATAGATTACCTAGAATAAACTCCCCATCCACATCATTGCAACAAAGAATAACATCCCCATTCCAACCTATTGTCATTTTTTGCCAAAGATTCGTGCAGGCTGTGGTTCGAACAATCGGGGTTTCTGTATCTTGTTTTTACTCTGAGAAGGACTGTGATATTTCACCACTCAGTCGTACATGGTCTACAATTCCAGTCCAGTTCTGCAGATACTTTTGCGTTTCATGTTGGTTCTCAGGCATGATGTAATGTACGGTTTCAATAATCGGTCCATTGATGTTGAGTTCTCTTCGCAACTCCAAGAAAAGATGGAGATTGTTTACCACCTTCACATAGCTTTTTCGTCCGACTATATGGTCATGAACCTCCTCGGAGGCTCCCTGAATTGAGAACGAAACATGGTCCCCGTTATCAACTCCAGATCTAAGAATTCCCCTGATTTTCTTCTCATTAAAAGGAATACCATTAGTTGTCAAATGAAATGAAAGCCCATTCATTTTGATATAGCGCAGCATTTCGATGATTTTCGCATGAAGCATTGGTTCTCCATGAAGAAAGAGGAAAATTGAGTTCACACCAATCTTAGATGCCTCATCTATAATCTTTTGGAACAACGAGAACTCCATATGACCCCTTGGACGAGTACTTCGTGATACCGGACAGCAAATGCAATCAGCATTGCATACATTGGTCGGTTCAATATGTAATATAGGCGGAGCCTTGTAGTATGTTTCAAATGTTCCAATCACGCGAGGCACTACAATCTTTAGCTTGTTGTAGAAATTGCGGAGGTCCTTAATCGATCTTAAAAACTTCAACTCTTCAATAGCGAACCGAATAGGAACACTCCTGAAATGCCTATGATATGAAACATCCTCCACCACCATCAGCCAAGTCATCCCAATATTTTCTTTGTTCGTATCTTTGTGTGATTACAAGACACTTCATGGGTCATTAATATATTTCGAGCAGACTATCTTGTTATTGTAAAGAAGAAAAACACGCATCATTCCTTGTGAAAATTCAAAAACCAAACCAATTTTAGTTATGGATGTAAGCTAACGAAGTCGCCAATACGTGTGGTGAGGACTATAGGAT
>JAGXOC010000232.1 GCA_019894665.1 Candidatus Thorarchaeota archaeon
CCAAAACTCAGTTAGATCTTTTTTTGTTTCTTCTAATGATTCAGGTCGTAGTTGTGTGGCTATGAGCGCCAAGCTTCTTATGAAATCGAAAATCTTGTACTCATCTGGAGTTACAAGCCATTTTTCATCTTCAAGTACTTCCTCTATGCCTATCGTATTCCATCTCTCGATCAAATCATCCCTTAATTCGTGTCCGAATTGCAGTAGCGCATACTGCTGATAACCCTTGAGTGAGCTTATTTCCTGCTCTTCTTCAGCTACTATTTCACCAATTTTGTAAAGGTCGTTCGCCGTTATCACCACATTTGGATAGTATTGGTTGATTTTATCTAGCAGGATAGATCTAGTCTTAAGGTTCATCCTCGATTCATCATAGTCGTCTATGATGATGAATTTCCTACTATTCTCTCGTTGGTCGAATCTCTCAGAATTGTCATCCTTATACTGTTCAAGATAGCAATTGCTGAGCAACTTATTAAACCCACCAATTGAGGCGGATTTGACCCGATCTCCGTTGATATACACCGGGGTATACCCCTTTTTGTAGTAGTTGCTGTACAGCACTTTACAAAGCGCAGTCTTTCCTGACCGTTGTGCGCCGATCAATAGTATCTTGTTGGCGGTTGCCCCTGTTTCAAGCATAATATCCGAGCGCTTGACATCATACGAGACGTACCCATCTGGTCTCTTCTCTGATTTAATATCCCTCATGTTCGGAAACACGAAAATGTCTTTCAACACAAGAACAGGCTTCTTCGGGTGCCTGAATTGTGCTCCTACGTCGTTGAGGAAATTTTTCTGGAATAGTCTATCCAACTGCGAGATATCCTTATGTCTACGTACTAATTCTTCCAAAGATAATTCTCTCGCATCACCAGTCAGAGAATAAATCTCACCATTCCATTTATATTGATATAGTCTCTGTAATTTTTCATCTAAGTCTAGTTCGATCATATTGAATCCACTCTCATCATCTGCCGCACCCTGTAGAATCCTACCTTCGATGTATTCTGTAAGATTACCCTCTAGGTTGTCTTTCACACTCTTGGAAGATATATGCGAATGACCAGTCAGCACTAGATGTGAGGTGTAGTCCAAATGATCAGATAGCTCTCTGGCATTCTGTTCATTGAGCCAGGCGAAATGATGATGTAGGACGCTGATGTACAGATTTGCAGCTAGGTCGTAGCACTCCGTTGGGAGGCTTCCTACCGGAAAATGTAGTTTCCCACGTTGTTCATCTAACTCAGATAGCCAAGCGGTGTTATAGCAATAAAAGACTATAGAATGTCCGTTGACATCATCCTTGATTACACAAAGCAAATTGTCAGAGTAAACCACATGATCATGATAAGATTGAGCAAAATTCTTGAACTCCCGCTGCACCTCACAACATTGGTCAATTATGCCAGCTTTGACATGCGCAGGCTGATTCTTCTGCACATCCTTGATTAGTATCTCCCTGATTTCTTTCTTTTCGATTTCGAATTGACAATCATGGTTGCCCGGAACCATGATGAATTTCACTTCCTTGTTCGAATACTTTTCTATGGTATCCTTGATATGCTCGAGCAATAACGCAGCATTCGAGTATTCCTCTTTAGACCCAGAGTATGCAACATCTCCTGTGACAACTACAAATATCCTGTCTACCCCAAGAGCGACGTTCTGAAAAGCCCTGCATATTTGCTCTTTTCTGCTCAGACATAGATTGTCTCGGTTCTTTATGTGCATATCGCTCAAATGAACAATCAAGACTTTCATTTGTCACCTCCCTCTTCTGCAATTATACCCTTAGCCAACCAATTATAGAAGATATAATAAGCATGAGAGGAGTCTGAGACCTTAGAATTGCCCAAAACAGTTCCAAATCACGGCTCATTTTTGACCCCAAACAAACCTGATTATTAGTTCAATATTGCCCAAAATGGTTATAGTGGGACATTAAGAGACAAGGAC
>JAGXOC010000233.1 GCA_019894665.1 Candidatus Thorarchaeota archaeon
GGATTATACATCAAGATCGATTGTAGGACCCCCTTGATCGATTTGATCAATCAGTAATGTCAGAAGCACATTCTGGATCTTGTCAGTGTTACCCGATGAAGTAAGTTCCTTGAGAAGCCGTTCAGTCTTCTGTATGCTAATATGCAGTAATCCCATCCACCCGAGACCTTGGACGAATAGAGCATTTTGAAATAGGTGAATCAATTTCCATTTCGGCTCTCTTTTCTTTACATAGGGAAGTGAATAACCAATCGAATTCAAACTTGGTAAGTATGAGAGTGAATCGAAGTTTGTGATTTCATCATAAACCACATCTTTGGATATCTTCTCCATCGAGCTGTCGCTTAGTATGGTTTCGCCATCTGTTGTATCGTCAAGGATAATCGTCTGGAGTTTCTTACAGGACCGGAGCGGCGTGAGATCAACTCGCGATAGTTTATTCCCATCTAAGCGAAGCTCCGTGATACGTCCATTGGATCTCAATTGAGAAACGTCGAATTGCACAATGTCCCTATTACTGAGGTCGATAGTCGATTCACCACTATCAAACTCGGATTCCTTCTGAGTACCATCTGATTGGATATAGCGTAGGATATAGCTCACAAGTTCACTCTCTCAGTTACTATACGACAGGTTAGAAGGCAGACTCCTTTTCCATATTACTGTGACCGAAAGTAATGTGAATACGAAAGTTCAAGATGTAGATTGCTCACACAGAGAGAGATTCCAATGTGGAAAGACAAGGTTAGTACATACGTTGATGAGATTCGAGACCAGCTGATTGACATCAGTGATGAGATACATCGTCACCCGGAGCTTGCATTAGAAGAGGTCACTGCTGCAAGACTACTAGCGGCAGAATTGAAGAAAGCAGGCTTTGAGGTGGATCTTGGTGTTGCGGGGATGGACACTGCAATAGTGGCAGTTCATCCCGAACAGTCCAAGGGACCTACAATCGCGATTCTCGGAGAGTATGATGCTCTGCCCGGGATAGGACATGCTTGTGGGCACAACCTCATTGCCACTGCAGCACTTGGGGCTTGTCTTGCATTGGGTACAATCAAGAAAGACCTCCCTGGAAAACTAATCTTCATGGGAACACCTGCTGAGGAAGATATGGGGGGGAAGATTACAATGGTTGAGGCAGGGTTGTTCAAAGATGTCGATGCCGCAATGATGTTTCATCCGTCACCCGGATACACAACTGTCGGCCGCATGGGACTTGCATTGACCGAGGTTAAGATAGAGTTCCACGGAAAACCATCGCATGCCGCATCCAGCCCTGAAAAGGGCATAAACGCACTCGATGCCGTGATCCAGACCTTCAATGGAATCAACGCTCTTCGACAGCACATCAAGATGACCTCAAGGATTCATGGTGTCATCACACACGGAGGAGTCAAACCGAATATTGTTCCGGAGTTCGCGGCTGCGGAGTTCTATGTGCGAGCTGTTGAAGACGACTATTGTGAGGAGCTAGTGAAGAAACTAGAAGACTGTGCCAAGGGTGCAGCCAGTGCTACAGGTGCGACTCTTAAGTATGAGGTGGTCACACCCTCCTATCAATCGAGGGTGATGAACAAAGCAATGGGAGAGGCATTCGTAAAGAATCTCGAAACACTTGGTGAACCAATCATACCGTTGCCAAAAGGAAGTGGCGCAGGTTCCAGTGACATCGGAAATGTCAGCCACGTTGTTCCAGCAATCCATCCCTACATCTCAATCTGTGACAATACCATCGCAGGACATTCACAAGAGTTTACGAAAGCATCAGCATCAAAGAAGGGACATGCAGCTATGTTGACTGCAGCAAAGGCTCTGGCTATGACAACAATAGACCTGTATACTGATTCAGATCTGATGAAGCAGGTAAGAGAGGAGTTTCAGGTAAGAGAGGAGGTTCTGTAATCTCACGATTCCCCTAGAGCTTCTATCTGCCCCTGAGGGAGAGTGGGC
>JAGXOC010000234.1 GCA_019894665.1 Candidatus Thorarchaeota archaeon
GAACAAGAAGAAGAGGAATAGGATTGTGGTAGCATCAGTAGTGACATTTGTAGCTGTCTTGATCGCAGACCAACTCTATCTGTTCGGGATACCATTCGGACCGTTCCTTCCTGACCTGAGTTGGCTCGACCCAACAGGAAGTGACACAATACACCACTGGATGCTCGGAGCACTGTTACTCGCTGCAGTGACCTACGCCATCATAAAGAGGAAGAGAGGTGAACTATAGCACATGAACCCGAAGAGAAGGAAGGTCTTGATGAGCCTCATCATCATCCTTGGTCCTGTCTTGGCTATTATGACAGCATTGACCTTTGGATTAGTGGATGTGACAACATTGGGTAGATGGGATATCGCCATCAGCATTGGCGCAATGTGTACAGTGCTCATCTACCTGTTCAAGACCAAGAGATGAGTTGAAATCAATTGCATTCAACTAGTTCCAATGACGGGAACACTACCTACTAAGCTTAATTGACAGAAAAAGAGAAGGTGGGCGGAGTGATATACTCAGCCCGGTGGCCGATCTAGACCGCTAAGCCTGATAAGCCAGTTAAGCTAGATTCATGTTGTCTTACACTTGTACCACAGATAAAGTATTTGATGATAAACTATTCATTCTAAATATCCGACTAGGGATGCCATTAGCTGTCTTTAAAACCTTAACCTCACAGAGTATATCATATATCAGCTGCGGTGGCCGAGTCGTTAAGGCGCTGGCCTTATGAGCCGGTTAAGTTAGATTCTTATCCTGGGTTCAAATCCCAGCCGCAGCGCCTAGCCCATAAACTCATTCTGACGTTTTAGTTACAGATTTTAGCCTCTGACTTTAAATCTCCTGACCTGTACTCATCTCTGAGAGTCAATGACACTATTCATAGCAAATGACTACAAGATCGAATATGACGCCACCAAGATGGAGATCGAGGTCGTGTCAGCATTCAAGGATCTGATCCTGGTCATTCTTCGGAATCTGCCAGACGATAAATCTGATTGAGCGAATTTATTTCCTTGTTGATCGCATGTTTCACAAAGTCAGCCCGGCTTGTGAAATGAGGTGCAGTTGATATCTTATCTAGTCGCTGAATGAGAGAGTCTATCTTATTCACAGTTTCTTCATGGATGCTGACTTGTTTGTACAATGAGTTTGACATACATGTACCATAGTTTTTTTGTTAATTATTGTATTGTGGTACGTATGGTACACATTTGCAACATGTTTAAATGGTATAAGTGTACCATAATTGTAGGGTATAATTATGGAATACAAATGGATTCGTGTGGAACTACAAACCCATTCTGATGCGGCTGACATGGCCTCAATCTTGAACCTCTCCCATGTGGAAAGAAACGCCAGTATGGGAGATGCTGTACGTATCGCAGTCACTGAGTGGCTGAAACGCAACATGGTACTTCTCAAGAAAGTCCAGGTCACAAAGGCGGAAGTGGGGAGCACTTGATCAGAAGCAGAGTCACCAAACAGATTGTGTTCAAGACCACCTGTTCGGAATGTTCGTCTCTCACACGGAGTAATTTCTGTACTGAGAAGAAGCAGGTTGTCGAGAACCCTCACAACACTACTTGCAGAGATCCAAAACCGAGAAGGAATGTTTTTTGAAATTCAGAAGATGTGTGAAGAGACCCATCGAGGTCGAGTTCCGAGAGGTTGAAGGTGAAGAAGAAGTCCTTACGCTTGAAAATCGTGAGGGTGATTCTCTAATTGCTAAGGCAGATGAGGATTTCATAATTCGCGGGGTCAAAGGAGAACTCTATCCGATTAAGAAAGAGATCTTCTATCAGACATACGATATTGTTGAGGAGGGGGCCGAGTAGTGGACCGTCAAGAGATATCGAAGAAACTCTCAATTCTCAGTTTTGTTCTGACATATCCCCTTGCATTTTTCCTTGGAATGTCTACAATGCATAACCTAGGTT
>JAGXOC010000235.1 GCA_019894665.1 Candidatus Thorarchaeota archaeon
TATGTCAGCTGGTATGTTGCCACGTAGCTTTGCACCCATATGTCAAACACAACACCATCGGGATATGCATCACAAGGCGCGATGTTTATGGGGAGTTCCTTCGTAGACGTATATACGCCCGAAGATTCCGTGAACTTGCCAAGTTCTGAGTACTGCATCACATCATCATAGTTCGCATCGAACCAATATCTAGTCGTTGCACCTGTGACGGATGTGGTCGCATCCTCTCGAATGCCAGTCCACTTGAATTCTGAGTATTCAGCATCAGTTGGGATGATCGGAGGTGTCACTGGAGGGACCCACGGAGGGGTCCATTCTGTGACTGCCATCCAGACGGCGGTCCCATATGCTGCGGTCAAAAGCACCGCAACAATGGCAATCCCGACTGCTGCTTTACCTGAAATGTTAACCATTTTCTTTTTCTCCTTTTTTCGTTCGAAGGATATCCCCTGCCCACGATCAGAGGAAAGTGAGGGTCGTGGGACCCTCAAGAGCGGCCAGCTCAGCTCTATGCTCCGCTCATCGAGAAGAACACAGAAACTGACTGAAAACACGTCATTTCTATACTTAAATCCATCGAATACCCACCCGTTTCAGTGGTGGCATTTACCAACGACGTGATACCACTCGGTTCAGTGGTGGTATTCTGTATATTTACCAACGAGTCTTAATCGGGTGCGTAAGATGGCGGATCTTCATAGAATCGTTTTGGAGTGTCCCAGAAATATACATTGATTGGAAACGCCTTGCTATAGTCACGAATTCTCCAAATTCTCAATACTCCCCAAGGAGTGTTTATTCTTGAAAGCCAGAGTTGTTTTGCAATTTGCATAATATTCTAGTGGAATAATCATCTATAGCTTTTTCGGTCATTTTTACCAACGAACTTATCACCACTCGTTGGTAAATCCTTAAACAGTTGACTTTTTCTAAGTTGACTTATGAAAGGTCTTCGCTTTCCATAATCTGACTTTAAATTAAGAGGAGATGTACTTGAGATTATGAGTACTGCACTGGATATCTGGCTCAATACATTCACATCTCAATGGACAAAGAGTCAATACAAATCGAATGTTAAAATGTTTGTTCATTTCATCTATGAGGAGGGAGATGTCTTTGAGCTCGCTGATAGATACCTGAAAGAGAAGAGAGAAGACATTGTTGGGACCATGAAGGATGTTGACAGATACTGGGCATCCACAACCAAGCTAGTTCCAAAGACCAGGTTGAACAGGATGTCTGGCATCAAGATATTCCTCAGGGACAACTACGTTGAACTGTCAGATAACTTCTGGAGAAAGTTTGGAACTCGAGGGATGCGTCCCAAGCCAGTCTCCAAGGAGACAATGATTGACGTCAAACAGATCAGAGCTATTCTCTCTCATCTCCGTGCTGTTGGTACTGCAGTAGTCATGGTGTGTATCGCAACAGGAGCTCGTATTGGAGAGATTCTGAAGATTCATCTTGATGATATTGTTATGGACTTGGATCCTCCTCGAGTCTATCTGAGAGCTGAGACCACCAAGAACAAACAAGCACGGGTAGTTTTCCTCACCGAAGAAGCCCGAGAGGCAATCAATGTCTGGCTGGGTGTGAGAACACACTATCTCAAGAACAAGAGAGGACCACAGAAGGATCTGAATGATCCAAGACTGTTCCCGTTCTGTCATCAGAATGTCTATGCTTTCTGGTACGATGTTCTTAGACTGGTTGGACTTGATCAGAAAGATGAGAAGACTGGAAGATGGTTAGTGAGAATCCATGGTTTCCGTAAGAGATTCAGAACACTCCTGGCCACTGTAATCCCTGTCGACATTGTTGAGACCCTCATGGGACACCAGGGATATCAGACCGAGTCCTATCGTAGACACTCAGAAGAAGACCTTGCATCATGGTACAAGAAGGGTTGCTATATCCTGATGCTCTACACTGAGA
>JAGXOC010000236.1 GCA_019894665.1 Candidatus Thorarchaeota archaeon
TTTCAAAAGAATCTCTAGCAACAACAATGAATGATGCTTTGAAGAGTGAAGAGGTCATCAAAGCCAGAAGAGAAAAACCAGTGCAGAGAGACATAACAAAAATCCAATTATTCAGTCATCGACCAATGTAAATATCTGCAATAGTTTATATCAGTTCATGAAATCGCGAGTCTAGTGATTATTGTGGATTGGAGAGGCTAGCGATGTTGCCCAATGGGGCCATCGCAGGTTGAAATTAGGTTTTGCCACACAAGAAAGGCCGTGGCGGCCAGAAGAAAATCAAAGTTCGTGATATGGGCAGCAAAATCTATCCTCACAGGATGGACCGCTGCACTGTCAACATAGCTATCAAGTGCAAGGGCTGGGTCAATGCTAACACCATGCCTACTCCTGGTATTTGCAAGCGCTGCTGGCAGGTCATGAATGCTCGTAAATGAACAGGGGGACTTTCCCCCGACAATTCTTTTTGAATCAATATTCTAAAATACTTGGTTGACCAATGTTTAAGTAGTGTCTATTCGCTTTGAGGGGTCGATATTGTCTGACAAAGAAGATAGTGCTAAGTTGCTTACAGAATTCGGGCTTACACCGTATGAGGCCAAGATCTATCTCTCAATCTTCAGTCAAGGTCTCACATCAGCAGGCAATATCGCAAAGATAGCAAGTATACGCCGCGAAGAAGTCTACCGAACTCTTCCCAAACTCGAAAAGGCCGGTTTGATTGAACGTGTTCTTGGAAGACCTGTAAAGGTGAAAGCGCTTCCTATCGAAGATGTTCTTTCAATCTTGATAGCTCGAAAAGAGGAAGATGCTAATCGCGAAATTAAGAGCCTGGTATCGAAGAAGACCCAGTTACTTGAGATGTTCCAACAAGCACCGCAGGAAACGCGGCTGGAGGATGAGAAAGCTCAATTTACACTCATCTCTGAAAAGGATGCCATCGAAAAGAAGATCTCTTTTCTTATGAATCAATCAACAACTTCAATTGATTTTGTTGACACTTTTGAAAGTGCGTTTCGATTTGTTTTGACCTTTGCTGAGGATCTTCTCTCCGCGAAACACAGGAATGTAGAAATTAGGATAATAACCGAATACCCTGACAATGCTAACTTGATTCCGGAATCTCTGAAAAAACATATCCCTGAAGACTCGTTTGAAATTCGCTACAGTGATGAAATTCCTGGCAACTATATTCTGTTTGATAGATATCAATCTTTGATTACTACATCATCAGGAAATGCAGCGCCGGGGGGTAGGTGTCTCTGGACTGATGACCCCAGTCTAGTGGGAATTGTTCAGAAAGATTTCGACAAACTTCTTCGAGAATCAATAGATTGGAAGGAATTCAAGGTAACATCCGACGACAAGCTGATGCGAATTCTAAAACATTTGAAACCAAGAGACCATGTGATTCTCATTTACGAATCTCGTGAAGCAAAACGGAACACTCTGTTTTCATACGTTGAGAAGGGGCTTAAGAAAGGAGAAGCAGCCACGTACATATGTTCAGAGGAGTCGCCTGACGAAATAAGAGCGGCAATGAACCAATTTGGAATAGATGTAAAGAAATATGAACAGCAGGGGGCGCTAGGAATCCTTCCGTACACTGACATGTACATCAGAGATGGTGTCTTCAATCTCGATGATGTCATGGAAGTATGGAGCAAGTCCTATAACGATGCAATGGCAAAGGGATTCAGTGGAATGCGAGTCACAGGGGAGATGAGTTGTTTCATCAAGCACAATCTTGTTGAAGAATTGATTGAATATGAACACGCGCTCCATACTGTTCTTGATATCCCCATGATGGCTATTTGTGCATATAATTTGGAAGCGCTGACCAAAGTTGACAATCCAATCGATGTCTACTCCGAACTAGTAAAAGCACATGCAAAAGTGCTTTTCGCAGGAAAAGACAAGAG